>PMKE01000105.1 GCA_003158585.1 Alphaproteobacteria bacterium
GGCGGCCATCACCGGACGCTTACACTGTGAAAGTCGAACAAGTTCTAAAGGGAACTCCTCCCATACAGCTCGAATTTCTGACCACGCCAATGATCGCAGAAGAATATCCAGGCTGCTGCGTACTTGGGCGGAAGTACTTGTTCTTCCTGGGGCGCATGAAAAACGGCAAGTACATATCTGTGAACGGACATTTTGGCGTGTACCTCACGAATTAGAGCAGAGTAATTTCTCGCCGGGGATGACAATCAGGTCTGTTTCGGCAACAGCTTCTCTATCGCATCCAGATAGGCCACGAACGCCGCGCGGCCCTTGTCGGTGATGGAGACCTGCGTCAGCGGCTTGCGCCCGGAAAACGACTTGGCGATCCGCACGTAACCGGCGTCTTCGAGCTTGCGAAGCTGGACCGAGAGATTGCCGTCGCTGGCCTGCAGCTTCGCCTTCAGCGTCGTGAAGTCGGCGGTGCCGCTTCCCGTCAGGAACGCCATGACGCCGAGCCGCAAGCGGCCGTGGATCACGTCGTCGAGCGCGGTAATGTCGAACTCGTCGCTCATCGACGTGCTTCTTCCTTCATAAGCTGCAAGCCGGGCAGTGTGAGCAGAAGCAGCAGCGCCACACCCATCACCGCAATTTGCAGCTTGTTCTCTGCCAGAACCGCCATAATCAAACTGAAGGCAAACGAACCGGCCGCAGCGGCAAACATCCAGGGACGCCGGGCCATCGCGGCACTCGAGAACCAGGCCACGCCGTAAAACGCGAAGAGCGTCGGAATATAGGCGTTCAGGACGATCGGCGATTTGATAACCGCTGCAATGATCTCGACGGAGGCGAACGCCACCATGACGCCGATCGCACAGGCGCTCCAGGCCACGCCGAAAGCGGCATTGGAGGGGCTGGCGGCCTTTCCCGGAAACGACCGCAGCCGGTAGTACAGCGCAAACCAGATCACGCCGAACACGGCGAAGGCTCCAAGCCACAGATAGAGAAATCCCCAGCCGAAGATCGGCAGCCAGCCGGAACGCGCCGCCCAGTCCACGAAGCACGTGGCGCCGAATACGAGTCCGGCAGCCGCCAGAAACATGCCGCCGAGGATGGGGCCGCTGCGGCCCTGCTCCGCCAGCCGTCGCATGTAGGAAATGTCTTCGCGGAGAGCGTTGGTTTCGGGGCTCACGTGCAGTCCTCCATAAGATAGATCAGAATAAACCGTTGGACTTAGGCGCGCCCGGCGATCAGGCGCCACGCACTGGTCGCGGCCAGCGGGCGGCGCGCGGCGCCGGCGAGCAGTACGATCGTCGCGATCACACCGTATACCGCCTCGGAGGTGCCGACTTCCACCAGATGCACCGAGCGGACGGCCCACGGCACGAACTGGTTGGGATAGAGAAGCTGGGCGGCGGTGAGAACGGCGAACAGAATCGCCATCAGCACGGCGCGGCTCGTCAGCGAGCCTTTCAGCCGCGTCACGATGAACAGTGCGATCAGCGCCCACAGCGTGCCCCGGAGGATTTGCAGGGCTACGACGGGCGCAAACGCGATGTGTGCGCCGTTTTCGTAATAGGCCCGCACGACAGAACTCTGCCAGGCGATGAAGTACCCGGCCGTGTAGTAGAGCACGACGTAGATGACGGCCATCGCCGCGATGCGCGCCATCATACCGGACGGCACGGCAGAGACAGGTTCCGCTGCCGGATGGAACAGCAGCGCAGCCACCGCCCCCACCACGGCCGCGACCACCGCCGCCTGCGCATCCATGAGGAATATCTGGTTTATCGGAAGATGGATGCTGTCGTTGAAGTAGAAGGCCTCGAGCATCATCATGCCGCTCTGGATGGCGTAGAGCGCGACGAAGATCAGCAAAGCCAGGTGCGGTCCTCTCACGCGGGCGCGCGACGCCAGCCACGCCAGCACGACGGCGATCATGCCGTTGACCAGAAGAAAGGCATTCTGGATCGACAGCGGTCCGTCCTGCTTCGGCGGCTGCAGCGAGACCGGAATGAATTTGTTGGCGATCACGAACGACACGACGATCGTCAGCCAGAGCGCGACGGCTTTGAGCGCCCACAGGACATAGGCAAGGGCTGGGCTCCTGGCCGGGACGGTGGATTGGCTGGTGATGTCGATGCTCATGGCAGGTCTCCTCCGAATCTCCCCAGAACCCTACAGAAAGAACTTCATTATATAAAGTACTTTATTGTCGCATAGAACAAGCGGTGTGCCGCCGCATATCAAGGATTTGACCAGGAAGGGACTTTCGCCCGCGCCCGGGCGTGGGCACTGTGGGCGAGGGAAATAATGCGAGGGGACCCGTGAGCGCTGCCACGAAACGAATAACCGAGCTGACCGTCCGCGGGCTCGTACTCGGCATTCTCATCACCTTCGTATTCACCGCAGCCAACGTCTATCTGGGCCTGAAGGTCGGGCTCACCTTCGCGACGTCCATTCCGGCGGCCGTGATCTCGATGGCGGTGCTGTCGGCGTTCAAGGACGCCTCGATCCTCGAGAACAACATCGTACAGACGGTGGCGTCGGCGGCGGGCACGCTGTCGGCCATCATCTTCGTGCTGCCGGGGCTGGTGATCGTGGGCTACTGGACGGGATTTCCGTTCTGGACCTCATTCTGGATCTGCGCCTCGGGCGGCATATTGGGCGTGCTGTTCACGATCCCCTTGCGCCGCGCCATGGTGACGACATCCGACCTGCCCTACCCCGAAGGCGTGGCGGCGGCTGAAGTTCTCATCGTCGGCGATCAGGCGCGACAGGCCGCAAAAGGCGGAGCAGCCCCCGAAACCAAGGAGGGATTGCTGGCCGTGATCTACGGCTCGCTGGCTTCTCTCGGTCTGGCCGCTTTCACCGCCACGAACATCGGCGCGGCGACGGTGACGGGCTACTTCCGGCTTGGACGCGGCGCCGGCGGCTACGACATGGCCTTCTCCCTGGCGCTGTTCGGCGCGGGCTACCTCGTGGGCCTTTCGGTCGGTATCGCGATGGGACTCGGCCTAGTGATCGCCTGGGGCGCGGCCATCCCGATCCTCACGGCCGTGACGCCGCAAGAGTCGATGTCGCTCGCCGATTTCGTTCATTCCGTCTGGCTGCACAAGGTGCGCTTCATCGGTGCAGGCACGATAGCCGTGGCGGCCCTCTGGACGCTGACAAAACTGGCCGGTCCCGTCGTGCGCGGTACGATCGCGACCATGACGGCCTCGCGCGCCAAAGCCCAAGCGGGCGATACGCGCGACGTGGACATGTCGCCGCTCTGGATCGGCCTCTTGACGATCGCCTGCCTGGTCGTGATCGCCTGGCTGTTGCAGACGTTCCTCGCCACGACGCCGCTCGCCGACATGACGAAGAACCTCGTGATCGCCGCCCTGCCTTTCATCTTCTTCGGCGGATTCATCGTGGCGGCGATCTGCGGCTACATGGCAGGCCTGATCGGCGCCTCCAACAGCCCGCTATCGGGAGTCGGAATCCTGGCCATCATCTGCTGTGCGGTGATTCTGATCGCGGTCGCCGATCCGACGCCGGACATGCGCAGCTCACTCGTAGCCTATGCCCTGTTCGCCACCGCCATCGTGTTCGCCATCGCGACGATCTCCAACAACAACCTTCAGGACCTCAAGACGGGCCAACTCGTGGGCGCCACGCCCCGCGCGCAACAATGGGCGCTGATCGTCGGCGTCATCGCCGGGGCCGTCATTATCCCGTGGGTGCTGAACCTTCTGAACCAGGCCTATGGATTTGCGGGAGGACCGAGGCTCGCCAGTGCCGTCGCACAGCCTCTCGGCGCTCCTCAGGCGGGCCTGATCTCGGCGCTGGCGCAAGGGGTCATCGAGCATAAACTCGACATGGGGATGATCGCCCTCGGCGGCGCCCTCGGCGTCGCCTTGATCTTACTCGACGAATTCCTGGGCGCGCGCAAACTGCTCCGCCTGCCGCCGCTTTGCGTGGGCATCGGCATCTACCTGCCGATGTCGGCGACCCTGCCGGTGGTGATCGGAGCCGTGATCGGCCATCTCTACGACCGCTGGGCGGATCGCAGGAAGTCGCCGGAGCATGCCAAGCGGCTCGGCGTGCTGGTGGCGTCGGGGATGATCGTGGGCGAGAGCCTGTTCGGCGTCCTGCTGGCGGGCCTGATTGTGGCGTTTTCGACCGAAGCGCCGCTGGGACTGGTCCCCGCCGACTTTGCTCCGGCACCGACGGTCGGCTGGATCGCCTTCGGGGCGCTGATTCTGCTGCTCTACGGCTGGAAGGTGCGCCGGACGCTGGCCGCCTCCCGCAAAGTGGGCCAATGACGCAGGCTTGGCGTCGGCGTTTTGCTTTGACCGCTCCACCTTTATAGTAGGGCAACCTCACGGGTTGACATCATGGCGAACATCGCACTCGTCGACGACGACAAGAACATCCTGACTTCGGTTTCCATGCTGCTGGAGCAGGAAGGCTACCACGTCCGCACCTTCTCGGACGGGGCCTCGGCGCTGACGGCGCTGACCGCCTCGCCGCCGGACCTGGCCATCCTCGACATCAAGATGCCGCGNNAAGGACGAGGAGATCGACGAGCTGATGGGGCTGAATGCCGGCGCGGACGACTATATCCGCAAGCCCTTCTCGCAGCGGCTGCTGCTGGAGCGGGTGAAGGCGGTGCTGCGGCGCGCCGAGGGCCACAAGGGCGCGGCGGCCGGTCCCGAAGCGAAGAAGGAAGCGCTGGTGCGCGGCAAGCTGGCGCTCGATCCCCTGCGGCACGAATGCACCTGGGAAGGCAAGCCGGTGCGCCTGACGGTGACCGAATTCCTCATCCTGCAATGCCTGGCGCAGCGCCCCGGCTTCGTCAAAAGCCGCGACAGCCTGATGGACGCCGCCTACGACGATCAGGTCTATGTCGACGACCGCACCATCGACAGCCACATCAAGCGCCTGCGCAAGAAATTCAAACAGGTCGACGACAGCTTCGAGGCGATCGAGACACTCTACGGGGTCGGCTACCGCTATCGTGAGACCTAACGCGCACAGACAACGTCGCAGCGCGGGTGCCGGCGGATGAGAATGCTCGACATCGCGCGGAGAGAGCGCCAGTCGGTTCTCCGCTGGCGCATCATCCTTCTCAACACCATCGTGTTCGTGGTGCTGATCGGCGGCGTCACCTGGGTGCAGACTTCGCGCGTCGGCCTGGTGGACGAGCGGCTCACGGGCGTCGAGGAGGAAGCGCGCGTGGTCGCCAACACGCTGGCGGAATACGCCACGGTCAGCGACACGCTCTCGCTCAACGTCGGCGACGCCGCGCCGCTGCTGCGCGAGCTGCTGACGCCGACGCGGCTCCGGGCGCGGCTCTACGACACCGACGGCCGGCTCGTCATCGATACCCGCAACCTTCTGGCCCGCAACCTGGTGGAGACCAACGAACTTCCGCCGATCGACGACTGGAGCCAGTTCAAGCGGGGCGTCGGACGCATCTACGACTCCATCATGGGCGTGCGCCCGGCTGCCCAACTGGAGCCCTACTTCGAGGCGGGCTCCGACGGCCGCGTCTACCGCGAGGTCGACAAGGCGCTCTCCGGCGACGTCACCAGCGCCGAACGCATCGACGAGCAGAACAGGCTGGTGCTGTCGGTCGCAGTCCCCGTCCAGCGTTTCAAGGCGATCTACGGCGTGCTGTTCGTCACCACCGAAGGCGGCGATATCGACGACATCCTGCGCGAAGAACGCCGCAAGCTGATCGAAGTGTATCTCCTAGCCACGCTGGTGATGATCGTCTCCTCGCTCTACCTGTCGCGCACCATCGCAGAACCCATGCGCCGGCTGGTCGAAGCCGCCGACCGCGTGCGCCGGGGGCACGGCGGCCGCGAAACGCTTCCGGACATGAGCGACCGCAGCGACGAGATCGGCGAGCTGGCGGGCAGCATGGCGGCCATGACCAGCGCGCTCTACGACCGCATCGACGCCATCGAACGCTTCGCAGCCGACGTGGCGCACGAGCTGAAGAACCCGCTGACCTCGCTGCGCAGCGCCGTCGACATGTTCGCGCGCGCCACGGACGACGAAGCCCGCGCCCGGCTGATGAACATTCTGCGGAACGACGTGCAGCGCATCAACCGGCTGATCACCGACATCTCCGACGCTTCGCGTCTCGACGCCGAACTCTCCCGCGAAACCTCGAGCGTCGTCGACATCGGCCGTCTGCTGGAGACCATCGTCGAGATCTACCCGATGATGGAGCTGCCGCGCGAGGTGAAAGTGGCGCTGGAGCTTAACGTGCCGCCGGACACCGTCGTGGTCGGGCGCGACGAGCGCCTCGGCCAGGTGGTGCGCAACCTCGTCGACAATGCCGTGTCGTTCAGCCCGAAGGGCGGCACGGTGACGCTTTCGGCCCGTATCGACGGCGGTGTGGTGCGCATCACGGTGGAGGACGAAGGTCCCGGCATCCCGCCCGACAATCTGGAGACCATCTTCCAGCGCTTCTATACCGAACGCCCCCAGGAGCACGGCTTCGGCAAGAATTCTGGGCTCGGCCTTTCCATCGCGCGCCAAATCTGCGAAGGCATGGGCGGACGCATCCGGGCGGAGAACCGCGAGGGAAGCGGTGCCAGCTTCACCGTCGAGCTGCCGCTGGCGAAGACGGCATGGCAGGCCTGAGAGTTAACATCCATTCGGTTGCGGAACCGGGGCGCCGCCTTCCCGGGCACAGGTCGTGCCGCCCGGCCCTGCGAAGCGCGTTAATCGAGCGTCCGCAAAGGCCAAAATCGCCGCCGCTGCGGCAACTTATACGCCAAACTTGCATTGTTAGGACATCGGCCCAATTTACCCCTTCATTCCTCTATAGAGATAGCTATCGTTCGGCCCCCAAACGGACACGCTCATGATCGGTATAGTTCTGGTAACCCACGGCCGGCTGGCTCAGGAATTCATCTCGGCAATGGAACATATGGTCGGCCCGCAGAGCCATCTGCGCGCCGTCTGCATCGGCCCCGAGGACGACATCGAGCGCCGTCAGCGCGAAATCGCCGCGGCGGTGAAAGCGGTGGACCTGGGCGACGGCGTCGTCATCGCCACCGACATGTTCGGCGGCACGCCCTGCAACCTGGCGCTGACGCTGCTCGAGAAGGGCAAGATCGAGGTGCTGGCCGGCGTCAACCTGCCCAGCCTCATCAAGCTGTGCGACGCGCGCACCAAGATGCCGCTGGAGATCGCGGTCCAGGACGCCATCGACGCCGGGCGCAAATACATGCGCGCCGGCTCGGCAGACCTCTTCGGCGGCGGCAACACATGAGTCCGATTGCGCGGGTTCAGGCGACCGCCAAGATAACCAACAAGCTCGGCCTGCACGCCCGCGCCTCCGCCAAGCTGATGGAAGCGGCGGCTCGCTTCAAATCGCACATCACCGTCGGCAGGAACGGCCAATGCGTCGATGCGAGCTCGATCATGGACCTGATGCTGCTCTCGGCTCCGCCCGGCAGCGAAGTGGAGATTTCTGCCGCGGGCGAGGACGCCAAAGAGGCGCTCACCGCCATCCTCGCGCTGATCGAGGCGAAGTTCGGGGAAGAGTAGAGGCAACTTCCCCCTCCGTCTCAAGCTCCCCCGGATCAAGTCCGGGGTCGCTCTCGACACCTCCCCCCGGCTTCGCCTTTGGCTACGCCGCGGGGAGATGGCGAGCGAAGCGAGCCGGAAGGGGGGACTACCTGTCAGACCGTCTTCAGGCCGTGATCGACGAAGATCTGCTTTACCTGCGCCATTAGTTGCGCGTCGGATACCAACCGTGCGGGCCTGAAATCTCGGAGTTCTCCTCCCAAGCAAACTTGCCCATCGGTATCGTGACAGTCGGCTTCTTTTTATCCGGCTTTACGTCCTTGCCTTCGCACTGTAACTCGCCGCGCGTGCCGACACTCCTCGACCCTTCCAACATGATGATGATCTTGTAGGACCATCTTTCGCGCATGACCCGGTTTTCGACACTATTTTGGGTGATTAGCACTTCCGGGATCGCGCCATAGGGTTCCCACGACATCCCTGGCTTTGCACTCACGCCGACAAATTTACCGAAGGGAAAACCTCCCGTTTTCTCCTTAGGGAAGGCGATCGGGCCGGGCGAGATTTCCTTCGGCTTGCCGTCCTTGCCATACAGAATGCCGTGCCAGCCTTGGGCTTTTGACCCGGGACTGGTCTCGACGATCTCGTAGAACAAACGCTCACGGGACTCGTTGTCCCGGGTTTTCGCTTTTGTCACGTCCGCCTCCTGTTATTCAACCTTAGGATGTGACTTTACTACATTCCCTGGTAGCGGGATTGGGTACAGAGGTAGGTGCGACATTCCGTACAAAGGCTAGATGAAGGCGTCTTGGCACAGTAAATTCACATATGCATATTTCTTTATATGCTCCTTGAAGGCCTTCCGGGGCGCTGCTATAGGCAGCGGCGATTTCACAGTAAGGACCTCCGCCATGACCGCCCAGGAATACGTCGTGAAGGACATCGCTCTGGCCGATTGGGGCCGCAAGGAACTCGACATCGCCGAGACCGAGATGCCCGGCCTGATGGCCACGCGCGCGGAATACGGCTCCACGAAGCCGCTGAAAGGCGCGCGCATCGCGGGCTCGCTGCACATGACGATCCAGACGGCGGCGCTGATCGAGACCCTGAAGGCGCTGGGCGCGGAAGTGCGCTGGGCCTCGTGCAAC
>PMKE01000091.1:0-138 GCA_003158585.1 Alphaproteobacteria bacterium
CATGTCCACTTTGTTCATGTAGACGACCAAGGCAGGCACGCCCACCTGGCGGGCCAACAGGATGTGCTCGCGGGTCTGCGGCATCGGGCCGTCGGCCGCCGAGACCACGATGATCGCGCCGTCCATCTGGGCCGCGCC
>PMKE01000091.1:245-1397 GCA_003158585.1 Alphaproteobacteria bacterium
TCAAATTTGGCCTTCGCCATCTCTCTCTCCTGTCGGCGTTTATTTAGGTTTCAGCGTGTCGACGATGTTTTGCGGCACGGGTTCGTAGTGATCGAATTGCATGGTGTACTGAGCGCGTCCTTGAGACATGGAACGCAGGGAGTTGATGTAACCGAACATGTTGGCAAGCGGGACCATCGCGGTCACGACCTGCGCATTGCCCCGCGTATCGGTGCCGTGCACCTGTCCGCGGCGCGAGTTGAGGTCGCCGATGACGCCGCCGAGGAAATCCTCCGGCGTCACCACCTCGACCTTCATGATGGGTTCGAGCAGCTTGGCGGCTTTCTTCTCCGCCAACTCGCGGAACGAGGCGCGCGCCGCGATGTCGAAAGTGAGCGCGTTCGAGTCCACTTCGTGGAAGGCGCCGTCGATCAGCGTGGCCTTGAAGTCGATGACCGGGAAGCCGACGATCAACCCGCTTTCCTTCTGCGCCTTGATGCCCTTCTCGACCGCAGGGATGAACTCCTTGGGGATCGAGCCGCCGACGATGTCGTTCTCGAACACGAAGCCCGAGCCCGGAGGCAGCGGCGAATATTCGATCTTCACCCGCGCGAACTGGCCCGAGCCGCCGGTCTGCTTCTTGTGGATGTAGTCGACGGTGACCGGCCTCGACAGCGTTTCGCGATAGGCGACCTGCGGGGCACCGACGTTGGCGTCCACCTTGTAGGTGCGCTTCAGGATGTCGACCTTGATCTCCAGGTGCAACTCGCCCATGCCCTTGAGAATGGTCTGGCCGGATTCTTGATCGGTGGAGACGCGGAATGAGGGGTCTTCCTGGGCGAGACGCTGAAGCGCCATGCCCATCTTCTCCTGGTCCGCCTTGGTCTTGGGCTCGATGGCGACCTCGATCACCGGATCGGGGAACTCCATGCGTTCCAGGATCACCGGGTTGTGCGGATCGCAGAGCGTCTCGCCGGTGGTGGTGAACTTGAGGCCCGCAAAGGCGACGATGTCGCCGGCATAGGCTTCCTTGACGTCTTCGCGAGCGTTGGCGTGCATCAGCAGCATGCGGCCGACGCGCTCGTTCTTGTCCTTGATCGAGTTGAGGACCGACGTACCGCTGTTTACCACGCCCGAATAGATGCGCACGAAGGTGATGGAGCCGACGAAGGG
>PMKE01000091.1:1420-11215 GCA_003158585.1 Alphaproteobacteria bacterium
CTTGAAGGCCGAGCCGCACATCACGGGAACGAATTTGAAGGCGGTGGTGCCCTTGCGGATGCAGCGCTTGAGGTCGGCGACGCTCGGCTGGCGGCCTTCGAGATAGGCTTCGAGCAGCTTCTCGTCCTCTTCGACGGCCATCTCGACGAGGTGGGTGTGTAGTTCCTTGGCCTTGTCCTGCAGATCGGCGGGGATCGGCACCTCGTCGTACTCGGCCCCGAGCTGTTCCTCGTGCCAGACGTACGCCTTCATGCTGACGATATCGACGATGCCCTTGAAATTCGCCTCGATCCCGACCGGCCAGCTGATGACGATGGGACGCGCCCCGAGGCGGTCGATCATCATCTGGACGCAGCGCCCGAAGTCGGCGCCGGTACGGTCCATCTTGTTGACGAAGCAGATGCGCGGCACGTTGTACTTGTCGGCCTGACGCCAAACGGTCTCGGATTGCGGCTCGACGCCCGCGACGGCATCGAATACCGCCACCGCGCCGTCGAGCACGCGCATGGACCGCTCCACCTCGATGGTGAAGTCCACATGGCCCGGGGTGTCGATGATGTTGATGCGGTGATCGCGCCAGAAAGCAGTCGTGGCGGCGGAGGTGATGGTGATGCCCCGCTCCTGCTCCTGCTCCATGAAGTCCATCGTGGCGGCGCCGTCGTGGACTTCGCCGATCTTGTGACTCTTGCCCGTGTAATAAAGGATGCGCTCGGTCGTCGTCGTCTTGCCGGCATCGATATGCGCGGCAATGCCGATGTTGCGGTACCTGTCGAGCGGCGTAACGCGGGGCACTGAGTTTCCTTTACCAGCGGTAATGCGAGAAGGCGCGATTTGCTTCCGCCATCTTGTGGGTGTCTTCGCGCTTCTTGACTGCGTTCCCTCGGTTGTTCGCAGCGTCGAGGATTTCACCCGACAGGCGACCGGTCATGGTCGGTTCGTTGCGGGCGCGCGCCGAGTTGATGATCCAGCGGATGGCCAGGGCGCGCGAACGGTCCGTACGCACTTCCACCGGCACCTGATAGGTGGCGCCGCCGACGCGCCGCGAGCGCACTTCCAGCGCCGGGCTGACATTGCGCAGCGCCTCGTGGAAGACGGCCAGCGGGTCCTGCTTGGTCTTCTGCTGAATGACGTCGAAGGCCCCGTACATGATGCCCTCGGCGGCGGACTTCTTGCCGTCGTACATCAGGCTGTTCATGAACTTGGCGACGATGAGATCGCCGAACTTGGCGTCCGGGTTGATCTCGCGGTGGTCTGCGCGGCGGCGTCGGGCCATTGCTATCTCCTCACTTAGGCCGCTTGGCGCCGTAGAGCGAACGGCGTTGCTTGCGGTCCTTGACGCCCTGCGTGTCGAGCACGCCGCGGATGATGTGGTAGCGGACGCCGGGCAGGTCCTTCACGCGGCCGCCGCGGATCAGCACGACCGAGTGTTCCTGGAGGTTGTGGCCTTCGCCGGGAATATAAGTGAGGGCCTCGTAGCCGTTGGTCAGGCGAACCTTCGCCACCTTGCGCAAAGCCGAGTTCGGCTTCTTGGGGGTGGTGGTGTAAACGCGGGTGCAGACCGCGCGCTTCTGCGGGCAGTGCTGCAACGCCGGCACCTTGTTGCGCCGGGGCTTGTGGCCCCTCGGCTTGCGGATCAATTGATTGATCGTCGGCATAACCATTCCCGTTTTCGGCCGCCCGCACCATGCGCGCGGCAAGAAACAAAAAACCCGAAGCAGGACTCCTCCCACCTCGGTCAACTCGCGGAGGACCGGGGACAAGCCCAAGTCGCGCGGTTCAACGCTAAAAACTGGCTTTCCGGCAGCGTTTCCGTATGGACGGCCTGCCCTGAAAGGTCGCGCTATATAGGCGGCGATGATGGGGGCGTCAATAGCCGGAAAGGCCCGCGATTTCCGGGCGTTCGCCGGGCCGCATCGCCACGTTTCGGAGGTCCCGCGGGGACCTGCGACGGGTGCTGCGGCGCATCAGGTCACGGCATCGTATGCTGCGCCGCCTGCTGCCGTGCACCCAGGCGTCCGTGCCGTTCAGGATTGCGTTGCGAATGCGTTGCAACAACTAACCGCATTACCTGATCTCATCCCGCTTTCTCGCACGTTTCGGGCTGATTGCGACAATTGCGCATATCCAACCACACGACGGAAAGGTCAATTTAGGTCGTATGCGGGGCGCGCGTGTGGGGGCCCCATCATTGCTGCAAGCGACGAGGGTGCAAATGTCCGTACCGGCTTCGCCGGTTTCACATTACCCGACTGAAGCGCTGTGGCGCGGCCTGCGCAGGTTTTGGCATGCCCAGCGGTTCATGTCGCCCGCCGACATTCCCCTCTTCCTCAAGAGCGCGAAAACGGATGCCGCCATCGCGCGCTGGCGCGGCGAGCTCGGCGAGCGCGGGGCATTCGACGCGGCCTACAGCACTTTCGACGATCCGTGGCAGGCGGCCAGCGCGAAGTACTGCTATCAGCGCTGGAAGTACGATCACCTGATCGACAGCCTGCCGAAGGGGCGCCGGTTCGAACACGCCCTCGACCTGGGTTGCGGCCTGGGTCTGCTGACGACGAAGCTTGCAGCACTTGCCGATCGCGTCACCGGCATCGACATCGCGGAAGAAGCGGTGAAGCGGGCTGCGCTCCGGAGTACGGTTTTCTCCAACATCATCTACGAGCAGGGTGACGCCGCTTGCCTGTCACCGTCGCTGAATGGACGTTTCGATCTCGTGGTGATCGCCGATACGCTCTATTACCTGCCGCCGCCGATCACCAAGGCTGCTCTGAAACAGATCGCGCTGCGGATCGGCGAGTTGCTGAAACCGGGAGGAATTTGCCTCCTGGCGAACCATTACTTCTTCTCTTTTGACACGGATTCGCGACTGTCCCGTACGATCCACGACGCGTTCGTGTGGTCGCCGTCGTTCGAAGTGAAATCCCAGCACCGCCGGCCGTTCTACCTCGTGACGCTACTCGACCGCACGCATAGCATGCCGGCCTTCGGCGATCTGCCATAGGATCAGAACCGGCACGCCGATCGCGACATCACGCGCTCTGCGAAGCAAGGAGGCCGCCAGGCCCACCTGCGGCGGCAGACCAAACACCGGCGCAAGGGCCGTGAGGCCCGCCTCCTGCACGCCGATCGAGGACGGCACGAACACGGCCGCGCTGCGGAACGCTTCCAGCAGACTCTGAATCACGATCGCATCGGCGATGCTGAGGTGATAGCCGGTCAGCCGGATCATCAGCCAAAGCCAAACGCCGCTCGTGATCCAGCTCACCAAGTGCAGCGCGGTGGCGCCAATCATTCGAAGCGGATAGTCATAGAGCTGCGTCAGGGCCTGCGCGAAGGCTTCGGTGTGGGTGGCGGCGGACGGCAAAACCCTGTCCGCAATGCGTTTGGCGAACGAAGAGCCCTTGCGCTGCAACACGATGAAGATGAACGCGCCGGGCACGAGCAGCGCCGTGCCCCACATGAGCGCGCCCGCGTAGGGCGCCATGGTCGGGTTGGCCCGAAGCTGCGCGAGGCCGAGCGTCAGCCCTAGCGCAACGAAGGCGATCTGGGCGACGAACTCGGAGGTCACATCGACGACCAGTCCGGCGAACGCCACCGGCGATGCCCCCCGCCGCAGCGTCACCGCGCGCACCGCCGCGAGCATGCCGGCAAACTGCGTGAACGGAAGGATGTCGCCGACACTGTCGCGCAGTTGCCGGGCGGCCATGAACACGGGCCAGGACGCGCCGCCGGGCACGAGGAGGAAGAAGGCGAGCCCCGACACAGCCTCCATCACCAACCCGGCGACGCAGATGACGGCAAAGCCGCCCCAACCCACGCGCGCGGCTGAATCGAAAACCGCACCGACACCGATGTGCAGGACAAGCCAAAGCGTGAGCGCCACTCCGGCCGCAAACGCGATGACGACGCCGATCTTCATGCGGAATCTCCAGCGTTTACTGTGTCAGACGCGGCTCACAGGACTATAGTGGGCATTTCGACGCGCGCGACGCCTCCTGAAAACCTGGATGATCCGGCGTAAGATCATAGGGTCGGCGGAAAGCCCGCCACGAGGGGGGATAACATGAAAAGCTCAATTCTGGCGCTCGCTCTGATCGCGGGTACTTGCCTATCGGTTCCTGCGTGGTCGCAGGAAATGATGGAGACGGTTGTCGTCACGGGCATGCGCGCGGAGACCGATCCGAACTTGGTGCCGCACGTCTATCTGCTCCATCGTGCCGATCACCTCATCACCAAGGTGACCGTCGTCTGCGATACACGCGACCCAAGCAAACGACGCCAGGAACTGCGGGAAACGCTGCGCAGCATGATCCGCGAAGCGGCGAGAAGCGGGACGATTTCGCTCGGCGTCGGCGACGAGATCGTCGCGGACCTCACGGAAAGGATGCTCGACAAGGTGATCCAGCCGGATGCCCGAGCGGACACAAGTCGCGCGACCGTCATCATCAAAACGCGCGTCAGCAAGGATGACATGTTCGACGACGCGACCGCGCGCATCGAACGCTTCATCGAAGCCATACCGAAAGCGGGGCGCACCGAAATCCTGCGCGACGACCGCTGGGACCTCACCATCGTCGGGCCCGAGCAGTATCGCGCTGCCGTTATTGCCAAGGTGGCCGAGGACGCCAAGGCGACTGCCGATTTGTTCGGACCGGATTACGTTGTGCGCATCGAGGGCTTGCAGCATCCCATCGCGTGGTACCAGAAAGGGCCGCTCGATCTGGCTCTCTACATTCCCTATGTGCTGACTGTCACGCCGCCGTAGCACTGATCGTGTCACCGCCCTGAGCGGTGGGTCTCCTTGAGGAGACGCCGGAAAAGCTCGGCGTAGCGCTTGCCGCTGCGGTTCCAGGAGTAATCCGCCTTCATCCCCTGCTCCTGGAGGAGGCGCCATGCCGTCGGGTTACCGTACACGGCGACGGCGCGCGCGATGGCATGGGTAAGGCCATCGGCCGTCACGCCGTCGAACAGAAAGCCAGTTGCAACGCCCGCCGCCAGCGCGGCTTCGTTGGCGTCGACGATGGTGTCGGCCAGCCCGCCCGTGCGCGTGGCTACCGGCGCGCAACCGTAGCGCAGGCCGTAAAGCTGGGTCAGGCCGCAAGGCTCGAAGCGCGAGGGGATGAGGATGGCGTCGGCCCCGCCCTGGAGCTTGTGCGACAGGGCCTCGTCATAGCCGATGCGCACGCCGATGCGGCCGGGATGGCGCCTGGCCGCCGCCGCGAAAGAGGCCTCCAGCTTGGCATCGCCCGAACCGAGCAAAGCCAGCCGGCCGCCCATCGCGACCAGCGTATCGGCGAGGCTGGCCAGAACGTCCATGCCCTTCTGGGTCGTGAGCCGGCTGATGATGCAGAAGACGGGTCCCTCGCCTTGCGCCAGACCGAATGCCGTTTCGACGGCGCGCTTGTTCTGTTTGCGCCGGTCGAGCGTGCCCGCATCGTAGACGGAAGCGAGGTGCGGATCGGTCGCCGGATTCCATATCGCCGTGTCGATACCGTTGACGATCCCGAACACATGGTCGCGGCGCGCCGCGATCAGGCCTTCAAGCCCCATGCCGAAGGCTTTCTTTCGTATCTCTTCGGCGTAGGTCGGGCTGACGGTGGTGATGGCGGCCGCCGCCCGAAGACCCGCCTTGAGAAAACCGACGCCGCCGTAATATTCGACACCCTCGATGGTGAAAGCCTCGGGCGGCAGGCCTAACTCGGGAAATACGTCGGCCGGAAAGCGGCCCGGAAAAGCGATGTTGTGGATGGTGACGACGCTGGGGATCGCAGCAACGCCCGCATAGCGCAGATAGGCCACCGCCATCGCCGCCTGCCAGTCGTGGGCGTGTAGCAGCTCGGGATGCAGATCGCTCACCTTGCCGAGCGCGACATCGGCCGCCGCCCGGCCCAGCGCGCCGAAGCGCAGCCAGTTGTCCGGCCAGTCGCGGCCCGTGACATCGCAATAGGCGCTGCCGCCGCGCGAAAAAAGCTCGGGCGACTCCAGTACCAGCAGGTCCAGCCCGTACGCCGTGCCGGCCACCAGCCGCGCCTCGATACCCAAGAGATCGTCGTAGCGGTGGACGACCTGACGGCTGTCCAGCGCCTTCAGCACCTCGGGATAGCCCGGGATCATCGTGGTAAGGCGGAAGCCGTGCGGCGCCAGCGCCCCCGGCATCGCCCCGACCACGTCGGCCAGACCGCCGGTCTTGATCAACGGGTAGGCTTCGGATGCGAGGGAGAGGATGCTCGTCATCATACCAGGCGATCGATCATCGCCTGGGTGATCAGGCAGACGCCCTTATCGGTGCGCCGGAAACGCTGGGCGTCGAGCTTGGGATCTTCACCCACCACAAGACCCTGCGGGATGTTCACACCCCTGTCCAGCACCACACGGAACAGCTGCACGCCGCGGCCGATGGTGCAGTGGGGCAGCACGAGGGATTCCTCGATGCGCGAGAAGCTGTTGGAGCGCACGCCCGTGAAGATCAGACAGCGGCGTAGATGCGAGCCCGAGATGATGCAGTCGCCCGACACCAGCGAGGCGACGGCGCTGCCGCGCCGGCCGTCCAAATCGTGGACGAATTTGGCGGGCGGGGTGATCTCGGCATAGGTCCAGAGCGGCCAGCTGCGGTCGTAGAGGTCGAGCTGCGGCGTGACATCGGTGAGGTCGATGTTGGCTTCCCAATAGGCGTCGATGGTTCCCACGTCGCGCCAGTAGGCGTTCTTCTCGCTTCCCGAGCGCACGCAGGAATCGGAGAAGCGGTGCGCCACGGCCTTCGCGTTCTTCACCAGGTAGGGGATGATGTCCTTGCCGAAATCGCGCGAAGAGCCCGGTGTGGCGGCATCGCGGCGCAGTTCCTCGAACAGGCGTTTGGTCCTGAAGACGTAGATGCCCATAGAGGCGAGCGCCATGTCCGGCATGCCCGGCATGGCCGGCGGATCGGCGGGTTTTTCCAGGAAGGCGGTGACGACGTCGTTCTGATCGACCGCCATGATCCCGAAGGCGCCGGCGTCGGCAAGCGGCACTTCGAGGCACCCAATGGTGACGTCTGCGCCGGATTCCACGTGCTGAAGCAGCATCAGCTCGTAGTCCATCTTGTAGACGTGATCGCCGGCGAGGACCACCATGTACTCGGGCGCGTAGCTCTCGATGATGTCGATGTTCTGATANNGTCGAAGCTCTCGTTGCGCTCCGGGCGGAAGAAGTCCCAGCCCTGCTGGAGGTGGCGGATCAGCGAGTGCGCCTTGTACTGCGTGGCGACCGCAATGCGCCGGATGCCGGAATTGACCGCGTTGGACAGGGCGAAGTCGATGATCCTCGACTTGCCTCCGAAATAGACCGCCGGTTTGGCACGCTTCTCGGTGAGATCGTGCAGGCGGGCACCGCGTCCGCCGGCGAGCACATAGGCCATCGTGTCGCGCGCCAGCGGGTGTCTGCGCTGCTGGTCTTTCACCGGTGATCCTCCCTTGGGCACGCTTCTCGAGGTGTGCGCCTCGGTGTCGGTTGTTGCGGGTTCCGGTCGCGCGGACCGGAACCCGCGTGCTTTTATTCGGCCGCGGCCTGGGGCGTGGGCGCCACCGGTCCTTCGATCTGCGCCGGGGGCGCCGCGGTTTTCGCCTGTTCCTCCTGGATCAGGCGGTCGCGTTCCATAGCGGTGAAGCGCAGGCGCGCGATGGCGCCGCCCGTGCCCGCCGGAATGAGACGGCCGACGATCACGTTCTCCTTGAGGCCTTCCAGCGTGTCGACCTTGCCCGCGACTGCGGCCTCGGTAAGGACACGCGTCGTCTCCTGGAACGACGCCGCCGAGAACACAGAACGCGTCTGGAGCGAGGCTTTGGTGATGCCGAGCAGCACCGGACGGCCGGTCGCCAGCTTGCCGCTGTTATCCGTCGCCTTCTTGTTGGCCTCCTCCATTTCGATGAGGTCCACCTGCTCGCCGGCCAGCAGCGTGGTGTCGCCGCCGTCGATGATCTCCAGCTTCTGCATCATCTGACGCACGATCACTTCGATGTGCTTGTCGTTGATCTTCACGCCCTGGAGCCGGTAGACGTCCTGGATTTCCTTGACGAGATAGGTGGCCAGCTCCTCGACGCCCTTGATGCGCAGGATGTCGTGCGGCGAAGGATTGCCTTCGACGATGTAGTCGCCCTTTTCGACGTAATCGCCCTCGCGCACGCTGATGTGCTTGCCCTTGGGGATCAGGAATTCGTAGGGATCGGACTTGTCGTTCTTCGGCTTGATGATGACGCGGCGCTTGTTCTTGTAATCCTTGCCGAACTCGATGAAGCCTTCGATCTCGGCCAGGAACGCCGCCTCCTTGGGCTTGCGCGCCTCGAACAACTCCGCCACGCGCGGCAGGCCGCCCGTGATGTCGCGCGTTTTGGTGCCTTCCGTCGGAATGCGCGCCAGAACGTCGCCCGCCTGCACCGTCGAACCGTCCTCGACGGAGAGAATGGCGTCGACGGACAGCGGATAACGCGCCTCGCCCACGTTGGGCAGGGTGAGGGGCTTGCCGTCCTTGCCGACCACGACGATCGACGGACGCAGTTCCGGCTGCGACTTCGAACCGGTGCCGCGCATGTCCACCACGATACGGCTGGTGACGCCGGTCTTCTCGTCCGCCACTTCCTTTATCGAACTGCCGGAGACGAGGTCCTCATAGCGCACGATGCCGTCGACGTCGGTGAGCACGGGCAGCGCGTTGGGATTCCACTCGGCGAGCCTGTCGCCGCGCTTGACCGTGGCGCCCTCCTCCACCTTGAGCCGCGCGCCGTAGACGATGCGGTAGGTGGCGCGCTCCTGCCCCTTGGGATCGAGAATCAGGACCTGCATGTTGCGGCCCATCGCCACCTGCTCGCCTTCGGAGTTCTTGACGACGTTGCGGTTGACGATCTTGATCTTGCCGTCGTAGCTCGCTTCGATCTTCGAGGCACCCGCCACCTGCGCCGCGCCGCCGATGTGGNNCCCGGCTCGCCGATCGACTGCGCCGCAATGACGCCCACGGCCTCGCCGATGTTCACCGGCGTGCCGCGCGCCAGATCGCGCCCGTAGCACTTGCCGCAGACGCCGTCCTTCAACTCGCAAGACAGTACCGAGCGGACGCGCACCTTCTGCACGTGCGCGGCCTCGATCTTCTCGGCGACGTCCTCGGTCACTTCCCGGCCGCGGCGCAGCAGAATCTCGCCCGTATCCGGGTGCTTGATATCTTCCGCCGTGGTGCGGCCGAGGATGCGTTCGGTCAACGAGGAAACCACCTGCCCGCCGTCGATTTCGGCCTGCACGGTGATGCCCCTCTTGGTGCCGCAGTCCTCTGCCGTGATGATGCAGTCGTTCGCCACGTCCACCAGACGGCGGGTGAGATAACCCGAGTTCGCCGTCTTGAGGGCGGTGTCGGCCAGTCCCTTGCGGGCGCCGTGCGTCGAGTTGAAGTACTCGAGCACCGTCAGGCCTTCCTTGAAGTTCGACAGGATCGGCGTTTCGATGATCGAGCCGTCCGGGCGCGCCATCAGGCCGCGCATGCCGGCAAGCTGCTTCATCTGCTGCGGCGAACCGCGGGCGCCCGAGTGGCTCATCATGTAGATGGAGTTCATCTCCTCCACGCGACCCGTCACGGGGTCGATGCGAGGCTCGGAGATTTCCTTCATCATTTCCGCAGCCACCTGGTCGGTACACTTTGACCAGACGTCGACGACGAGGTTGTACTTCTCCTTGTCGGTCGTCAGGCCGTCCAGATATTGCTGCTCGTACTCGCGCACGCGGTGACGGGTTTCGTCGATCAGCTTGGTCTTCGTCGCCGGCACGACCATGTCGTCCTTG
>PMKE01000067.1 GCA_003158585.1 Alphaproteobacteria bacterium
TCGAACTTCGCCTTGCAGCCGGCGGAGCAGAAGTAATAATCCGCATCCTGATAGTAAACGTGGTTGCCCTTGGCTTTGGCGACGTCCTTGTACGGCGTCATGCCGCAAACGGGATCACGGGCCTTTTCGGCGGCAGGGGCGGGCTTCAGATACTTCTCCGGCTCGGCCTCGAACTTCGCCTTGCAGCCGGCGCAGCAGAAGAAATAGTCCGCGTCCTTGTAGCGGACGACACTGCCTTTGGCTCTGGCTTTCTCGGGATCGGGAGTCATCCCGCAGACGGGATCGCGTGTTTGGTTATTTTCCATAGCGGCTGAATAGCTCCACCAGTTCGTCGAATTTCTGTTTCTGATCCCGCGCGCTGCCGCTCTTGATGGCGTGTGCGACGCAATGGGCGGCGTGGCCCTTGAGGACTTCCGCCTCGACGCGGCCGAGCGCCGCCTTGATCGCCTGGATCTGGTTCAGGATGTCGATGCAGTAGCGCTCTTCCTCGACCATGCGGGAAACCCCGCGCACCTGGCCCTCGATGCGGGCGAGGCGGGAGAGAAGCTGCGGTTCGGCCTTGGTCACGATGTACCCTCCGGGGGTATATACCGGGAGAGGGTATAGCGCGGCGGCGCTGCCCGCGGCAAGACGCGGCGGCGGACGATCGGCCGGCCGTCTTTCTCTACTGAATGTCGATCTCATACCAAAGGGTGCGATATTGTTCGCCGAGCTCCACGGTCGCCTGCACCGTACCGCCGACCGGCAATGCGGTTTTCCGGTTGCCCAACTCGTCGAGCGCCCAAGCCGACACCCGGCCCGCCGGAACCGGCAGCGTGAGCCGCGCGCCAAGTCCTTCGACCAGTACCGGCGTCCTCCCCCATTGGTTGCCGACCGTCGCCTTCTGGCCGTTGAGCCACTGCTGGCCGGTGTTTTCCTCCTGTCCCAGCAAGGTGACGAGAATGCGACCCGGCGAGGAAAAATCCATACCCTGAATGACGGTCGCCAAGAGGACGCCCCAGTCGTTGCGCGCCTCCGTCAGTTCGAGAACCACGCCGTGCGCATCGTAGGCGCGGCCGAGACGCGCGCCGATCAGGCCTTTGCTGCGGCGGCTATCGATGACGACGGTCTTGCCGCCCACGCCGTCTAGCCCCCAGCTGAGTTCGCCCGTTTCGCTCACGACAGGGCGCGCCGGCGGCTGTCCGCCCGGCGTCGCCGCGCTGACCGAGCGGGCCAGCGCCGTCTCGCGCGGCGCACCGAAACTGTCGCCGCCCGGCATAGAGGGCGCGCGCCGCAATGCCTCGATCCACTCCGAACGCGCAGGCATCGTGGACACTCCCGGCGAAGCGGCGGTCACGTCGCCTCGCCGCAGCAAAGCCGCCGTAGTGATAAGACTCGCCATCTTCACCGGATTGGAGCGGCTGTCGAAGAATTCGCCGATGTGATCGGTATGCCAGTTCGAATCCCAGCCGCCGAAGCAGAACAGGAATAGACCGTCCCAATTCTGCAGCGCGCCGTAGGCGGCAATCAGCGGCATCGCTTCGCCTTGATAGAAGCTGGGGGCGGGAAGATTGTATTCGGTGACGATGTAGGGTTTGCCGGGCACGCGGCGCAGCGCCAATTCGGCGATGGTCCCGGCGCCCTCGACCCCGGCCATCGGCGAGTTCTGGATCTGCCAGTTGCTCATGTCCCACGCCTTGCCGGGGAACCACGGATGCTGCCAGTAGGCGTGGCCATCGACCACGTCGAGCGCACTCTGGATGGCGGCCGGGCTGTAGGACACCTGTGTTCCCACGACCGGCGAACGAACGCCCAGGTCGGCCTTGAGATAGCGCTGCATCTCGCGCCAATAGCCGTCCTCGACATCCCACAGGAAATTGAGCCAGTCGCGTTGCGCCGCTGCCGTCCGGCCGAAGCGGCCGGAATGGTCGATGATGTCGATCGTGCCGCGGTCGAGGTTTTCGCCGGGTTTGAGGCCGACCGTGCCGCCGGGCTTGAGGCTCGCCAGCGCGATCCCCAGCCGGCCGACCTGGAAGCCGAGCCCGCCGAGCGTCAGCCGTGCTTGCGTGTCGCCCGCGGCGGGAGCGAAAACCAGCGTCACCGTCTGCCATTCGATCCCGACCTGGATGGTGTCCGACCACAACGAGGTCCACGGCGCGTGGGCCTGCATGACCTGAACGTCGATCGTCATGGGGCGGTCGGCATGCACCATCATCGTCAGCGTGTAGGGGCGGTCGGCGGTGATGGAGAGCCCGTTCTGATGCAGCTGCGTGTGCCAGCTCTCCTGTCCCGTCTCCAGTAGCCCGACGGCAATGCCGCCGGGCACGGCCACCATGCGCGCCTTGGCGCTCCCGATGGTTTGCAGCTCCCAACCCGGCTGGTTTGGTCCGAGCACGGGCGTCAGCATCTCCGGCCCAAGCGCCTCTTCGCGGCTGCCCCAAGCAGCCCGAAGCGCCGCATCGTTGCCGTAGCGCTGCTTGAGCCACGCTTGCCACTGCCGGGCGAGTTCGCTGCGGAAGGGTCCGGTCATGCCGTCGAGCGAACCGGTTTCCCATTCGTTCAGCAGCCCGTTTTCATTGTTGATCTCGACGATCGCGACCGCCGGCTCCTCGACATAGCTTGTGCCGGTATAGGGATTGCGGTGGGTGAGCAGATCCCGTGCGTAGTCCTTTTCCAGAGCGATCATCTGCGGATAGAACAGATCGACGCCTTTCCAGTAACTTGGGCCGCCCGGCCAGATCTCGCCCATGCCGGGATATTCTCGCCCGACATGCAGGTTGATGTCGGAATAGATGCCCTCGCGCTTGAGGGCGGCGACGAAATAATCGAGACGGTCCAACGTCGCGGGATCGAGAGTGCGCCGGTCGTTTTGCAGGATACCGTTCGGGATCGGGACCGTATCCATGTGGTGGAAGCGCACGATGTTGACGCCGAACCGGGCAAGCCGGCGCGCGATCGCGTCGGCATCTTCATGCGAAGGGGCGGACGATCCGAACACGACGTTGACGCCGAGCAGTTGAAGGCGCTGGCCGCCGGCTTTCAGGTGGCCGCCTTCTACGGTGACGAAACCCCTCGCTCCGGCAGGCTTGTCGTTCCAGGACGAAAGGTCGGTGACGCCGCCGTTGCCGGTGTCGTTCCACGGCATGGTGAAGGGAAACAGATCGCCCGCCGTGGCCGGTCGCGCCATGAGCACAATGGCCGCGAATGCGGCAGCTCGTTTCAAGGCCATCTCTCACACCCTCCGCTGCGGTCGGCGACAAGGAGCATAATCCGAGCGCTTCCAATAGGCGACGGCAAGGTAATTGAGGGGATTGGCGGGCATATATATCGCCGGACCTGTTTGCCCGGCAGGCGACGGACGGTCTGCTTACCGCACCCCAAAATATTTTTGCGCCGCCCGGCAGGAACGCGAATGCGTCTGAACTGATTTTGTTCATCTCAGGATGCTCGCGACGCCTATCGCGCTGAATCGACAATCCATTCTTGGTTTATTCCGGGCGCGAAATATTTTTCTTATCCCCTCTTGAACCGACACGGTGGAATCCCCATTTCCATTACATCCCCGCAAGTGCATTCGGTAGACAACGCTCTCTGAGCGGGCACCGTTGCGCGGGCGTTTTGAAGAACCTCGGGACGATGGACAGGAGGAGTCTGTCCGGAACGATCCACAAAAAACGCATCTAACAATTACCGCGCCCGGGCGCCGGCTTCGCTCATCCGTTTCAGCCAGCGGCGGCGCGTGCTTTCGGAAAGCTCTTCCACTGCGCCGATCAGCGTGTGGCGGATCGGCTTGACACCCGAGAAGCGGAGAAGGCTCTTCTCCAGCGCGCGCACGCCGTGGGCGCCGTAATACCACCGGTAGACGAAGGCCGGCGTGCCCATCGTGACCACGACATGGGCCGACTTGCCCGTGAGCAGCCGGTTCGAGTTCTTGTCTTCGGGCTGCGATAGCACGAAGCCATAGCGGAACACCTGCTCGAACAGGGCCCGCAGCATGGCCGGCTGGTTGCCCATCCACATCGGGTGAATGATGACGATATGTTCGGCCCAGCGGATGGCGTCCTGGACGCGTGCCGCGTCGTCGGCGACGGGGCCGCTCTCGAAATCCTCTTTGCTGCGCAGCATCGGGAAGTTCATGGCGCCGAGATCGAAGCGGCGCACCTCGTGGCCGGAGCGGCGCGCCCCGCCCGCATAGGCGTCGGCGAGCGCGGCGCAGAAGCGCTCCGGCGACGGGTCCGGGTGTCCATCCAAGAGGAATATTCGTGCCATAAGCGTCCCGAGCCGGGGATGCGACCCCAGGACGATACAGTCTGCGCTAACCGCTGCCGGACTTAAGTGTCACGATTGCCGCGCGTCACTCCGCCGGACGGCCTAGGGCCGGCCGTTCGGCACACCGGAGCGTTTCGTAACGGGGAAAGAAAAGGCCGTTGCAGAACGAGTCTGCAACGGCCTGAGCTATTCGGAAGAATATTCTATTTGGTCGCCAGCGCCTCTTTCAGTCCAGGGGCGAATTCGGCGCCGTGGGGAACCTGAATGGTGGAGGGCTTGAGCGCATCGCCGATGGGCTCCGAGCGGCCGCCCAGAATGTTGGCCAGGAACTGCTCCGCCACCGCGTTGAAGGCGATGTTGTTCTCGGGCCGCGCGAAACCGTGGCCTTCGTCCGGGAACAGAACATAGGTGACAGGGATGTTCTTGGCGGCCATCGCCTTTACGATCTGGTCTGACTCCGCCTGATTGACGCGCGGATCGTTGGCGCCCTGGCCGATCAGCAGCGGCTTGGTGATCGCATCCGCCTTGAACAGCGGCGAGCGGTCGTGCAGCAGTTGCCGGCCTTCCTCGGTCGTGGGATCGCCCATGCGCTTGTAGAACTGCAGCTTGATCGGCTCCCAATATGCCGGGATCGTCTTTAGCAAGGTGGCAAGGTTCGACGGGCCCACGATGTCGACGCCGCAAGCGAACTCGTCCGGCGTGAAGGTGAGGCCGACCAGCGTGGCGTAGCCGCCATAGGAACCGCCCATGATGGCGACCTTGTCTTTCGTGGTGATGCCGCTCTTGATCGCCCAATCGACGGCGTCGATCAGGTCGTCGTGCATCCTGGTGCCCCACTGAAGATCGCCGGCCGAGATGTAGGATTTGCCGAAGCCCGTCGAACCGCGGTAGTTCACAGACAGCACGGCATAGCCGCGATTGGCAAGCCACTGGTGATACGAGTTGTAGCCGTAGCCGTCGCGCGCCCACGGCCCGCCGTGGACGAACAATACCATCGGCACCGGATGATCCGGAATGCCGTCGCCGTTCGCGTCGCTGCCCGGCGGCAAGGTCAGATAGGAGACTTCCGTCAGCCCGTCGCGGGTCTTGATCTCGATCGGATGCATCGCCGCCAGCGTCGCGCCTTGCAGTTCCGGCCGCGTGATGTAGAGAAGCTTCAGCGTTTTGGCCTTGCGGTTGTAGAGATAAACGGCCGGCGGCGCGGTCACGGGATCGACTGCAACGGTCCACAGGTCATCGGCATAAGTGCGCGAGGTGACGGTGATGTCGCCCTTCAGCTGCTTCTTCAGGAAGGCGAGGTCGTTGCCAATGTGCTCGTCGAGCGCCATCCATTCTGGCTTGAGATAGTTGACCGAATAGGCTTCCACGATCCCCGTTTGCGGATTGGAGATCACGTTGTTGATGTCGGCTTTGTTGCTCGCGGCGATCAGGCTCATATTGCCGGTCGCAACGTCCTGGGCGACGAGGGCGGCCTTGTCGCGATTGCGCGAGTCGATCCAGTAGAGCGTCCTGCCGTCGGTCGTGTAGCCGATGGGGGCCGTCGTCTGCGAATCCTCGAGGCCCGTGCTGGCGAAGGGCTTGTCCTCGACCTTGCCGTTCTCGATCTTGAAGAAGTCGTTGCCGCCGGCAGCGTTCTGCCGCGATGCGCCGCGCAGCACCAGGCTGTCGTCCGCCAGGAAGCCGGAATACATGCCGTTGTTCTGCATGACCTCCGTCAGCTTGCCGCTCGCAAGATCGAGACTATAGACGTCGTGCCACGCCGGATCGCGGTTGTTGAGGCCGATCAGGATACGGTCTTTGACGGTGTTGCTGACGGCCATGATGTACACGCGCGTCTTTTCGAACGGGGTGAGCGTCTTCTGCTCGCCCGTCGAGACGTTCACGCCGTACAGCAGGAAATTCTCGTCGCCGCCCTTGTCGTTGACGAACAGGATCGATTGGGAGTCCGGCGCCCAGAAGTAGCCGCGGATGGGGCGCTTCTTCTCGTCCGTCAGGGGCTTGCCCTTGGAAGGGTTGGAGATGGGGGCTACCCAGACGTTGAGCACGCCGTCGCGCGGTGCGATCCAGGCGAGCCACTTGCCGTCCGGGCTGAGTTGGCCCGCAACACGGCTGGGATTGCCGAACAGTATCTGGCGCTCGATCAGGGGCGCCTTCACCTCCACGGCTGCGGCGGCGGTCGTGAAGCCTGCTATCAGGGCCACGGCCGCGAAGATCAGTGATTTCATGATTCCCTCCGGTGTATTCGGTGGCACATAACTGTGTATGCAAAGCCGGTACGTCAAGGTGCGCGGCCGGCATGGCCGACGCAGCTTCGGTATGCTAGGTCTCAACTAGCAGTTTTGCCGTTTCCTTGGAGCTTTTCCATGCAAGATATCGTGAACGCGGTGCTCCTCGGCATCATCGAGGGGTTGACCGAATTCCTGCCCGTTTCGTCCACCGGACACCTATTGGTGGCGGAAAAGCTGCTTGGACTGCCGGACAACCAGTGGGAAGCGTTCACCATTATCATCCAGTTCGGCGCCATTCTGTCGGTCGTCGCCGTCTATTGGCGCAAGTTCTGGAACGTGCTTATCGGCCTGCCGACCTCGCCTGAGGCGCGGCAGTTCGCCATCAACGTGATCGCGGCGTTCATCCCGTCGGCGATCTTCGGCGCGGCGCTCATCAAATACATCAACGGCTATCTGCTCCAGCCGAGCTTCGCCATGCCGGTGATCGCGGCATCCTGGATCGTCGGCGGCATTCTCATTCTCGTCTTGGAGCGCATCGCGCCCAAGCCGCGTCATCTCGACGGCGACCGCCTGCCGTTCGTCAAGGCGCTGCAGATCGGCTTCTGCCAGTGCCTCGCGATCATACCGGGCGTATCGCGTTCGGGCGCCACCATCCTCGGCGGCGAGCTGCTCGGCGTGGACCGCAAGGCGGGCGCCGCCTTCACCTTCTACCTTGCCGTGCCGACGATGTTCGGAGCGACGGTGTTCGAGCTTTACAAGAAATGGGACCTGATGTCGGCCGCCGCCGGAACCCAGATTGCCGTCGGCTTCGTGGTGTCGTTCCTGGTCGCCTATGTCGTGGTCAAGACCTTCATCGCCTTCGTAGGCCGCTTCGGCCTCAAGCCCTTCGGCTGGTACCGCTTGGCCACGGGGCTGGCGCTTGCGGCGTATCTGGCGATCCAATGAGACAATGTGCCGGGCTGAAAGGGACCAAAGCGGCATTCTGGCGCTTTGCGAGGGCGGAGTACTGAAATATTATTCGAGGACTTGGGGACCATTACGGCAAATTTAGGAGTGTGCCCGTGAAAATTCCCCCCCAAGCCTTCTGCGCTTCCGCTTCCATCATCGCCATCGCCCTTTTGCTCTCGGCTTGCGCGGCGACGGATGCAATTGAATCTCCTCGTCAGAGGAATTTCGACGTGCTTCAGCCCGGCATGCACCGCGATCTGGTCAGAGAGGAACTGGGAACTCCGATTACTTCTATCTCAGGCGCTGACTGCGACGTGTATTCCGTTCCCGAAGGATCGACGGGCTGGAAATATCTGCGCGCTCTCGGTTATTCGGCTCTGGACGTCGGCACCCTCGGCATCAGCGAGGTAGTCACCGAACCCATCGAGAAATCGACCAGCAAGCAGACCATAGAAGTGCGCGTCTGCTACAACGGCGAGCAGCGGGTCATATTTTCCGAACGGCTCGAAAACGGAAACCCGGGAACGATCATCACCGGCACCATGCCGCCGCCGCCCGCCGATTCCGCTCCCAAGCCGGGCAACTGATTTCCCCCGGCGGCAAGCCCGGCCATGCCGTTCGAGTGAAATGACCGTTACTTCGAAACCGCTCCGGCCGCGTCCCGGAACTGGCCCTTGGGATGGAAGCGCCATAGGTAGGACGGCACTACGGCTTCCATCGCTTGCGGCACGATGCCTAGCTCGGCAAAGCCGTGCATATCGGGTGTCACGACGCTGTCGGTCCTGAGCAGGCGCACCTGATCGACGGTGAGGATGGGCGCGATCGGCAGGATCGACGACGGCATCTGGAGAAAGAAGGCGTTGATCGAGGCCAGGAAGAAAGGCCACGGCACCAGGAGGCGCTTGCGGCCTGTCTCGCTGAGGATGAACTGCATCAGATCCTTGAAGGTGTAGACCCTAGGCCCGCCGAGTTCGTAGGTCGTGCCGCTCGCTTCGGGAATTGTCAGTACACGTACTATAGCCGCGGCCACGTCCGCCACATAGACCGGCTGGAACTTGGTATGGCCGCCGCCGATCAAGGGCAGCACCGGCGTAAAGCGCGCCAGCGAGGCGAACTTGTTGAAGAAGCTGTCCTCCGGCCCGAACACCACGGACGGGCGCAGGATCGTCACCCCGGGATATTCCACGATCAGATCGTTCTCGCCCCGAGCTTTCGATTCCGCATAGGAGGATAGGCCGTAGACATTCGCTCCGAGGGCCGAGAGGTGGACGAGGGCCTCGACGCCCGCCTTGCGCGCCGCGCGTCCGATGCGCCGAGCGGCCTCGATATGGATGCCGGCAAAGCTCTGCGCGCCGTGGCCGTAAAGCACCCCCGTCAGATTGACGGCGGCGTCCGCGCCGTCGAGTGCCCGCGCCACGTCCTCGTTGCTGCCCACGTTGCCCTTGACGAGCTGGATCTGCCCCACCTGTCCCGCAGGCTGGAGATAGTTCGCGAGGTTTGGCTTGCGGCAGACGGCGCGGATGCGCCAGCCCTCTTTCGCCAGGGCGCGCACCGTATGCCGGCCGACGAAGCCCGAAGCGCCGAACACCGTGACCAGTTTGTTGCTCATATCCTGTCAGCCTTCGACAAGTGGCGGGGGAGGGGCCTGCCTTGTCACCTGTTCCGCAACATAGGCGCGTTCGCCGGTGAACGGCTTGACGTAGACCGTGACCGTTCGGCCGCTCTTGTCGTCGATGAAGCGTTCCGAGGTACGCGTCCAACCCTTTCCGGCCGGCACCTTTTCGACGATGGTCTTGTAGGCGTGGCGCTCGTAGACGATGCCGAACACCAGGATGGCGCCCCACACAAGGCAGACGGTGCCCGGCCCGTAAGCGCCGCCGATCATGGCGACAAGACCGGCGGCGATCAGCACGCCCCCGAGCGCCAGAACGATATTACGCAGCATGCGTCTACTCCTGTTCGAGCACCACGGCGGTGCCGTAGGCGACGATCTCGCTCATGTACTGCCCGATCTCGGAAGAGTCGAACCGCATCATCACCACGGCGTTGGCGCCCATCGCGGTGGCGTTGACGACCAGCCGGTCGATGGCTTGGCGGCGGGCTTCTTCCAGGAGCTGGGTGTATTCGTGGATCTCGCCCCCGGCGATGGAGCGCAGCCCCGCCAGGATGTTGCCGCCCAGGCCGCGCGAGCGTACGACGACGCCGAAGCACTGACCCAGGGTCTTCGCCCGGCGGTATCCGGGCACGTTTTCGGTGGTGGCGACGAGCATGGTTGTCCTCCTGCGATTCCCTATATTCTAACGTCCCGGGCGCGGGTTGTCCGGCCGCGTTGACTTGGGGCGGCAGGCTCCCTAAACATCCGCCGCCGTGCCCAGATGGCGGAATTGGTAGACGCACTAGTTTCAGGTACTAGCGGTGAAAGCCGTGCAGGTTCGAGTCCTGTTCTGGGCACCACGCTTCGCCTTCGGCTTCGCGTGGCGCAGCCACGGGAAACCGAAGGAGAAGCGTGTCCGGCGTAGCTGGAGCGCAGCGGAGGCGAAGACGGACCCGATCTGCGCTTGCGCTCGGCGCAGCCAAGTGGGCGCGCATCGGCAAGATAATTGTTTTGTGGATTCATCGAATACCCCCTCCCTCCCCCTCCCGGGCGGCGAGGCGGGTTTCGACGTATTCGACCGCGGCGGCCAGGGCCAGGAACTCGGTGACAGAGTACTATTCCCTGTTTTCGACAATAGATGTAATGCAGGGGTAATGTGCTTCTTTCACCGTGTTTCGTGTCACCGTATTACGTCGTCCTCAACCCGCCCCGAAAGGCGTATCAACCGCCGAAGCTCTATTCGCCACTGGATGAAAAGTCAGTGACAGGTCACTAGGTCAATATGAGCGAAGACAAACTGTTTTACCACAGTGATGAGGTCCTAGTCCGACCTGACGGAACTCGCCGCCCAATTGAAGAAGCGGTCAAGCTAGTGGGCTTGCGCGGCGTGTGGTTGGCTCAACTGCACGAAGAACTCGTCAAAGCCCTGCGCAAGCCACAGCCATTGAGTACTCCAACGCGGATTTTCATCTCCTATCGTTGGGGCACAGACGCGCAAAACAGTTGGGTGACCGATGTCGTAGCGCGCCTGCGCAAGCTAGGCAACTTTGTAGTACATGATAGGGAACTGCAGCAGAAAGCCAATCCGCCAAGCGTCCCCGAACTGGTTACCCAAATCGCGAGCGTTCATGTGTTTCTTGCCGTGATCGATGCAGGCTATGTTGAGCGAACCGGCTCATGGGATGCTCGGTCATTCGAGGACGGTTGGGTTTTCGATGAATGGCAAACAGCGGGCTGGCTACAGAAGAGCGGCAAAGTAAGAATGCTAGGGTTGTTACGTGAAGACACCGTACTTCCAAGCGGGTTTACTCTTGGATCGATTGAATCCGTGGATCAAAGTTGGCGCTTATATCCGGAGAACACGTACGACGTTCGTGATCGTTCCCGCCTCGACAGAGTTCTAAATCGTGCATTCCGGTCTACGGGCGCTTCGTTCACCCAACAAGATTGGGGCCAAGCAAACACTCTATACGCACAATCTCAGGAAGCGCTTTCGAATAGGCAAGTCGATAGGGCGCGAAGTTATGCGAACAGGTTGGCTGACCAATTTCCGCAAATTCCAGATGGTTTTGCGCAATTGGTGCATGTTGCTTTCAAAGTCCAAGATTATTCGGCTTCGTTATCAGCGGCCCGCTCCGCTCTCAAAATCGACCCCGGCTTCGTTGGAGTACTTGCGCACGCGGCGCTTAGCGCCTACATGCAGGGTCAGCACACGGAAGCCATCCGCTATGGCGCTGCGGCCCTTTGGGCAAGGGTCGATGAAGCGTGGGCACACTTCGCTGTTGGCAACGCGCTGGATGAGTTGCTGCAGGTTTATCCGGCACTGGCTCATCTGGAACTGGCCCGTGCCGCCCTTCCCGTCGCGATCGCGCAAAACGATACGGGCATGGCATATCGGAGAGCAAAGTTGCCGGAACGCGCACTGCGTTGTTTCGAGGATGGTCTGAATCTTCCAGGTGCCGACGAAAATATGCGAGTCAACGCTGTGGCCGCTGCAATCGAAGCAGGCGATGTCTCACGCGCTCAAGAGCATCTTCGCGCTCTGGGTCGTAACCACTCCTTGCATGCAAGTCTTGCTCGGGAATTGGCAGATTGGCAACAACGTGGCGGACCTCCGCCAAGTCTGATGCAACGGCTAGCACCTCGGAATTCCGTCGGGTTTGTCACATGCACTAATTGCATGGCCCAGTTACCGCTGATCAACAAAGCAGAGCGGTTGTGTGCTAAGTGTGGCGCGGAGCGGGTCGATGATCACGGACCATGCCTGTTTTGCCTACACGAAGGAGAAGTGGTTCCTGCCTTGAGTGACGGTTCCATTAGTTGGCAGTGTCCATATTGCCACCGAGGTACTCTGCAGTTTACGCCGAAGGAGTAGTGGCAATTGGTGTCAAAGTAATTTTTTTGCCGCAGCCTAAATTTCTCTGCCCCCACTCACCCCGGCGCTATCGCCGTCACCCCGTTGATTTTCACGTTCCTGAACCGCACGCCGCGGACGTGTTTGAAGATGTTGCCCTCGGCAACGTTGCGGAAATCGCAGCCGGTGAGAAAGACGTCGGTGACCGGCGCGCCGTCGAGGCCTTGCGCATCGATGCCGTATTGGCTCTTGCCGCTGACGATGGATTCGAGATGCACGCCGCGCACCACCGGCTTGAACGGGCCATTGGAGCCTTCCTCGTAATTGTCGTCGATGGTCAGCACGGCATGTCTCACCTGGCCGACCACGATGCGGCGGAAATGGAGGTTCTCCAGCACGCCGCCGCGCATGGCGTTGTCCTTGATGCGGATGGCGTTCCACAGATCGGGGCTGTCCATGCGGCAGTCCTCGGCGAAGACGTTGCGCACGCCGCCGGTGATTTCGCTGCCGACGGTGACGCCGCCGTGGCCGTTCTTCATGGTGCAGCCCCGGATGACGATATTCTCCGACGGCACGTTCACGCGCCGCCCGTCGCCGTTGCGCCCCGACTTGACGGCGATGCAGTCGTCGCCGGTGTTGAAGTGGCAGTTCTCGATCAGCACGTCTCGGCAGCATTCGGGATCGCAGCCGTCGGTGTTCGGACCGCCGCTGTCGATGGTGAGCCCTCGCACCGTCACGTTGCTGCACTGTACGGGATGCATTTCCCAGAACGGCGCGTTGCGCAAGGTAACGCCCTCGATCAGCACGTTCTTGCAGCGATAGGGCTCGATGAAATTTGGCCGCAGCTGGAAGCCTTCGCCGAACCGCCGCTTCTCCACCGGCACGTTGTCGTCGCCCATCTTGAACAAGGCGGCGCGCGCTGTGGCCTGATTGGGACGGCCATTACTCCAGCCGTATACCTCTTTGCCTTTCCACGGCCACCAATGGACGTTGTCCGCCTGACCGTCCAGCGTGCCTTCGCCGGTGACGGCGATGTTCTGCTGCTCGAAGGCGTAGATCAGCGGCGAATAGTTCATCAGCTCCACGCCTTCCCAGCGGGTGAAGACGAGAGGCAGGTAATCGGCGGGATTGGTGCTGAAGCGGATCGTGGCGCCGCGCGCCACATATAGGTTCACGTTGCTCTTGAGATGGATCGGTCCCGTCAGCCAGACGCCTTCCGGCACCACCACGCGTCCGCCGCCCGCTGCGTTGCAGTCCTCGACGGCGCGGGCGAAGGCAACCGTGCAGTTCGTCATGCCGTCGCCGCCGGCGCCGTAATCGGTCACGGGAAAATCGCGCGCCGGAAATCTCGGCCGCCTGATACGCGCCGCGATGACCGCAGCCTGGTACCACGGCGATACGGCGACGGCTTTCGCCGCCGCGCCGGACGGCACCGACAACATGACACCGGTAGCAGCGATGCCCTGCAGCAGACGGCGCCGGTCGGTCATGGAAAGCTCCTCGATGCGCGCGGTCTTTTTCCTTGCTGGTGCCGGGTTACCGGAGAGTAGGGAACGCTCCCCACACTTTCCATCATGGCCCCCTTGCAATCACAAACTCTATTGTGTAGAGTACTCTGGTAAGTTGACTTAATCTAAGGTACTGGTGTGCCAATGCGTCAATCCGGGCGGCAGAACGAGCCAAATCGGAACTTGCGTAATGGATTTACAATGTACATGATGACGGTTGAGTTTACGTTGTACGCGGATAGCGAGGCCGTGGCTTCACCCGCCGGTTCTAAAAACTGCCGTACTTGCCGTTAAGGTATCCGGTTTGTCGGTCACGAAGAAGGAGTCCAAAGTGGCAGAGAATGAAGCGCTCGAAGCGCCCATCGTCCGCCTGCGCAACGTGGTGAAGACCTACGACGACGACGGTCTGAAGGTCACGGCCATCAACGACATCAGTATCGACATTCCGCGCGGGCGCTTCGCCATGATCGTGGGACCCTCGGGCAGTGGCAAGACGACCTTGCTCAACCTGATCGGCTGCATCGACAAGCCGACCGCCGGGCAGCTCACCGTCGCGGGCCAGGAGGTCGCCAAGCTCTCGGACAAGAAGGTGACCGATTTCCGCGCCAAGAACGTGGCGTTCATCTTCCAGAATTTTGCCCTCTACCCGGTGCTGTCGGCCTACGAGAACGTCGAGTATCCGCTGCTGCTGATCGGCATGCCGGCCAAGGAGCGGCGCGAGCGTACCATGTCGTTGCTGGAAGCGGTCGGTCTCGCCGATCAGGCGCGCCAGCGGCCCAACCAACTCTCCGGCGGCCAGAAGCAGCGCGTCGCGGTGGCTCGTGCCCTCGTCAAGCATCCCGAGATCGTGCTGGCGGACGAACCGACCGCCAATCTCGACACCGGGACGGGTGCCCAGATCATCGAGCTGATGCGCCGCATGCAGCACGAGCAGCAGGTGAGCTTCATCTTCGCCTCGCACGATCCGCAGCTCATCTCGCATGCGGAAGAGACCTACATCATCCGCGACGGCAAGCTGATCGAGCACCGCACGGAGAGCGCGAAATGATGCTCTTCAAGATCGCCGTCCGGAACATCCTGCGCAACGGCAGGCGTTCCCTGATGACCGCCTCGGCCATCGCCGTCGGCTCCATCGCGCTCGTGCTGTTCGGCGAATACAACGATTTTGCCTTCCTCGGGATTCAGACACAGACCGTCGTCGGCAGCGGCCATCTGTCGGTATTCCAGAAAGGCTCCTTCGAGTTCGGCAGCGGCAATCCGGCGGGCTACAGCATCTCGCACTACCGCTCCGTAATGAAGCTGATCCAGGAAGATCCCGTGCTGAAGCCGATGCTGAACGTGGTGACGCCCACCGTCTCGCTGTTCGGCATCGCCGGGAATTTCTCCATGGACGCATCCAGGACGTTCTTCGGCTCGGGCTACATTCCCTCCGACCGGGACAAGATGCGTCACTGGGACGAATATAATCTGAGGCCGCGCGATTACGTGTACAGCCCGCTCGGCGTCAGCGACAGCGACATCAACCACGGCGTCGTGGGCGCCGGCATGGCGCGCATCCTGGGCCTGTGCGGGCCGTTGAAGGTCCCCAACTGTCCGCCGATGCCCAAAGCGACCGAAACGGTCGACCGCAGCGCGCCCGCGGCCTCCGTCGACCTGACGGAACTGGCGGCGCGCGACCGCAGTCCGGTCGAGACGGCGCCCAATGAAACTGCGCCGCGCCTCGATCTCCTCAGCGCCACGGCCACCGGCTCCCCAAACGTCGTCACCTTCTACGTCAACGGAACCCAGAACCAGGCCGTGAAGGAACTCGACGACGCCTTCGTCGGCATGCATCTGGCGCTGGCGCAGGAGTTGCTATACGGCCGCGGCGAACATAAAGCCGTCTCCATCGTCATCCAGCTGCATCACACCGCAGACCTTGGGCTGGCCCGCGACCGGCTGAATGCGCTGTTCGCCGAGCACAAGCTGCCGCTCGAAGTGCGCGACTTCACCGAACTGAACGCAGCCTACGTCCAGATCCGCAACTTCCTGTCGGTGATGTTCGCGTTCCTGTCGGTCATCATGGGCGTTATCGTGGTCTTCACGGTCGTCAACACCATGAGCATGAGTGTGATGGAGCGGACCAACGAGATCGGCACCGTGCGCGCAATGGGCGTGCGCCGCAGCGGTATCCGCCGTCAGTTCGTCGTCGAAGGCTTCATGCTGGGCATTATCGGCACCACGGCCGGCCTGATCCTGGCCACGCTGCTGGCGGCCTGGTTCAATCAAGCCCACATCATGTACACGCCGCCGGGACAGTCGCACCCCGTCCCGATGAGGCTGTTCGTCGGCGATTACGCGCTGCTGGTGAAGGTGTGGATCGGCCTGGTGCTGATCTCGACGATCGGCTCTTTGGTTCCCGCCAACCGCGCGGCGAAGATGAAGGTCGTCGACGCGCTGCGCCACGTCTGAGGGGGAATACCGTGTTCAAGATCGCTTTCCGAAACGTCCTGCGCAACGGCCGCCGCTCTCTGATGACGGCCGCGGCCATCGCCGTCGGCGGCGCCTCGCTGATCCTGTTCGGCGAGTACAACGGCATGGCCCTGATCGGCATGGAAACGGGCATGGTCCGGGGCATGGGACATATGTCGGTGTTCCAGAAGGGTTATTTCGATTTCGGCGGCGGCAGGCCGCTGGCCTACAGCGTTTCCAACTACAAGGCGGTGATCAAGCTCATCGAGGACGATCCCGAACTGAAGCCGATGCTGAACGTGGTTACGCCCACCGTCACCGTCTATGGCATCGCAGGCAATGCCGCGCTCGACAAGTCGAAGACCTTCTTCGGTAAGGGCTTCGTGCCGTCCGACCGGGACAAGATGCGCCGCTGGGACGAATACGGGCTGGACCCGAACCCCGACAAGTCCCCTCTCGGCCTGCGCGACGACAATGTGGACCACGGGGTCATCGGCACCGGGCTGGCGCGCATCCTCGGGCTCTGCAAGCCGCTCAAGATCGCGAATTGTCCGGTGCAGCCGGTGCCGGCCGAACGGGGCGTCGTGGATGCGCCCGCAGCGGCAGGCGAGAAGGCGCCGCGCCTCGATCTTCTCGGCAGCGCGGGCGGCGCGCCCAACGTCGTCGCCTTCTACGTCAACGAGGCGCAGGGCATGGGCGGCCAGGAGATGGACGACAGCTATATCGGCATGAACCTGCCGCTGGCGCAGCAACTGCTCTTCGGCAACGGCGAACACAAGGCGAGCTCGATCGTCATCCTGCTCAACCGCTCCGAGGACATGGCGCGCGCCCGCGCTCGCCTAAACGCGCTGTTCGCCGAGCACAAGCTCGACCTGGAAGTGCGCGACTTCAAGGAGCTGATCCCCATGTACAACCAGATCATCTCCTATCTTCAGGGCTTGTTCGCCTTCCTGGCGGTGATCCTGGGCATCATCGTGATCTTCACCACTGCCAACACCATGAGCATGAGCGTGATGGAGCGCACCAGCGAGATCGGCACCGGGCGGGCGATGGGCGTTCGGCGCGGCGGCATCCGGCGGCAGTTCCTGCTCGAAGGCGCGTTCCTCGGCATACTCGGCGCCACCGCCGGCGTGCTGCTCGGCGTGCTCGCGACGTATTGGATCAATCACGCCGGCATCACCTACACGCCGCCGAACAACGCGACGCCGGTTCCGCTGTCTCTGTTGACCCACCATATCGGCGGCCTTCTGTTCGGCGTCTGGCTCGCGCTCGTGATCATGGCGATGCTCGCCTCGATCGTTCCCGCCAACCGCGCCGCACGCATGAAGGTCGTCGACGCACTGCGTCACGTATGAGGTTAGGTATGAAGAATACGACGATTGGCCTTGCGATAGCCGTTGTACTGTTCGCCGGCGCGCAAGCAGCGACGCCGACCGGCCAGGAAATCATCGCCGCGGTGGATTCGGCGCGCAACCCCGGCCAGGGCTTCCGAGTGACCGACCAGCTGACCGAGTACGTGGGCGGCCAGCCGCGCAACAGTATGACGCTGGTGGTCTTCGCAAGGCAGAACGCCAATACGCGGCAGTACAACAATCTCGTGCGCTACGTGCTGCCGGCGCGGGACGTCGGAAAGATAGTGCTGATGAACGGCCCCAACATGTGGTTCTACGATCCGTCGTCGAAGGCGAGCGTGCGCATCTCTCCGCAGCAGCGGTTGATGGGGCAGGCCTCGAACGGAGACGTCGTCACCGTGAACCTCGCCAAGGACTACACGGCAACGCTGCTCGGCGAGGAAATTCTGCTCGATGCCGACCGCGTGAACCGCACTTGCTGGCACCTGGAACTGCAGGCTGCCACCGACGAGGCGGTTTACAGCCGCATCGAGTACTGGGTGGAGAAGGGCACTTACAGGCAGGTGAAGGGCAAGTTCTATTCCGACAGCGGCCGGCTCTTGAAGATCGCCTATTTCCACAAATTCGCGCCGATGCTCGGCCGCATGGCGCCCGGGGAAACCATCGTCATCGATGCGGTCGACCAGAAACTCGTCACCACGATGGGTATTTCGGATATGCGCGCCCAGGAAATCCCCGACTCCTGGTTCCAGCGCGATTTCCTGCCGAGGCTGAAGGTGGACTGATGCGTTCCGGCGCTGCCTTTACCGTCCTGCTTCTGTGTGCGGCTTCCGCTGCAGCACAGGAGGACGACGACCTGGGCCGCATCCCGGGCACTATCGCCGATGCCCCGGCAGCGGCACCGGTCGCCACCGCGCACGGCAAATTCTTCGTGGAGAACGCCGTTTCGCTATCCTCTTATCGCGGCACTTTTGCGGTGCCGCTCCCATACAAGCCTTCGTCGCGCTGGGCCGACCGCACCAGTCTGGATGCGCTGGATCAATGGACGCTGACGCCCTCGCTGACGGCGACTGTTAGCGACCGATTGAGCGTCTCCTTCGCGGACGGCGTCGGCTTCCCCGAGGAGTCGGTGCGGAACGATCTGCGCGAGGCATATCTCACCTGGGAGCCGGTGCCCCAGACCTATCTGGAAGCAGGGCGCATCAACGTCCGCAACGGCGTGGCCTATGCCTTCAATCCCACCGATTTTTTCAAGACGCGTACGAGCGTGGCACAAGCCTCGGCCGATCCGTCCGCCCAGCGCGAAAACCGCCTCGGCACATTCATGTTTCGCGGACAGCGCATCTTCGACGGCGGCTCGCTGACCTTCATCTACGCGCCCAAGCTGCACAAACCGGCCCCGCTCGGCAGGACCGCCGATTGGATCGATCCGAATATCGACCAGACGAACACCGCGGACCGGTTCCTGGCGAGCCTTAGTTTCGAGATCGAGGAGTTCAGCCCGCAGGTTCTCGTCTATCACGAGAGCGGCCGCACGAAATTCGGCCTCAACATCTCGCATCCCGTGGGCGGCAGTATCATCGCTTATGCCTCCTGGGCGGGGGGCGTGGCGCCGAACCTCGTCGCCGACGCCATAGCGTTCGGCGAGCGGACGGGGACGTTCCCCGCCATCGCCACAACAGGGTTTCCGATCGATACCTCGCGCGCCTTCCGCAACCAGCTGTCACTCGGGGCCGCATGGAGCAGCATCGAGAAGATCAGCGTTACCGTCGAGTACGAGTACAACGAGGCGGGCTTCTCCAAGCAGGACTGGCGCGATTGGTTCTCGACCGGCGCCGATCCGGTGTATGCACAACTTGACTGGTATGTGCGCGGCTATACCGGCGATCAGCAACAGCCGATGTCGCAGCACCAGGTGGCCGTGTGGTCGAGTTGGTACGAGCCGTTTGGTATCAATCATCTCGGGTTCAGCGGCTTCGCCATGATCAGTCCGCTGGACGGTTCGACCCAGGCACAGATTTCCGGCAACTATGACCTCTCGGACAGTTGGAGTATCGGCGTGTTTCTCGGCGGCAGCACGGGCGGCGGCAGGACCGAATGGGGCAGCCTGTCCAGTGCCGGCAGCGCGATCTTCCAGGTGGTGCGGTATCTTTAAGAAGCGCCGAGCTTCCGCTCCCATTCGAGGGCGGAGCGGACGATGACGTCCACGTCGTCGTAGCGCGGCTGCCAGTTCAGCGTCAGTTTCAGCTTGGTGGAATCCGCCACCAGCATCGGCGGATCGCCGGCGCGGCGCGGCGCTTCGCGCACCGGCAGCTTGTGCCCGGCGGCGCGCTCCACAGCCGCGACGATCTCGCGCACGCTGAGGCCGCGGCCGTAGCCGCAGTTGAACACGTCGGAACCGGCGCCGCCGCGCAGCGCATCGAGCGCCAGCAGGTGCGCCGCGATAAGGTCCGAGACGTGGATGTAGTCGCGCACGCCCGTGCCGTCCGGCGTCGGAAAATCGGTGCCGAAGATGTCGAGATAAGGCTCGCGGCCGAGCGCCACCTGCGCGGCACGCTTGATGAGATGGGTGGCGCGCGGCGTGGACTGCCCCGTGCGGCCCTTGGGATCGGCGCCCGCCACATTGAAATAGCGCAGCGCCACATAACGGAAGTCGTGGGCCTTCGCCGTGTCTTCCAGCATCCATTCGGTCATCAGCTTGGAGCGGCCGTAGGGATTGATCGGTTCCTTGGGCGTGTCCTCGCTCACCATCGAGACGCCCGGTATGCCGTAGACGGCGGCGGTGGAGGAGAACACGAAGTGCTGCACGCCCTCTTCGATGCAGGCCTCGATCAGCGCCCGCGACGCCATCGTGTTGTTGGCGTAATAGAGCAACGGCTTCGTCACGGACTCGGGCACGACGATCGAACCGGCGAAGTGGATCACCGCCTCGATGCGATGCTTGCGGATGAGGTTGCGAACGAGGTCCCGGTCGGCGACGTCGCCCTCCACGAACTCCGCCTCCGCGCCGATCAGGCCGCGCACGCCCGTGGACAGGTTGTCGAGCACGACGACGCGTTCCCCACGGTCAAGCAGGGCATAGTTCATATGGCTGCCGATGTATCCGGCGCCGCCGGTCACAAGGATTGCCGACATGGTGAACGATTACTCCCTTGGGGAAACCGAGTCTCTTGTCGATAACAACAATCGCCGCTCCGCATGGAAATCAAGGTCTGCCGCTTGGTCAAGAACCGGCGCAGTGCATTGTTCCGTTAGAGGATGTTTCATGCATCAAAGGCAAGGGGGCGCAAAACCTGTTCCGTCGCCGCGCGCTTTTCGCTAGATAGGACGGGCGGGGGCAAAAGCTTTTGATTTGCCGTCCATATTCGGAGCCAGGCGAGCCGACATGCTATCGCGAAAGATACTCGCCGTCGTCGGCACGCGGCCCGAGGCCATCAAGATGGCTCCGCTGATCCGCCGCCTGCAAGCCGCGCCCGGATTCTCGGTCGCCGTCTGTTCCACCGGCCAGCACAAGGAGATGATCGGGCAGGTGTTCGATCTCTTCGCCCTCAAACCGGACTTCGACCTCAGCGTCATGCAGCACGACCAGCGGCTCAGCGCGCTGACGGCGCGCGTCGTGCGCGGCATGGACGAGGTGATCGCGGAATCGAAGCCCGACCGCGTGCTGGTCCACGGCGATACCACGACAACGATGGCCGCGACGCTCGCCGCGTTCTACCAGCAGATTCCGGTGGGACACGTTGAGGCGGGGCTGCGCACGCGCAACATCTATTCGCCCTGGCCGGAGGAGATCAACCGCCGCGTCACCGACGTCATCGCCGACCGGCTCTATGCGCCGACCGAGACCGCGCGCGCCAACCTCCTGGCGGAGCACGTGCCTGACGACAACATCGTCGTCACCGGCAACACGGTGATCGACGCGCTGTTCGACACGCTGAACGGCCCCTTGCGCGATCCCAAAATCCACAAGGAACTGGAAGCGAAGTTCCCATTCCTCGACGGCGGCAAGAAGGCGATTCTCGTCACCTGCCACCGGCGCGAAAGCTACGGCGAGGGGTTCCGCGAGGTCTGCGCCGCCTTGTCCGAACTCGCCCGACGGGGCGACGCGATCATCGTCTTTCCGATCCATCGCAATCCGAACGTGCGTTCGGTGTTTTCCGTGCTCGACAAGTTGCCCAACGTGCACCTGATCGAGCCACTCGATTACCTCGGCTTCGTCTACGCCATGTCGCGCTGTCATTTCGCGCTGACCGACAGCGGCGGCATCCAGGAGGAAGCGCCCTCGCTCGGCAAGCCGGTGCTGGTGATGCGCGCCGTGACCGAACGCCCTGAGGCGGTCGCGGCCGGAACGGTCAAGCTGGTGGGCACCGACACCGCGACCATTATGCGCGAAGCCGCGCTGCTGCTCGACGACCGCGACGCCTATGAGGCAATGAGCGCGGTGCACAACCCCTATGGCGACGGCAAGGCGTGCGAGCGCATCATCGCCTCGCTCCAAGAGGAATAACGGCATGAGCAACCTGCAAAGCGTGTTTCCCGACCCGCTGCACACTCGCATCTCGGTGTATGGCCTCGGCTATGTGGGCCTTCCGGTGGCCGGCGTCCTGGCGAGCCGCGGCTTCGAGGTGGTCGGCGTCGAGGTCGAGCCACGCATTGTAGACCTGATCAACAACGGTAAGATCCACATCGTCGAGCCCGACCTCGAAATGGTGGTGCAGGCCGCCGTGGCGGCGGGGAAGCTCCGAGCCACCCTCGAACCGGAACCTGCCGACGTCTTCGTCATTGCCGTGCCGACGCCGTTCACCGGGGACAAGCAGCCGGATGTGTCCTATATCGAAAACGCCGTCGCCGCGATCGCGCCCCATCTGAAGAAGGGAGACCTCGTCGTCCTGGAGTCGACCTCGCCTGTCGGCACCACGGAGCGGATTCGCGACTGGATACACCAACGCCGGAATGACCTGGTCATGCCCGAACCGGACAAGGAGGAGGCGGACATCCACATCGCGCATTGTCCGGAACGCGTCCTGCCTGGCAGCGTGCTGCGAGAGCTTGTCGACAACGACCGAATCATCGGCGGGATTTCGCCGCGTTGCGCGGAGCACGCCGCCGAGCTTTACCAATTCTTCGTGCGCGGAGAAATCCACCTTACGAACGGGCGGACGGCCGAGATGGCCAAGCTGGTGGAGAATGCCTTCCGGGACGTGAACATCGCGTTTGCCAACGAGCTTTCCAACATCTGCGATGAGCTGGATGTCAATGTCTGGGAACTGATTTCGCTCGCCAACAAGCACCCGCGCGTGAACATCCTTGCGCCCGGACCGGGCGTGGGCGGGCACTGCATAGCCGTCGACCCCTGGTTCATCATCGCGGCATCACCGGGCAAAGCAAAGGTCATCCGCGCTGCGCGCGAGATCAACGACGAGAAGCCCCAACTCGTTCTCGAAAAAATCAAAATGGCGGCGCGCAAGCTGCGCACCCCCGTCATCGCCTGTCTGGGGTTGTCGTACAAGCGCGACATCGACGATCTGCGCGAGAGCCCTGCGCTCCACATCGTGGAACGCCTCGCGGAGGAGAAAGTCGGCGAGTTGCTCGTTGTCGAACCCAACATCAAGACATTGCCCGAAAGCCTTGCGAAGTCTGATTCCGTAAGGTTCGTGGAATTGCGGGAAGCGATGGCCGCCGCGGACATCATTGTTGTGCTCACCGACCACCGTCAGTTCAAGCGCGTCGACCGCGATCAACTGAAACCCAAGATGGTAATCGACACCAGAGGCATTTGGCGCTGAAGGTGCAGGGCACGGCGTATCGTCCATATGAACATCCTACTGATTTCATGGTACTTCCCGCCGGGCAACGACGTGGCCGCGTTGCGCACGGGTGCGCTGGCGGAATTTCTGGAAAAAAAGGGGCACACCGTTCATGTCCTGACCTCCGAGCGCGACCACTCCGATGCGTCGCTTCCCGTGCCGGTCGACGAAAGCCGCATCGCGCGCACACGTTGGTTCGACGTCGATCATTGGAGGTTGATGCCGCGGCCTATGTACGATCCACAGCCGGACCAGAGCGCTGAGGCCGCCCAGAGCCATCCGAAAATCATGGCCGGAAAGCTGCGTGCCGGATTGGCCTCGATCTACTACAACACGATCCACACTCCGGACCGGCAGATCGGCTGGCTTCCGTATGCCGTCGCCGAGGGAACGCGAATCTTCTCGCGGCACTCCATCGATCTCATCTATGCGAGCGCGCCGCCGTTCACAGGGTACTTGGCGGCCAGATCGCTGGGACGGCATTTCTCCGTTCCTTGGATAGCCGAGTACCGGGATGGATGGAGCCGCTATGTCTACGTCCCGAGGCCGGGCTGGCGGCAATGGATCGACGAAAAGCTGGAGAACCTGACGGTCGGAAACGCGGCAGGTATCGTAGCGGTTACCGAATCCTGGGGGGATTACTATAGCCGGCGCTTTCGTAAGCCTACTATGGCCATTCCCAACGGCTTCGACGAGCGCATGCTCGCATCAAGCAGGACGGCAAGCGCGCCGGACGAACCCGTCACGATTACTTATGTGGGCGTGCTGTACCAGGGACTGCGCGATCCGTCCGTTCTCTATGAGGCCATTCGGCAAGCCGGACTTAGACCGGGCGATCTGCAGATCGACTATTACGGGCCGTCCGCCGGTGAAGTATTTCCCTTGGCCAAGGCCCACGGGGTGGACGAGTTCGTGCGGGTTCTGCCCCGCGTAAGTTTTGCCCAATCTCTCGATATTCAGCGGGCGAGCGACGTTCTGCTGCTGCTTCAGTCGCCCGTGGACCCTCGCAATGTACCGGCTAAGCTGTTCGAGTATTTCGCCGCACGGCGTCCCATTCTCGGTATCGGGCTCGACAACGGGGAACCGGCACGATTGATCACCGAACGCAAGGCGGGCTTCTACCGTAGCGACCCTGCGGCAATCGCGCTGCAATTACGCGCCTGGGTCGCGGAAAAGCGCCGAACGGGCTCGGTCGTGTCGCCACCGGAAAGCTCGATTGCCGGGTTGTCGCGAGGCGAGCAGTTTGCCAGGCTGGAAGAATTCATCACCCGTGTGAGGACCTCGGGGTCGAACCGCGCGGACAGCACTAAAGTCGCATTGCCCGCCGGCAGAACCTTGACGATTTGTGCCGACCGGCGCCCCCTCATCCTCACCACGGTGGACGCGGAAGAGGAGTTCGACTGGTACAAGCCGCTGGCGCGCGCCAACCGCAGCGTGCTGTCGATGCGCGAGCAGTACGTGCTCCATCGCACCTTCGAGAAATACGGCGTGGTTCCCATCTATTTCGCGACCTATCCCATCGTCACGCAGGACGACGGCTCCGCCTTCCTAGCGGACTGCCTGAAGGACGGCCGCTGCCAGATCGGCTCGCAGCTGCATCCCTGGGTGACGCCGCCTTACGACGAGATCGTGAACGCTTACAACAGTTTCGCGGGCAATCTTCCCGAATCGCTTGAATTCACCAAGCTGAAGACGCTGACCGAAGCCATCGCGGAACGTTTCGGCGTGCGCCCGACGGCCTATCGCGCAGGGCGCTACGGCATCGGCCCCCACACCGTGAAGGCGCTGGGTGCGCTCGGCTACCGGATCGATTCAAGCGTGGTGCCGGAATTCAGCTACCACCGTGCGGGCGGACCGGTGTTCTTCAACCGGCCGACCATGCCCTATTGGCTCGATCCCGAAAGGCGCCTGTTGGAAGTGCCGCTGACCTCCACCACTGTGGGACGCCTGACGGGCGGGGCGCATCCTTTGAGCCGAATCGCCAGCGGCCTCTTCGCCGACGACGAGCGCTACACGCTCTCCCGCGCCGTGATGGCGCGAACCGGCTTGATTGAGCGCATCAGGCTGACGCCCGAAGGCACGGAGTTCGCCGACAGCAAGCGGCTGGTGCGCGCGCTGCTCAAGCGCGGAACGCGCATCTTCACGCTGTCCTACCACACCCCCTCGCTGGTGCCGGGGAACACGCCCTATGTGCGCAGCGAGGCGGACCGGCAGCGTTTCCTCGCCTGGTTCGAGGAGTTCTACGAATTCTTCCTGGGCGAGATCGGCGGCGTGCCGGCGAAGGTTTCGGACGTCTACGATCTGGCGTGCGCGGCGGAAGCCGCTCCGTCCAGGTTGCCGGCGGCGGCCAAGTAGACGAGCCCATGCGGAAATCCGGCGAGAAGTGCGAGACCATCGTCATGCTGCCCTCCAATCGGCAGCACGATCTCATCGGCACTGGGCCGCAATTCCACAAGCGCCTGGGCGTGGCGGAGGCGCTTGAGAAACTCGGCTGGCGTGTCGATTTTATGGATGTCAACGAATGGCCGCGCAATCCCTTCGCCGGGAAGCCATCGCTCTACAGCAGCATCGATCCGTGGCGCGCCATGCGCATTCTGTTCGGAAAGCGGCGCGCTTTTGCGGTGCTGTCCTATTACCAGTCGGGCGTGCTGCTGGTGCTGGCGCTGCGGCGGCTCCTCGGTTTCAAGCCGCTGGTCGTCATCGTGGACATCGCGCAGGACGAGGGCTGGCGCGTGCGCACGCGCATCGTGCGGTTCTGCCTCGCGCGCGCCGATGCGGTGTTCGCCTTCGCCAGCGCGCAAGCCGAATATCTCTCGCGGAAATACCGCACCGACGCCGTTCGCTTCCTGCCGCAGCAGACGGATACGGATTTCTATTGTCCCGGCCCCGAGCCGGAAGAGGATTTCGTGCTGTCGGTCGGCACCGACATCTCGCGCGATTACGGCACGCTGAAAGAGGCGATCTTCGGCCTCGGCCTGCCCATCGTGCTGAAAACGACGCTGGTGGCGGAGGACCGCGAGCGCTTCCCGCTCGTCACGGTGGTGCGGGAGCGGCTGAACGACGCCGCCTTCCGCTTGCTCTACCGGCGCGCCAGGATCGTGGCGATTGCGCTGCACGACATGCTGCATCCGGGCGGCATCACCACGCTGCTGGAATCGCTCGCCTGCGGCAAGGCGGTGGTGGTCAGCGATTCCCGCGGCGTGCGCGATTACCTGCATCACGAAGAGAACTGCCTGGTGGTGCCGAGCGGTGACGCCGGAGCGATGCGGGAGGCAGTACTGCGGCTGATGAAGGACGACGCGCTTAGAACCCGGCTCGCCCGCAACGCGCGGGCCTATGCCGAAGAGCAGCTTTCGCAGATTCACCACGCCGAGAGACTTGCCGTTGCGATACGCGCGGCGGCCGCGGCATGACGCAAGGGAATGAATCTTAGACCGGAATGCGCTTAAGAGCCCCCATTACCCTCACTTGTCATCCCGGCCAAGCAGCGCGTAGGCGCTGCGCGTGCCGGGACCCACTCATATACAAGCGCATGTTTGAAAGTGGGTCCCGGACAGCCGCTACGCGGCTTCCGGGATGACAAGTTTGGTTGATTCAATCAAAACACATCCGACTCTAGCCACTGTCCGCACACCTTCACCGCCGTTATATTCGCGGCCCTCGGAAGTGATGGAGCATCGATGCGGTGGATTGCGAAAGTCCAGTGGGAGGCCGTTTGCGTCCTTGCGGTCGTCCTGGTCGGGGTAGTCGCCCGTTCCTGGCAGATCGGCTACAGCTTCGATAGCGACGAGATATTCTCCGCTGCGCTGGCGGGCGGTTCGTTCTCGCAGTTCCTCGCCGGATCGCTGCACGACGCCACGCATCCGCCGCTGTACAATCTCCTGCTCCATGTCTGGCTATCGGTGTTCGGAACCAGCGAGATCGCCGCGCGGGCGTTGAGTGTGGTGTTCTCCTGTGGGTTTCTGTTTTTCGCCTACAAGCTGCTGCGGCGCTATCTCGACGCGTGGCTGGCGCTCGCCATGCTCGCGGTCTTCGCGCTGAGTCCGTTCTTCGTCTATTACGGCCAGCAGGTGCGGCCGTATTCCCTGATCTGTTTTCTGTCGGCGGCAAACCTCTTCGCGTTTTTCAAGGCCATCGACGCACCGGAAGAACGAAGGCCGCTACTCATCTGGGCGCTCAGCGGCGCGGCGCTTCTCTACAGCCAGTATCTCGGCGTGTTCTTCATCGGCGCGCAGATGCTTTACGCACTTTATTATCTGCGCGCCGAGCGACTCCGCTTTGCCGCCTACGGCGCGGCCGTGGTGGCGTCCATCGCGCCTTGGGCCATCGCGGCGATGGGGGCGTCGCTGGCGAACCGGGCGGACCCGGTGCCGATGATCGCCTGGATGGTTCCGCCGCGGCCGTCGAATTTCGTCTGGTTCTATGCCTCCGCCTTCGGCACGCGCATCGCGATACGCTGGCTGCTGCTGGTGTTGGCGGTGCCGGTTGCTTTCTATGTCCGCCACATCGCCAAGACACGGAGCATACCGAAGGAGCACGTACTGCTCCTCGTTCTGGCGGTCGGGCTGCCGTGCCTCATTTACGCGATGTCGGTGTTGGGCCCCAAGCCGATCTTCGTTTCGCGCCAGCTCGCGGGGGCCGCCGTGGCGTTCGTGCTGTTCGTGGGTGTGATGCTCGGCACCGCGCCGCGGCCCGTGGCCGCCGCCATCGCCGCGGTGCTGATCGGCTGGTGCGCCTTCTCGGTAGGCGAGTGGTTGCCGCAGAACAAGAACGAGCCCTGGCGCGAAACCGCAAGATGGCTCGACGATCGTTACGGAGCGGCGGAGGTGGTCGTCGGCGATCCCGTGGACAAGCTGCACCTACGTTACTACCGCAAGCCGGGGAAGATAGAGGCGTGGAGCGATCTGTCGAGCGTGGAAAAATCAGGAGAGTTCCTGTTCCTGTGCCGTCCGCATTACTGCAAGCCTCTGCGAAGCGATGAAATGCGCTCCCGCGTGTCGCCGCTCGCGACGTGGGCTTGGGACAAATATCTCGGAGAGACGGGGTTCAACCGGATGACGGTCTATGCGGTGCGTCCGGCGCAACAACGCTAGACGTGCGGCAGGGATCCGCCGTGCAGGTCAACTTCGTTTTCGGGTTTGGCGTCTTTCTTCGCGGAGCGTTGCCCTGCGGCGCTCAGGTAATAGCCAACCACCGGCGCGAGGGCGAGCGACACCACCAACCAGATGCCTAAAGCGATCAATAGGGTGGTCATCCTAACTCCTAGGACTGTCCTCTGACATTGTCCGCAGCCCTGTCTCCGTTCTTCGGAAGCGCCGACTGCTTTGTAAGGGTATACCCCGCCTTGTTGCCCGGTAATTGTCTGCGGGCCCGATGCGACGATACGGCTCAATAGAGCGATGGGCGGTTTCTCAACAGCCGAGGAAGCTTTGAAATCGTGCGATGAGAAACCAGCGGTCGCGGGTTCGGCATCACGAACGACTAATCTCGCCTTTGTTGAGCCGAATACGTGGATTTGCTGCGATTATCTCTTATAGTCAGTCTATTCTAGATTCACAGATGGAACGCAGCCCGGCCGGGTACGAGTCGAAAAAAGGGGGCCCAATGACCAACGACGGCACGCCGCCGGATCGAAGAGTGCGAAAGGTGTTCGCCCGGCGTGTGGGCGACATCGTTCTCGGCTCGGTCCTGCTTTTCGTCTGCTTGCCTGCGTTGGCGATGGCGAGCCTTGCGGTATGGTTCGAGCGCGCCGGTTCGCCCTTCCTGCGCCAGGAGCGGGTGACGCACGACGGACGCACCGTCGGCATCTTCAAGCTCCGCACGACGCGCGCCACCGCCTTCGGGCCCAGGATCACGCGCACGGGCGATTTTCTCCGCCGCAGCTACATCGATCATCTGCCGCTGCTGATCAACGTGCTCAAAGGAGACTTGTCGCTGACGGGTCCGCGGCCGGTGTTCGCGGACGTCGAGAATCCGTCGTTCGCATTGCGCGAACAATAGGCGCTCCATTCGGAATGAAGGCGAACGCGACGCTTCTGCACGTCTTTCCGAGCTTTGCCGTCGGCGGCTCGCAGATGCGGTTCGCGGCGCTTGCCAATCATTTCGGGGGCCGCTTCCGCCATGCCATCGTGGCGATGGACGGGCGCACCGATTGCCTCGCGAACCTGCGCGCCTGTCTCGATATCGACTTGCCGAAAGTCACGCTGCGCCGACGCGACACGCTCGGCAATGTGCGCCGCTTCCGCGCGTTGTTGCGGCGTATGAAGCCGTCGCTTCTCGTCACCTACAATTGGGGCAGCATCGAATGCGCGATGGCAAACTGGCCGGGGCTTACACAGCACATCCACATCGAAGACGGCTTCGGGTCCGAGGAGGCGCAGCGCCAGCTGACGCGCCGCGTACTAACCCGCCGTCTCGTCTTGGCGCACAGCACGGTCGTTCTGCCGTCTCGGACGCTATACAAACTGGCCGCGGAAAGCTGGAAGCTGAATCCGGCGCATCTGCGCCATGTGCCGAACGGCATCGACTGCGCGCGCTTCGGCGCGCCCGGCATCGCTCCGTTCGATTGGCGGGGGGAGGGGCCGATCGTCGGGACGGTCGCCGCTTTACGGCCGGAGAAAAACGTCATGCGCCTCGTCGAGGCGTTTCATCGCGTGCGCGCCAAGATACAATGTCGCCTCCTGATCGCAGGCGACGGTCTCGAACGCGCCGCACTGGAAGAACGCGTCGCGGCTCTCGGGTTGAAGGACGCCGTGAAGTTCGCGGGGCATGTCACAGAGACGGAGCGGGTCTACGCAGCGCTGAGCGTGTTCGCGCTGTCCTCCGACACCGAGCAGATGCCGGTCACCGTGCTAGAGGCGATGGCCACCGGATTGCCGATTGCCGCGACGCAAGTCGGCGACGTGGCGGAGATGGTCGCCGCCGGGAACCTTCCCTTTCTGACGCCGCCGGATGCGGGCGCCTTGGGCAGGGCGATTTTGCGGCTGCTCGAAAATCCCGTTGCGGCAGCTTCCGTCGGCGCCGCCAATCGTGCCGTGGCGCGCGAGACGTACGGTCAGGATAGGATGTTTGCGGCTTATGAGGGTTTATTTTGCGGAAAGCCGCTTGAAACGGGACGGGCGGGCGGCATGATGAAACGATTGAACACAGGCGGAGCACCATGAGCGGACTCTATTTTCTCGGCTCGATCATCGCGGTCTTCGTCGTCTTCGTCTGGTTCATCCGCAACGAAAAAGTGCCGGAGGATCAGCAGACGACGGGCCTGTTGGCGATGAAGCTGCCGGGCGCCGAGCCGCCGCCGAAGAAGAAACGCCGTCCCTGGAGCCGCGAGGGGCGCTAATCGACCGTTCCCTGTCCCGACAGCGGTTTGATCGCGTGACCTTTGAACGTATTGCCGCTGAGGCGTGCGGGCGTTTTCGTCCCATTTCTCACGAACGTCGTTGCCGGGCCGTCATTGGTGAAGCTGTTGCCGGTGACGATGATCCCCTCGGAAGGCCGCTTGGCGTTTTCTTCGCCGATGCTGACCGCAACCATGGGGTTCTCCGTGTTCGGTCCCTTTTCCAGGATGTTGCGGGTCATCACCAGCGTGCCCCCGTCCGGGATATCCACGAGATAGCTGGAAGTGCCTTCGGGGCCGTCTTCGATCGTGTTGCCTACCAGTTCGGTGCGCCAGGCGCGCGACTTGATGTGATGGCCGATCCTGGTATTGAAGAAGTGCGATCCCTCGATGCGCAAGAGGCCCAGATGGCCGGCATAGATGCCGTGGGCGCAGCCTTCGTTCGGTACGCAGGCCCCGTTGCCCTCGAAGCTGCTGTTGCGAACGACGAGGCTTGCATTGCGATCGTTCCCGGTCAGGATGCCGTCCTGGTCGTTGCGGAAGGTGCTGTTCTCGACGACGAGCCGCGCGCCGTTGGCACGGATGCCGGAGCCGTTGCCCCCCTCAATTACCGCATCGGCGAAAACGATGTTGCGGATCGTGGCATTCTCCGCGTCGATGATGAAGATGCCCTTGTCCTCGCAGATCTTGCCGGCGAGAACCGGGCCCGCGCCGATGCCTTCGATGGTGAGACCGTTCGTTGCCCACGCGGCGCAATCTGCGTAATGGCTTGGCGCGATGCGAATCGTGTCGCCGGGTGCGGCGGCGCGGATCGCTTCGCTGGGCAGCTTGTAGACCTGATAGGGCCCGACGTTCAGCGTCGCGGCGAAGGCCGGGTAGACCGGCAACAGCAGGAACAGTACCCAACGTAACGACAGTTTCACGCGATTCTCTCCGGCTTGACGCACCGACGAATCCATAGGCTACAGTGCCTGCGCAGGTAAAGGACGGCGCGCCGTTTACCGCGCGTCCGTCGGGCAATCGGATGTCATATATCTTTTCGAAAATCTTCGAGGCGGTTACGCAGCCGAGTACCGTGCTGCTGCTGCTGTCGCTCGCCGGAGCGGTGTTGACCTTGCGGCACCAAGGCTCGCGCTGGGGCCGCCGTCTTTTGATCGCCGGTGTGGGCGGACTTGCGGCCTGCGCCTTCTTGCCGGTCGGCACTTGGATGCTGCGGCCGCTGGAGGATCGCTTTCCACCGCCCGGTCCGCTGCCGGAGCAGGTGGACGGCATCATCACTCTAGGCGGCGCTATCGACATCGACAAAAGCGAAGACCGAGGCATCCCCGTGCTCAACGATGCCGCGGGACGGATGACGGCGTTCGTCGCCCTGGCGCAGCGCTATCCCGAAGCGCGGCTCGTCTTCACCGGCGGTTACGGCTCGCTGTTTCCCGGGAAGACGAGCGAAGCACAGGTGGCGCGGACATTCTTCCGCGACCTCGGGCTCGATCCGCGGCGCTTCGTATTCGAGAGCGCCAGCCGCAACACGCGCGAGAACGCCGTCTTCACGCGGCAGCTCGTGACGCCGAAGCGCGGCGAGCATTGGCTGCTGGTGACGACGGCGGCCGACATGCCGCGCGCCGTGGGATGCTTCCGCGCCGTAGGCTGGCAAGTGATCCCGGTTCCCGCCGGCTACCACACGATGCGGAACGCCTCCGGCTTCACGCCCGGTCTCGTCACCGGCCTGCGCGATGTGAACTGGGCCACCCATGAATGGATCGGTCTCGTTTATTACCGCCTGCGCGGCTGGACACCGTCACTGTTTCCGGAACCGGAGCGGTGACGGCGCTCGCCCTTCCCGGCGGGATCGTGCGGCCGGAATTCGCGCGCTTCACCGATTATGCCATCGAACTGGCGCAAGTGGGGCAGGGGCAATGGGGTGCCTTCCGCGCGCTCGATCTCGATCTCGACGCCGTGCTCGACATCGCACGCGGCTGGGGCCGCCAGCTCGAAGGGATCGAGAGGCCGTGGCTGTGCTGGAACGTCGACAGCGATTGGTGCCTGGTGCAGCAGAAGCTGGTGCGCGAGGCCGGCTGGACGCCGCTTGTCGGCTTCGATCCGCGCGTCGGTCCGCCGAAGAAGGTTCTGCCGGGCGCGGTGGTATTCGATTTCAACGAACATCTCGGCCTGCCGCTGCTCTATCCGCACTTCCCGCTGGAGTTTGCTTTCCTGTTCGCCGGGAAGATCGCCTTCTGGCATTCGGACCTGCTCGTGCGGCGCGAGAAGATGCGGACTCTGGCGGCGATGTTCGACGAACTGAAAGACGGCCGCACGGCGGCGGCCTGGGTCGATCCCGGTCTGCGGCACCGCTTCTGGGAGAGGCGCAACCGCTATTGGGAGCTGGTCGGCTGCACCACGCGCGCGGCCAGCCGCGATCAGTTCGAGAAAGGCTGCGGCTGGTGGATGGCCTATTGGGCGCATCCCAACCAGAAAGAGGGCAGGACCATCCGGCGGCGTTTCTACTGGGACCACGGCGCGGGCATCTATTACTGGCACAAATACGCGGGCGGCGACGTCGCTGCGATCGACGGGCGGGAATTCGAGGAAGGCCACTTCACCAAGATCGGCAACAAGAACTATGCCGGGGTGCGCGAGCCGAACGGCTCGGACGTGCGCCGGGACATGTCGCAGGAACTCGTGCGCCACTTCGATCTCAAGCAGGCCTGCGAGAAGCTGGAATTGACGGACTTGCTATAAAGAATGTCATCCCCGGCGGACGCGGCCTCGTCAACCTGAGGTGCCCCACGCGCGTCATGCTGAGGTGCCCGGCGCGTCCTTCGAGGCTCGCTTCGCTCGCACCTCAGGATGACGCGCCGGGCCTCGAAGCACGCGTGTGGGGGCCTCGAAGTGCAGGGCCGCGCTCGGCCGGGGGTGACAATTATATTCGTGACGCCTGCCCTACCGTTCCTTCCAGGGAACGATCATCCATTGCGGGGCGACGCCGATGGACGGTTGCACGGGGCGATGCCGAAACTTGCTCCAGGCTTCTTCGGCGCCCGGCACTCCCGCATCGACCGCGGCCGCAAGCGCCGGCTGCATCTGCGCCGGATAGCCGCCGGGATCGTCCGAATTCCCCATCATCTCGCCCGCGCGCCTCAGCTTGAACACCTTTGCCATCTCGGAGTCGGCGCATTCGAGCTTTCGCGGATCGTTTGCCTCCCGGTATTCCTTGGGGAAATTTGCGACATAGGCGTCGGCCCAGCTGTTCAGGAAGACGTGCTCGGACGATTTCATCATCATGTAGTACTTCGTCGCCATCACGTAGCAGTAATCCGGATTGATCATGCGCTGCACGGGGAAGGCCGCCTTCCACCTCGCGAAGGGCCGGAATTCGTCGAAGCCGAGCTGCACCGTGTATTGCGCGGCCCAGGTCAGGAAATCGTCCATCCAGGGGGCGATGGCGTTCGTGTCCTGCGGACGTGTCGCGGCGTGGAAGACGTTGGCGTTAGGGTTGTTCGTATACTGAACGTCGTACCAGTCGGCATTTGCCTTGAGTTCGCGCAGTAGCGTCGCCTTCATTGGGTCGGCGTCGGGGGTGATGAAGGCCGCCTGCGCCAGGGTGCGCAGCGACCAGCCCTGGCCGCGGATCTGGTCCCAGCCAATCAGGCCCTTGCCGAGGCCGTGATATTCGGGCGCCGTGCCCCAGGAATTCCATTGCGACCAGAATTGCAGCTCTTCGAGGTAATAGCGCTCGCCGGTCACGGCGTAAGGGATGAAGGCCAGCGAGGGCTCGTGTGCCGCCTCGGCCATGAAGCCTTTGCGGAGGTCGAACATCTTCGGCGGCTGAAGATTGCCGGGACGGCCGACGTAATTCGAGTGCGTGCTGATCTTGGGGAATTCCTCGGTGGTGGAGGGCCTGCCCGTTTTCTCGTTGCGGTAATGGGCGGGGAAGCCGCCGCCGAGATCGCCGGCCGACAGCATCATGTCGGCGAAGCGTTTGTCCATCGTCAGAAGATAGGCGACGGTCCAGCTCGGCAGCGGGCCGATGTCGGGACGGCCGCCCGTCGACGGCATGTGGGGATCGACGATGCCGGGGCCCATCGGATCGAGGTTCGCGGAGCGGAACTTCTCCATCAGATTCGCGTACTGCCGCGACGGCGCGTCCGGGTCGTAGTTCGGGACGATGCGCGTTCTCTTGAGATAGGCAAGGTCCTGCTTAACGTAGATTTCGGCCGGGGTACCCCACCAGAACACCTTGCGCCAGCGCGTCTGCGCCTGCTGCACCATGCCGGCTTTGGCGAAGACCGATTTTCCGCCGATACGGATTTCGGCGTCGTAGGCTTCCGATTGCGGATCGGGCACCCAGGTCCAGGTGTTCTCGACATCCACTTCGATGCGCAGCGGGCGATCCTTGCCGTAACTACGGATGCCGAAGCGCACGGCTAAATGCGGATCGGGTTTGCCCGCGGCGTCGCGCAACGGCCCCGACACCCACCACTCCGTCACCAGCGGGCCGGACAGCCAGGTCTCGGTTTTTCCGCGCGCCAACAGATCGCGCGCCGAAGCCGTCAGGTGATTGCCGCCGACGGTCAGATCGACGACGGCATCGAACCCGGCGGGCAGCGCCGCCGTTGCAACGGGGGCGCCTTGCGCCGGTGTGCCGCGCACGATCGCGACGGAGAAATCGCTGCCTGCGGAAAGGCGCGGTACGTCAAGCGTGAGAACGGCATGGCGCAGCGAACCGTCTCTGTTGTGCGCCTTGGCGTCCACCTGCAACGGGATGGGATTGCCGCTGCGGTCCACGGCGGCGAGCGTGGTCCCTGCCGGTACGTCGCCGTTCGCGAACACCGCGCCGAAGGTGACGGGCACATCGCGCTCGACACTGCCGGATTGGTTCTGTAGCACATAGGTCACGATCGCATCGCCTGCGGCGGCGGGCACACACACTGCGATAACGGAAAACAACATCGACGCGATGCGAAGGTGCATGGGGATGGGTTGCTCCAGATTTTAATAACGCGATGCGGGATTAACGGCGACCAGACCGGATTGTGTTCTAGGTTTCCTAATTACCTCACTTGTCATCCCGGCCAAGCAGCGCGTAAGCGCTGCGCGTGCCGGGACCCACTCATTCACAAGCGCATGCTTATAAGTGGGTCCCGGGTCTCCGCTGCGCTTCGCCCGGGATGACAAGTTGGGTTGATTCAATCAGAACACATCCGACTCTAACAGGACAGCGCGGACGGAAGCAGAATTTTCGAGCGTGCGCATGACGCAGCGTCCGCGTAACCATCCGGCGGTTTTGCTGCGGGACTCATTCTTCACCGCTGCGAGTTGTGCTAAAGAAGATGTCGGTGCGAGTCTTGCCGCTGGGGAATGCGCCGTCTTCACTTGGGGCCATCGCGACACTGCGGATGACACATCCCGCAACATTCATCGTCGAAAAACTGCCGCCACAGGAGATGCTTGCGCCTCTGTGGCGTGAGTTCGACCGAACCGGCTCGCATTCCTTCTTCTTGAGCTGGACGTGGATGGGTACGCTGCTCGGCTTGCTGCCGTCTCCGCCGATGCTGCTGAAGGCCATGCGGGGGGCCGAGGTCGTCGGCTTGTCGCTACTGGCCAGGCGGCAAGCGAAGATCAGGGGCGTTCTGCCGGTCAAGCAGGCTTGGCTCAACGCCACAGGCGATCCCAACTTCGATTGCGTCATGCTGGAGCACAACGGCTTTGCGACGGTGGGCAATGACGGCACCGGGCTGCTGCCTATCTTTATCGAATGGTGTGCGCGCGGCGGTATCGACGCCGGCGAGCTGATCGTTCCAGGCGCAGAGCCCGGCGCAATGGAAGGAGCAGGGGCGGGGCTGATTGTGGTCGAACGGCGCCACGCCGCCTATCGCACGCCGCTCTCCGGCATCGGCGCGGGCGGGCTTGAGTCCGTCATCAGCCGCAACGCCCGCCAGCAGCTTCGCCGCAGTAGGCGCGACTACGAAACGCTGTCGCTGGAAGTGGCGAAGGACGAAGTGGCCGCGCTCGACATTTTCGCGCAATTGAAAGACCTGCATGTGCGCTCGTGGACGCGAAGAGGGCGCCGCCACGCCTTCACCTCTCCGTTCTTCGAGACCTTCCACTGCGCGATGATCGCAGCAGGCATGAAGGACGGCAGCGTCGACTTGCTGCGCGTGGCGGCGGGCGGGCATACGCTCGGCTGCCTCTACAATTTCCGGCGGGGCGGCGTGGTGTCGAGCTATCAGAGCGGTTTCGACGACGAGAAGCCGGGGCTGCGTCCCGGCTATCTGTGTCACGCGATGGCGATAGAGCACTACGCGGCGGCGGGCCTGACCTATTACGATTTTCTGGCTGGCACCAACCGGCTGAAGCAGTCTTTCGGCACCGAGCAGTACGAACTCGTCTGGCGGCATTACCGCAAACCGACCTTGGCTTTCCGCGCCGAAAGCATCGCGCGCAAGGCCGTCGCGCTCGTCAGGCGCAAGGCTCCAAAGGTGGGATAAAGCAGGAAGGACTGCATACCGAATTCGCGCGCGTGACGGGGCCGCCCGTTCGCCAGGGCGACGCGGGATAGTTCCAGCATGTCCCAGGCTCGGATGGCACGAGCGAGGCGCCGCAGATGCGGGCTCTTCACCTCGATCTCGCTGTGCAGCGTCGCAAGCGAGGCGAACAGCGCCTTCTCCTCGCGCTCGAAGGAGCGGTAAAGACTGACGTGGTGGCTGACGTCGAGATCGCCGACCACGGTCGAGCGGAACAGGATCTTCGCCGCGCGATCGACGATGCGCAACGACAGGTCGCGGTCTTCCGCCAGATTGGTCTTCTCCCAATAGAGCCCCGCGTCGAACAAGAGCTGCCGCGCGGCCACCAGCGTGTCGGTGTGCAAGGTGCGGTGGCGCAAGAGGCCCGCCATGTTCCTCGGCGGGACGCGGAAGATGTCGAGTTCCCCGGAGACGGCATGGCGCTGCAAAGTCTTTCGCGCGGGCGCGTAGAGGTCGGGGTCCTGCACCTTGCCGTGCGCGCTGGTCTGCATGGCGGCGAAGAACAGGTCGGCGCCCTGGTTGGTCATAGCGCGGACGGCCGTGGAAAGGTGATCGTTGCGCACCCAGCGGTCGTCGTCGTCGCAGAAGGCGACGAACTTGCCGCGCGCCAGCTTGATGCCCTTGTTGCGCATCCGCGACGGCCCGCCGGGCTGGCGGTCGTCCGGGGCCTTGAGGTGAAACTGGAAGCGCTGGTCCAGGTCGCGCTTGATATCGTCATAGGCGGCGACCGTCTCGCCGGAGGAACCGTCGTCCACCACGATGCATTCGAGATCGCGCTGGTCCTGCTCCGCGACGCAACGCAGCAGCCGGCCCAGGCTGGCTGGTCGGTTGCGGGTGGCAATGACGACGGAAACGACCGGCTCGCTCATGGGCGCGCCAGTTCCCGAGGGATTTCCGCAGTGGCCGGCTCGCGCCGCTCATACAGTTCCTGAAAGCTGTATCCGAACGCATTGATTTCATGTTCGAAACGACGCTCGACGAATCGGACCTCCGCCTCGCACCACAGCCGCTTCAAGAGATTGCGGAGCGGCTGGGGACCGTCGCGGTATTGCCGTTTCGTCCAGCTCTGGAAATAGCGGTTGTTGAAGCCGCCCTTGAAGACGCCGGCATCCATTCCCGGTTCGAGATGCAGGAAGTCCTCGACCTTTCTGGTCCACGGCACGGGCTCCCTGGTCACGTCGTCGTAGCGAAGCAGCAGGCTGTGGCGCAGATGGGGAAGGTCCTCGGCCAAAGTGCGCTGGCAGGCGAGCCAGTTGCGGATCAGGAGCGACAGCGGCGCCTTGAAGTACTCGTAGCTCCACTTCCTGATCGCCAGCGCGTAGGCGACCGGGTGCCTCGAAACGAAGATGAAGCTCGAATCGGGGAACGCCGCCTGCAAGAAGCGCGAACGCAGGATATTGGCAGGCGACTTCTCGCAGAGCACCGGCTTGGAGAGGTCCCAGTACGGCTCCCAGACGGCGAACAATCGCACTGCCGCCTCAGCCGCGAGCGGCGAATGCTCCGTCATGTGGGCGTCCGGATGAAGACCGAACCGTGCCGGCCCGCCGAGCGCGTCCTCCTTTAGGTAGAGAGACTGAAGGAACTGCCCTTCGTCCTCGCCAACGCCCGTATCGGTAAGGCGGCTGACCCGCGGATGCGTGCCGACAAGCTGGTAGGCGGCGCTGGTTCCGCTGCGGGGCATCCCGCCGATGAAGACGAAGCGATGGTCTATCATGTTTCTCTACGACGCCCCTGTTGAAAGTCCGAACTCGCGGAAGCTGTAGCCGTAAGCGTTGATTTCCCGTTCGTAGCGCCATTCGACGTACTCGGCCTCGGCAAGGCTGAGGAGATGCTTCGCCTTGTTACGCAGCGGTTCGCGGCCGTCGCGATAGTCTCTGGCCGACCAGCTGCGGTAGTAACGGTCGTTGTGTCCGGGCCTCAGAATCGTCGAGTCCATGCCCGGCCCGACTTCCAGGAAATCCTCCAGCTTCTTTGTCCAGGCGGCAGGATCGCGCGTCAGGTCGTCATAGCGCACGACGATCGCGCGGTGCAGGAACCGCAAGTCTTCGTTCAAAGTGCGATAACAGGCCAGCCAGTTCCTGATCGTCGTCAAGACGGAGACGTGCCAGTCCCATTTCCTGATCGCCAGCGAATAGGCGAGGGGATGCCGCGACACGAAGATGAAGCTCGAAGCGGGGAACGCGGCCTGCAGGAAACGCGCACGCACGATGTTGGGCGGCGATTTCTCACACAGCACCGGCTTCGAGATGTCCCAATACGGAGCCCAGGCGCCGAACAGCCGCTCCCGTGCCGTGGCGAGCGAAGGCGATGACTCGGTCAGATGGGCGAGGGGATTGAGGCCCAAGCGGCCCGGCGCCCCCAATTCGGGTCCGGTCGGATAAACGTTCTGCAACCACTGGCCTTCGTCTTCGATGACCCGCGTGTTCGTCAGGCGGCTGATTTCCTGGTGGGAGCCGAGCAGGCGGTAGACGGCGCTGGTGCCGCTGCGCGGCATGCCTCCGATGAAAACATAGCGATGATCGTCCATGCCCGGTCCCGCTTGCTCTCTCACGGCGCTTCGGTGCGGTTTGGCGCGACGGCAGTATTCGTCAAACCCCCGACCGTACTCCTGGCCAGCAATCCGAACGCCGCCGCCGTCGGACGCAACAGGATGGATTGCAGCGCGAGTTCCCTCGCCCGGCCGTTTTGTCCCGCGTCGAGCGCGCCTTGCGCCAGTTCGACCAGCATCCAGGCGCGATAACCGCGCGCCACGCGGCGCAACGCACCGTCCTGGATGACCGTCTCCGCATGCAGCATCGCCAGGATGATGAACTGCCGGATTTCGTCTTCCGTGTAGGAGCGGCAGAGGCCCGTTTGGATCGTGCGGTCGTAATCGGCCACGACGGTCGAGCGGTAGAGCACCTTCTCGGCGCGGTCGAGCAGCCGCAGACCCAAATCGCGGTCCTCGGCCATCATCAGTTTTTCCCAGTAGAGGCCGCACGCCTCAAGCAGATGCCGCGAGGCGACGGTGCTGTCGCAATGCAGAAACATGTATTTCATACTGACGGCGCGGTCCTGGCGCGACACCTCGAACACATCCGTTTCGCCGCGCACAGGGTTGCGTGTGAGAGGCGCGCGCGCGGTGCCGTAGAAATCAGGTCCGATCACGCTGCCGTTCCGGCTCGTCTGAAGGTTCGCGAAATAAAGATCGCCGCCGTGCGCCTTCAGCGTACGGAGGGCGACGCTCAAATGGTCGTTGCGCACCCAGCGGTCGTCGTCGTCGCAGAAGGCGATGAACTCCCCGCGGGCCGCCTTGATGCCGCGGTTGCGCGCGCGCGACGGGCCTCCCGGCTGACGCTCGTCAGGCGGCCTCGGAAGTAGCCGGAAGCGCTCGTCGAGTTCCCGCCAGATTTCGTCGTAAGCTGCGACGGTTTCGGCGGACGAACCGTCATCCACCACGATGCATTCGAAGTCGTGCAGATACTGCTCCTTCACGCAGCGAAGCAAGCGGGCGAGGCAAGCGGCCCTGTCGCGCGTGGCGATCACAACGGATAGCGCGGGCTCTCTAATCATCCTGCTCAATGTCGCTGAATCGTGCCGAAGCATCACTATGACGGATGTGTGTTACAAGTATCTGCCGTTCCTGAAAACATGGAAAATACCGAGTGTGCGCGCCAAGCCGCGCCTTCCGTCGGAGCACGCAGGAAGTTTCCCGTGCGTCACACGATATGCGTTGGAGCATTCATGCAACATTGAAATCTCTTCTGTTGCGTATACGGAAAAATACTTCAGATTGGTATTGAGCACGTCTTCCGAACACAGGTACTTCCCATCACGGTGCAGGAGTGCTTCGCGTACGTCACGTCAACTAATTCAGTGTCGGCAGAGGCGAAATGAATCAACCGATTTCGATCTGCGTCGTGATCCCGGCGCGCAATGCTGCCGACACGCTGGCGAGAGCGATCGATTCCGTTCTGGCACAAACGCGCTCCGCATCGGAGATCGTGGTGGTGGACGACGCCGGCACCGACGACACGGCCGCGGTGGCGCGCGCCTATCGCGCACAAGGCGTAATGCTTGTCACGTTACACGCGCGGCGCGGCGCGGCAGGCGCCAGGAACGCCGGCATCGCGGCGGCCGGCGGCAACTGGATCGCCTTCCTGGATGCGGACGACGAATGGCTCCCCGCCAAACTCGAACAACAGGCGGAGGCGATTGGCAGGCAACCCGATGCGTCGCTCGTCTTCTGCGCCTCGGAAGAATTCCTGCCGGACGGCAAGAGCCTCGGCGATACCTTTAGCGGCGGGCAGGCGAGTACCGGCAGGGACGCCTGGAAAGCGCTGCTGAAGACCAATTTCGTGGCGACGCCCACGGTCATGGCGCCGCGCGCCTTGCTGGTCCGCCTGGGCGGTTTCGACGAGAACCTCGGCGTGGGCGAGGACCAGGACATGTGGATCAAGCTCGCGCTCGCCGGGCATCTCGCCTATGTTCCGGAACGCTTGGTGCGCGTTCACGTGCGCCCGAAGAGTCTGTCGGCCTACAGAGCGGCAGATCAATCCCGGCACATGCTGCCGATGATCGAGCGTCATTTGCGTCAGCAGGGCAGCCGTCTCAGCAAGGCGGAGATGCGCGGCATCCTGGGCGAGCGGCTCGGTAACGCCGGCAGGATCGCATTTGCGCACGGCGATCTCAGGCATGGCGCCGCGTTCGCCCTGCGCGCGGCCATGCTCGGACACCGTCCGCTGGCGGCTTTCGCCCAGATAGCCAAGGCGCCCGTGTCGGCCTTTTTCAGACGGGCGGGAATGCCCCGCCGCCAAACGGCGCTATAGAGGAAGCAATCCGTGCGCGAAATCGTTCTCATAGTGGCAATCCTGGCCGCGCTCGGCATGACGTTCCGTTATCCGTTCGTGGGCATTCTGCTGTGGACATGGTTCACGCTTCAAAACCCGCACCGGGAAGCCTTCGGCTTCCCCGATTCCGCCAATGTGGTGATCGCCGCCGTCACGCTCATGTCGCTGCTGCTCTCGAAGGATCGCAAGCTGCCGCCGAACGGTTTCATCCTGTGGACCATGATCGCGCTGCTCGCCTGGATGACGTTCAACTCGTTCTTCGCCTACGACCCGGCCTGGTCTTGGCCTTATTGGGACAGGACCTGGAAGACTTTTGCGCTCGGTATTCTGATAGCCGCCGCGACCACCAACCGCGTGCGCCTCCACGCCCTGCTCTGGATCGCCGTCGTGTCGCTGTTCTATTTCGGCGTGAAGGGCGGGCTCTTCACCATCCTGACCGGCGGGCACAACCACGTTCTCGGGCCGCCCGGCACGATGATCACCGACAACAACCAGCTGGCCGTCGCCCTGCTGATGACGTTGCCGTTCGCCCATTACCTGCGGAGTCAGAGCACCGACAAGCGCGTGCGCCTGGCGCTGATGGCCGGCATGGTTCTGACCGTTCTCGGCGTGATCGGAACCTATTCGCGTGGCGCGCTGGTCGGCTTGGCCGCACTGGGGCTGGTCGGCCTGCTGCGTATGAAGAACCGGTTCTTATATCTGGCCGTCGGCGCCGTGCTGGTCGTGTTCGTTTTCCAGTTCATGCCGGACAAGTACTTCGACCGCATGAACACGATGAACTCGGTCGACGCGGTGCAGACCGACCAGTCGTTCCACGGCCGTCTCGTCGCCTGGGAGGTTGCCTACCGCTACGCCAACGACCATTTTCCGTTCGGCGCGGGTTTCTATGGGCCGCAGCTCGCTCCGGTCTTCCATTCCTACTTCCCCCGCGAGAAGAACCATGCCGCACACAGCATCTATTTCCAGGTGCTGGGTGAGCACGGCTATATCGGGCTGGCGATCTATCTGATGCTGCTGGCAGGGGCGTTCGTGTCGTGCTCGCGGATCTTGGCGCGGACGCGCGGACAGCCGGAACGACGATGGATCTATGAAATCGGAACTGCGATTCAAGCCAGTCTCGTCGTGTTCTGCGTCTCGGGCGCGGCGCTGAGCCTTGCCTATTACGATCTTTTCGTGATCGACGTTTCGCTGCTGCTGCCGCTCTGGGAAATTGCGAAGGGTGTGTCGAAGCGGCAGGCTTGGAGACCGGTTCCCGTCGCGGTTTCCGGGTGAGAGAGCCGCTCACGCCATGACCGATGTTGCCGTTATTTCCTTCTCCTGCGATGCGGCGCTGCGCAGCCTGTTCGATGCGAGCGGCAGCGCGGAAGGAAGCTGCGGCTGGTTCGAGGCGCTGGCGGAGACTACCCTCGCCCTGGGGGAAAGGGCGGTCCTGGCGGTCGCACGCGAAGCGGGAACGGCGATCGCCGCGTTGCCCCTCGTGCAGACGGCGGAAGGGATGCGCGCCCTCACGGCGCCCTATGCGACGCGCTATGCGCCGGCGCTGGCGAATCTCGAAGGCGCGCGTTTGCTGGGGGCGCGGGCGCGGGAATACGCCGGCGGCGTGCTGCGGCTCGACGCCGTGGACGAGGGCGATCCCGGTATGGCGGCTTATATCGAGGGACTTGCGGCGTCTGGGTTGACGGCCGCGCGTTACGACCACTTCGTCAACTGGTTCGAGCTGGTGACTGATTTCGACAGCTACTGGAGGGGGCGCCCGTCGCGCCTGCGCACGACCGTGCGCCGCAAGCTGTTGCAGGCCTCGAATGCGGGCGCCGAATTTCAATGCTTCCGCAACGAATTTGACGACGCCGTCGCCATCTATCGAGACATCTACGGCAGTTCCTGGAAGGCCGAGGAACCGCATCCCGATTTCATTCCCGCCCTAGTGCGCAAGCTCGCGCCCGAGGTGCGGCTCGGCGTGATGACGCTGGCGGGCGAGGCGGTAGCGGCACAAATTTGGCTGGTGCGCGGCCGCAAGGCCACGATTTTCAAGCTGGCGCATCGCGAAAGCGCGGCGGAGCATTCTCCCGGCACTTTGCTGACGCATTGGATGGCGCAAACGCTGATCCGCGAAGACGCCCTTACGGAAATAGATTTCGGCCGCGGCGACGATACCTACAAACGCGACTGGCTCGGACATAAAAGAATGCGGATCGGTTTGATCGCGGCCGACCGGCGGACGCGGGCGGGACTTTCCGCCTTGCTGCGCGAGGTTATTCCTACGCGACTTTCGGCACGCCGCAAGCGGCGGAGCTGAATTGTAAGTTCTCCTTACGGCAGAGTTTCTATCTACGCCCCGAAGCGATTGCGAGGGCAATGCCTGCTGTGCCACTGTGAGAACGGGCGTGCGGATCGGCGAGCAAGCCAATGGCACCAGAAGCTCAGGTTTCAGAAATGTGGTCTTGGCTCCAATTCGTCGTATCTACCGTTCTGCCGGTGGCGGGGCGGGAATTACTGCATTGGCTCTACGAGTGGCAGGTCCTGGTTGCCGGAATACTCGCCATCCTGGCGGCGCGCATCTGGGGGCGTTCGGTGGTGCGTGCGGCCCGCTACGCCGCGCTGTCCGCCGGAGCCGAACCTGCGGTCGCGCAGAGGAGCGCCGCTGCGGCCGTAGTGCCTTTCGGTTCCGCCAAACCCAAGGCAAGAAAGCCGGAGATGCAGGACCATGTGTTCGCGCTGCGGGAACAAATCCGCCTGACGCTGGGCAGAATGCCATGTACGGACGATGTGCTCTCCGCCGAACGCCTCGCCCTGTGCCGCAAAATCGCAGGAATGAAGCTGGGCGAGCTTCCGAAGGGCGCGCCGAAGACGATGGTGCAGAGTTACGAGGTCTTGCGCAGCGGCCTCTCTGCGCTCGGAGCGTTACGCGAAACCGACACCTGCCGGAGAGCCTGGGAGGCGCTGGTGCGCGTCAATTCGGACGCACGCGAGCTGGAAAAACCGGAAGCCGCTCCCGCCGCACGACGGGCGTAGAGCAGCTTACAGCCTTCGAGTCCTTTACCTCCAGCTCAGGTTGAGCGCTTCGGCTTCCCGCCTTTCGTCAAACGGCTTGTTGCCGGCGAGTACGCCGCCGAGAGTCTTCTTGGCTTCGTCTTGATGACCCGTGGCGTGGAGCACGACGGCCAGGTGGTAGCCGATTTCCGGGCTGTCGCCGTCTGTGGCGTGCGCCCGCTGCAAGGCCGTCAGCGCACCGGGCCCATCCTTCGCCAGCCATCTGACCCAGCCCAGCGTGTCGAGTACGGCCGCCGACTTCGGCGCTTGCTTTGCCGCTTGTTCGGCGTAGGTCACCGCCTGCCTCGGGTCCTTCTTCTGGAGCAGCCAGCTAAGATTGTTCAGCGCGACGACGTTTTGCGGCCGCAACTTCAGGACGGCGCGGAACTGCAGTTCCGCCGTCGCAGGATTGGCCGCCATTTGTCCTTGGGCAAATTCCAGGCGGGCGCCGATGTCGTTCGGGTGCTTGGCGATCCAGTTTGACAGCAGCGCGTCGGCTTGTTTCTGCTTCTGTGACATCCGGAGAAGCTGACTCGACATGATGACGGCGGCTTCGCTGGGATGCTGCGCCAGGCTCTGCTTGAGCACCGCCTGCGCCTGATCGTACTGCTTGAGCGCAGAATAGGTACTCGCCAGCAGCAGGTCGGATTGCGTGCCGGGATTCTGCTTGGCGCCGTCCTGCGCCGCGGCGACTGCATCGTCTCCGTTGTTGGTCGCCAGCGCATAGCGAATGAGCGCCGACCTCGCCGCGTCGAATTTCGGAGCCAACTGGACCGAGCGCTTATAGGCTGCAAGCGCGCCGTTCGTGTCTTTCTTGGCGGCGAGCGCGGTGCCCAGCAGCAGTTGAAGCTGCGGGGAATCGGAATGCGATGTCGCCAGGCGCCGTAACGTTGCCAACGCCGGATCGACTTGGCCGGTTGCCAGCTGGATCTCCGCCTGTACGGTCTGCGCGTTCAGGTCGCCGGGCGCGAGCTTGAGGAAGGCGCCCACCGCCTCTGCCGCTTCCTTCATGCGGTTGCGGGCGACGAAGAAGCTCGTCAGCGCGAGGTTCGTCATGGAACTCTTCGGCTCGGTGGCCACCGCCCGCTTCAGCAGGGCCAGCGCGTTCTGGTCCTGCCCCATCTGCATGGAGAGTTCCGCGCCCCGGATCATCGCCATGACGTTCTTGGGGTCTGCGGCGAGCACGGCCTGGATGTCGGCGTTCGATCCCCTCACGTCCGCGCGCGCGGCGCGGGCCACGGCACGGTCGTAGAGCGCCGGGATGAATTTCGGATCGATCGCCAGGGCACGCGTGAAAGCACCGATCGCTCCGTTGAAGTCGCTTTTCGCGACGAAAATCTGGCCCTGGAAAAGCGGCCCATACGGACTCTTCGGCGCCTTAGCCGCGAGCTTGTCGGCGACGGACGACGCTTCGGGGAGCTGATTGCTGCGGAGCAAGGCGGTTATCAGCAGGCCCGCAGTCACCGAATCACCCGGCTGCTTGGCATTGAGATCGCGAAGCTGCTTGAGCGCCGTTTCCATGTCGCCGCTATTCAGACTAGTGGCCGCGAGCTGCCGCTTAAGAAGATCGCCGCCGAAACCGTTGGCGCTCGCCTTTTCGAAATACTCCGTCGCCTTTCCGAACTGCCCCGTCATCGCATAGGCCTGCCCGAGCAGAGCCATGATGCGCGGCTCCTGCGAGTCCTTCATCGGCAGCAGCGTGTCGAGCGCCCGTTGTGCGTTCTTCGTCTGAAGATATTGCGAAGCGAGGTAGATGCGCGGCTCCGGATAGTCCGGGTATTTCGATACCGAGGCCGAGAGCAGAGTCATCGCGACGTCGTTATGACCGCTCACCAACGCCATTTGCGCGACGACAGGCCCGATCTCCGGTCGCGAATTGACGAACTCCGGTGGCAGCGCCTGGGCGATGCCCCAGGCGCCCTTGGCGTCCTTCGCCCGCTCCAGCAGCAGCGCCTTGTAGTAGAGCGCCTGCGGCAGGTCCTTCGACTGGGCGAGAGTGGCATCGACGTCGGCGCGCGCCTTGCCGTCCTGGCCGAGCTGCATGTAAACACCGGCCCGCGCCAGGAGGGACACCGGATTGCTGGGATACTGCTTCACAAGATTGTTGGCGGGGCCGAGCGCCTGATCGGCTTTGCCCGTCACCTGCAACAGGGAAATCTTGAGCAGCAACACGTTGGCGTCCCTGGGCGCCTTGGCGGAGGCCTCGTCGGTCAGGCTCAGCGCCAGCTTCGTGTCGTTCTGATCTTTGGCGAGGCGCGCGCGCGCGGTAAGACCGGGAACGTCCCGCTTGATCGCCAGCGCATTATCCAATTCGCCGACGGCGAGTTCGGGATGGCCCAATTTGACCTGTGCCGCTCCGCGCGCCCTCAACGTAGCGGCCGCAAGATCGCTGCGGTCGTTGGCGTCCGGCGCAGGGAACTGATCGATGACCTGCTGCGCCTCGCCGCGATTGATCATGGCTTCGTACAACAACGGCAGCACCTTTGCGTCGGGCGCTCCGTTCTGGCGCGCGGCGCTGAGTTCGCGCGCGGCGGACGCCCAGTCGCCGGACTGCATATAGGCGTATCCGAGCTCTATGCGGACATCGGCGTTCTTAGGCGCCAAGTTGGCGGCATTCCTCAGATAGATCACCGCCACATTGGGGTGCCCCTGCTGCATCGCCTGGCGCGCCTGCCGCAGTAGGTTGTTCAGCCCCGAGGGGGTACTGGAGTTCTGCGCGGCAGGCTCGCCGAGGCTGGCGTAACTCGGCTCCATGCCGAGCGAAAGCCCGGTCAATGCGCCCACGGCGACCGCGAGCATCAGCCGGCGCCGGCCGCGGACCGAATTCAAGGTGTCGTACAGTGTCAAGTCAGGCACTCCTTCGGTTGGCTTCAGGCGCGCCGTTTGTGCACGCCGAGTAGGTTGTAGACTTGCGGCCTTGATATCCCCATCAGCTTGGCCGCCTTGGAAACGTTGCCGTCGGAAACGGCGAGAGCCTCACGCAGCAAGGCGCTCTCCACCTCGCGCATGTGGTCGCGAAGATTGAGGTTGCGCAGCTTGCCGTCCGAGACGAGTTCGAGATCGGTCGCGGCGATCATCGGTCCGTCGGACATGATGACCGCCCGCTTCACGCGATTTTCCAGCTCGCGCACGTTGCCCGGCCATTTGTGCGCCTGGAGCGCGACGAGGGCTTCCTTGGTGAAGCCGCGCAGATTGCGCGAGTGCTCGCGGTTGTAGAGGTTGCGGAAATGCTGGGCCAGGATGACCGCGTCGCCGTCGCGGTCGCGAAGCGGCGGCAGTTCGAGGCGGATTTCGTTGAGGCGGTAATAGAGGTCCTCGCGGAAGCGTCCCTCTTTCACCAGCGCATCGAGCGGCTGGTTGGTCGCAGAAACGATCCGCACGTTCACAGTCAGCGTGGTGCGCCCGCCGACGCGCTCGAACTGCCTCGATTGCAGGAAGCGCAGCAGCTTGGCCTGGAGCGCCGTCGGCATGTCGCCGATTTCGTCGAGGAACAGGGTGCCCTTGTCGGCGATCTCGAACTTGCCCAGCGTCTGCTTGATCGCGCCCGTGAAGGCGCCGCGCTCGTGCCCGAACAGCTCGCTTTCCAGCAGGTTCTCCGGAATCGAAGCGCAGTTGATCGCCACCAGCTTGGCGGTGCTGCGCGACGAGGTTTCGTGCAGGGCGCGGGCGATCAGCTCCTTGCCGGTGCCGCTCTCGCCCAGGATGAGCACGCTGGCGTCGGTGCGGGCGACGCGTTCGAGGGTCTGTGCCACCTGCTGCATCTGCGACGAGCCGAAAACGAAGCCGGGCATCCGCCGGTCGGCGAAGGCGCGCAGCGCACGGTTCTCCTCCTCCAACTCGAACATGCGCGCCGCGCGCTGCACGATCAGCTTGAGGACGTCCACGTCGATCGGCTTGGAAATGAAGTCGAAGGCGCCGCGCCCCACGGCGCTGACCGCCACCGCGCGATCGGCGTTGCCGCTAAGGATGATGACCTTGGTCTGCGGGGCGTTCGACAGGATGGCGTCGAGGATTATCAGCCCTTCCGAGGCGCCGTCGGGATCGGGCGGCAGCCCGAGATCGAGGATAACGATGCGCATGTCGCCCGTTTCCTCGAAGATGCGCATGGCCTCGTTGCGCGTGCCAGCCGCTACCATCTTGAAGGGATCGAGCGCCCATTGCATTTGGCGCTGAAGGCCCGTGTCGTCCTCGACCAGCAGGATGCGCTTGGCGGGTTCTTCGTTGAGGAGTTTTTCGGCCGCTCTGCTCATGTCGCCACCCGGCTTTCCGCTTCCTGACAGGCAGGAAGAAAGAGCGACACCGTGGTGCCTTCGCCCAGTGTGCTTTCCACTTCGATATCCCCTCCAAGGTCGCGCATCGTCGAACGCGCCTGATAGGCGCCGATGCCGAGCCCCTTTTTCTTCGTGGTGTGCAGCGGCCGGAACAGGTCGCGTGCGATGAAGTCCGGGCTCATGCCGGGGCCCGCATCGCGCACCCGCACGCGCACGCGCCCGCCCGCAAGATCGACGGAGAGGCTGACGCTGCCCGGTTCGGGGCTGGCCTCCATCGCGTTGGAGACGACGTGTTCGAGCGCGCTCTCGAACGAGCCGGGTTGGGTGATTTCGGCATAGATCGCCTCGCCGTCGCGGCCGAAGACGAGACCGGAGCGCGCCTTCTTCTGCGCGAAGCGGGCGATGAGATCGCTGACGTTCACTGGCCCGCGCGAGGCGGCGGCCGGCGCCGCGGTGCCGTCGCGCAGCTTGGCGATGAGGCCCTGGAGGTTGTCGACCGCGTGGCGGATCGTTTCCATCATGTCGGCGCGGAAGTCCGCGTCGTCGCCGAAACGTTCGGCGTTTTTCAGCAACATGCTGAGTTGCCCCGCCGTGTTCTTGAGGTCGTGCAGCGCGAAGGTGACGCGGTTGTTGAATTCAGCGAGCTGCTGCGAATCGGCAAGCGCCTGCGCCGTCTGCTCGTGGACGAGATAACCGGCAAGTTGCGTGGCGATCAGCGCCACGAGGTTGCGGTCTTCCCAGTCGAGCCGCTTCGGCGCGCGCGGCTTGTGCAGCAGGGAGAAGCCTATGAGTTCGTCGCGGAAACGGAGCGGCACCACCAGCCAAGCCTCGGGGAAACGCTTCTTCCAGGCCGGGGCGGGCGCGTCATCGCCGGAGGACAGTTCCAGGAATACCACCTTCTCGTCGTCGAAAACCTTGAGGATTTCGTCGTTCTCCTGGATCGGCCCGAAATTCTCGCCGAATACGGAATAGGCGAGACGCGCGAACTGCCGCCAGCCGCTGCGCCGCACGAACAGCACGCCTCCCGGGCTGTCGAGCAGGTCGGACAGCGTGAGCAGCACGCGCTCGGGTCCGCCGCGGTCTTCGTAGCGCGACAGGGCCTGGATGAACTTCGTCCATTCGACGCGGTAGTCGTATTTGTAGCTGAAAAAGTTTTCGTTGATGAACGTCTTGAGCTTCGAGCGCACGGAATGGGTCGAGAGCGCGACGATCATCGCCACCAGACCGGCAAAGCCGAGAACGATCGACAGAACGACCGCGGGCGTTCCCCCGAAATGCCGGACATAGAGAGCCGCCGCCGCCGTTCCCTGGAGCAGGATGCCCGCGAAGATCAACGTCGTCGAATGGAACACCACGGTGCGTGAGGAGTGGAGCTTCAGGCGCAACGATTCGTTGCGGATGGCAGTGACGACGAAGAGCGGAAGCGTCACGAGATAGACGAGCGGATGCGCGGCGCTGAAAGTCTCGATGCTGCTGCCGCCGAGAAATTCCGGAATGCGCAGTATCACCTGATAGGCGTAAAGCCCCGTCAGTCCGATCACCATCAGCTTGACGGACCACAAACGCGAACGGCCGATGTTGCGGAACAGGTTCTCCGCCAGGATGAGACCCATCAGCGAAACGGCGAGCTGCGCGGTGGGCAGGTTCACCCTGACGCCGAGGCCCGTGTCGATATTCGCGCCGGTGATTGCGAAGCCCAGATCGACGGCAATCAGAACGACGCCTATCAGCGCCAGTCGGAGCCACAACGGATGACGGTCGTCGTCCTGACGCGCTAGGCCGATCGTCACCGCGAACCAGGACGCATCGCGTAAAGCGCCGGCAGCGGGCGGCAGCCAATCTTCTACCCAGCCGAGATCGTTCGCCGCGCGCGAGAGAGCCCACAGCGCGGTCATGGTCGCCGCCAGGGCGAAGAGATAATTCGGCCAGGAGTGCTTGCCGCGCGCGGGGAGGATCACGGCGAAGGCCGTGTAAGCGATAGCCGTCAGAAGGGCGGCATATAGAGAAATCCCCAGTTCCATCTAGCCCTTGGCGCGTAGAGTAGAGTTGTAATAATTATCAAGAACGGAGAGCGATCTCAATTGAACACGGGCCTGCGCAGTAAAATATTTTTACAGACGCAAACTTTGCGCACGCGTGGCCGCTATAGCTTCCGCAGGATCAAGCTGACACGCGCGGCGATGCGCGAGAACTCTACGGAGCAGGGTTAGCTGACCTTGCGTCGTGTCGTGCCAATCGAATTTCTCGGCATGACGGCGTGTAGCGGCGCGCTCGGGAAGCTTGGCGAACAGGCGCCGCACGCCGTCGACGATACCTTCGGCATCGTACTTCTCCATGAGCACGCCCGCGTCGGGAGTGGTGACGACTTCGGGCGTTCCCCAGATTGCCGACGCCACAACAGGCGTACCGCAGGCCATCGATTCGAGCAGCACGTTCGCCCAGCCCTCGCGGCTTGATGCGAGCACCAGCGCATCGAGCGCACTGTATACCGCCGCGAGATTCTGTTGCGTGAGCGTGCCAAGGAAGCGAACGCGTCCCGTTAGTCCCAGACTGCCGGCGAGGCGCTCCAGCGAGTCACGCTCCGGCCCTTCTCCGACGATCAGCAGATCCGTATCCGGCAGGGAAGCCAGCGCGCGGATGACGTGGTGATGTCCCTTGCGCTCGATCAGCCAGCCGACGCTGCCTAGCGTGCGCTGCGTCAGGCCGAGTTCGCGCCGCACGCGGCTGCGGTCGCCCGGCTTGAACAGATCGAGATCGACACCGTTGCGCAGCACCGTCACGCCTTCGGCTGGCGTGCCGAGTTCCACCAGCTTGTCCTTCAGTGCCTGGCAGACCGTGACCAATCCGTCGGCCCGGGCAGCGGCTTCGCGGATCATCCGCCGCGGCGCGGAGAATTCCGGAATGAGATTGAGGTCGGAGCCGCGTGCCGTCACCACCACCGGTATGCCGAAATGGCGTCCGAGCCGCACCGCGGCCACACCGTCGGGATAGAAATAATGCGCGTCGATGAGATCGTAGCGCCGTCCTTCCGCCAGCAGCTTTGCGAGGCATTGCTTGAGGCTGCGATAGAGCGTCGTCGGCGAAAGCGACATGCCCGCCTTCGGCACGACGAAATAACGCGGATGATGAACCTCCAGCCCGTCCAGTGTCGTCCGCCGCGGCACGAGGTCGAGACGGCCGGCAGGGGCGTAGCGCAGCCACGACGGCATCCACGGCACCGGCGCGATCACGTCGGCCGTCGCTTCGCCGGTGGCGAGCAGCTTGGCGAGCCGCGTCGCCACGAAACGCCCGTGCTGCGGCCGGATCGCGTTGGGGAAAAGCGTCGTGACCGTCAGCAGCGACAGCGGCCGGTCTTCCGGCGTCCAGGGACTGGGGGAGAAAAAAGCGTTCACGCCGGCGCCTCGGCCAGCACGCCGCTGCTGCGCAACGAACGGACGATCGAGACCACGCGCGCCGCATTGCCCTTCCAGGTCAGGTTGCGGGTCATGATCTTCTTGGCTGCCGCCGCGCCTAGCCTGTCGCGCAGGGCGTCGTCGCCGGCCAGCCGCTCGATGGCGGCGGCGAGCGCGTCGGTGTCGCCGGGCGGGAAGAGCAGCGCGTCGACGCCGTCCTCCAGGACCTCGAGGATGTTACAGCTGGCGGGCGCGACGATGGTGCGTCCCAGTGCCATGTACTCGAAGAGTTTGAGTGGGCTGGCGTAAGGCGTGACCTGCGGCTGAAGCGCGATGTCCATTGCAGACAAGAGATCGGGCAGCGCCTCGCGCCTCGCGACGCCGGTGAAGTGCACGCGTTCCGTCACGCCTTGCGCGCGGGCCTGCCGTTCCAGGGCTTCGCGTGCCGGGCCGTCGCCGACCACCAGCAACCTCGCGTTACGGAGCGCCGGCCGTTCGGCCAAAAGGTCGACGATGCGGTCGAGGCCGTGCCATTCCCGCACGTAACCGACGAAGCCGAGGACCAGGGAATCGTCCCATCCCAATCGCGCCTTGGCGGCGCGACGGTCGCGCGGGCGGAAGGCATCGGTGTCCACGCCGTTCGGCGTCACGATTACCCGTTTCTCAGCCACACCTGCGCGCACCACGTAAGAAGCGAGCGCCTCGGTGACGGGAAGCACCACCGAAGCCGCGTGCCAGCATCTCCGTTCGGTCCATGCGGCGAGCGCCGGCCAGGACAGCTTGCCGTAGCGTGCCCGCTCCTCGGCGATGGGGGCGTTGACCTCTAATATATAAGGTAAGCGGAAGAGGCGGGCCGCCCACACGCCCGACAGCATGTAGAGGTTAGCCCTTTCGTACAGCGCGTCGGGCCGGTGCCGGATCGCCGCGGCGGCCAGCTTGACGAATTCGAGGAGGTTGTAGCCCAGCTCTCCCAACTCATAAGCGAATTGCGGCAGCAAGCGGCGCTCGACGGTCTCGGCCATCGCCTCGACGCGCCTCGGTTCGACCAACACGACGCGATGGCCCTGGGCGCGCAAGGCGCCGATCAGCTCGTCGATGTGCACCGACTGGCCATCGCGCGCACGCGTCCGATGGTGATAGAGAATGGTCAATCCGTTCAAAACAGGCGTTCTCGTTTGGAGATGCGTGGCCTCAGCGTCCGCCTTGCGCGAACACAAGGACGCGGAACGTCTGAAGCATGATCGACAGGTCCCTGAGGACGCTGAAATGCTTCAGATAGAACAGGTCGTATTCGAGCTTGCGTTCGGCGTCCTCGACGGAGGCGCCGTAGTGATAGTTGATCTGCGCCCAGCCGGTGACGCCGGCCTTCACGCTGTGCCGCAGATGATAGAGCCTGATCTCGCCGGACAGCTTATCCACGAAGCAAGGCCGTTCTGGGCGCGGCCCGACCATCGACATCTCGCCGAGCAGCACGTTGATGAGCTGCGGCACCTCGTCGACCCGCGTCCGCCGCAGGATATTGCCGACGTGCGTGATGCGCGGATCGTTCTCGCACGCCCACTGGGCGCCGTTCTTTTCCGCGTCGACGCGCATGGTGCGGAACTTGATGATCTTAAAGGCGCGGCCGCCCTGGCTGACGCGCTCCTGGCGATAGAACACCGGGCCGAAATCCTCGAACACGATCGCCAGGACCACGACCGCCAGCGTCGGCAGCGTCAGAAGCAGCAAGGTGGCCGAGAACGCGATGTCGAGCAGGCGCTTCAGCGCGCGGTCCAGCCAGCCATAACGGAAGCCGTCCGAATAGAGCAGCCAGTGCGATTCGGTCCATTTCAGATCGACGCGTCCGGTTTCGCGCTCTATGAAGGTGTTGAAGTCGAACACCGGCACGCCGTTGGCCTTCCAGGGCAGCAGATGATCGAAGTGCAGGCCGTCCGGTTCGTCCACCGCGACCACGACCTGATCGATATGCAGCCGCGACTCCAGCTCTTCGACCGTCTGTACGGCGGCGAGCGTTTTGATGGTTTCACCCGGAATACCCGCAGGCGGCAGGCCGCCGAGATACTCTTCGGTCAGGAAATGCAGTTCCGCCAGCCTGCGGTCGGAGCGCCGAAACAGGTCGCGCAAATGATGCGCCCGGATGCCCGTGCCGATGACCAGGATGTGGCGGCGGAACCAGTGACGCCGGGCCATCGAGAGGAAAACCGGTCGGCTCATCATGCCGCCGAGCATACCTGCGCCCAGGCCGACGAGAACGATCGTCGCGGCGCGGCTGAAGCTCTGAAAGGCGAGGGAGTCGAAGAAGAAAGACAGGCCGTAGTGAATGATCAGCATACTGAGCACGGCGCTGACGCCGAGCGCGACGACAAGGCTGGTTATGGAGGTCGAGAAGTTGATGAGCGCATCGTAGCGATAGCAGCCGGTGGCATAGGCGAAGGCCATGCTGCAGGCGACCAAGCAAACGATCACGGACGCCGTTTGAAGAGGCGTCGTCAGATCGAGCCGCTGATGCACCGCGTAGACCAATCCCGCCGTAGCACCGGCCATGAAGAAGAGATCGAGCATCGCCAGCGTGGTGCGCGAGCCCGGCAGGAAGCGTTGGCGCATCCGGGAGTTCGTCGCGGCGGCGCCGCTGCTTTGTTCGGAGTAAACAAGTCGAGGCCTCGCAAGGGTACGCGCATTCCTTCCTTGAGAACGATACGCACTCGCGTCACCTGATGCTGAATAACCGACAAACGCGTCCCTCATTTTTCCCGGCCCCATCGTTTGTTCGCCTATGCATATCGAAATCGCAGGCAGAGCAAAAGGATTTTATAATTTTATTAATGTGAAGTTACAGATACGCGATGGGGCAATGTTAATGCGCAGCAATCGCAGAAATAGATTTTACGGAGCGTGATGCTGCGTAACCAGTGCGCGCGCGCGACTTGATCGCCGTAAGATCTCGGCGTGGGGAGAGGCCACCTGCGACACGGCTACGAAACACCGTTTTAAGGAATACGTCGCTTCCATGCCGATGTGTGCGTATCCGCTTAGGAAGCTCGCGCGTTCCGGGAAGTTTACGTAAAGGCGACCCAGAGGGCGTGGAACGGAGTGCACGAACTTTGCGCTAACGGCAGCTTTAACTCTGTAACGTTCGCCCGATGTTTAATCCTGGAGACCGCCTTCCGTGACGAACACTAAGCGGCAAGGGGTGAACGGTACCCCGAAGCCACATACAAATTCTATTTATTAGAACTGTTATTGGAAAAGTTCTTAACTACCGGCTAGATTGGTTCCCGGTGATTTGACACAGGGGTTAGCGATGAAGCGTTTGAACTTCTCGGGTGTAGTGCGTCCGGCACTTGTTCTTCTGAGTATTCTGAGTGCGATGCTCGTCACGGCCTGCACGAACAATCTGCCGCCGCCGCCGGTGGTTTCCGATAGCAGCACGACCTACAGGATCGGCGCCGGCGATTCGCTGGGCATCTTTGTTTGGCAAAACAAAGAGCTTTCCACCACGGTGCCGGTGCGCCCGGATGGCAGGATCTCGCTGCCTCTCATCAACGACATTACGGCGGCCGGAAAAACGCCCACAGAGTTGTCCGGGGACATCCAGGACCAGCTGAAAAAATATGTAAACAACCCGCTTGTTACTGTTATTGTAAACTCGTTCGTGGGTCCCTATTCGCAGCAGGTGCGGGTCGTAGGCGAGGCGGCAAAACCCAGGTCACTTCCTTACCGCGACCGGATGACGGTGCTTGATGCGATGATCGAAGTCGGCGGGCTTACGCAGCTGGCTTCCGGGGATCGCGCGACATTGGTGCGTACGGTAAACGGCAAGCAGGCAAGTTACGGCCTGCGGCTCGACGATCTGATCAAGGACGGCGACATGTCGGCAAATGCGACGTTGGCGCCGGGGGATGTGATCATAATTCCGCAAGCCTACTTCTAAGAAGGTAGGCTGTTGCAGACGAGGGGGGCGTGGTGCTGTGGCAGCTTACAGAGAAAAGGCCCACGTGACGGACCAATCAGGACCGGCCGGCGTATTCCGGTCGCGCGCTAACGGCTGGCTCGCAGCCGCCGTTTTCGCGTCCATCTTGCCTGTACAGGCATTGGCGCAGGATCTACCGGAGGCGCCGGCCGCGCTACCGGACGACGCTACCGCCTCGGACGAGGATACCGGAAGCACCGCCGCGAAAAGCGTGCAGCTGCCGACCTTCGGCGGCTTCGCCGATCTGGCCGAGGGCTATACGACGAATGCCCAAGGCTCCACGCTGACGCCCTCCGGCAAAGACGACACGTTCACGCGCGGACGGCTCGGCCTGTTCCTGAACTACAAGCGGCCGCGCATCGACCTGCACGGCGCGTACACGCTCACCGGCGCGTACTACGGCAGCCAGCATCGCGCGAACCACCTTTCGAACCGGCTGAACCTCACCAGCCTGACCACCGTCGTTCCCGAGATGCTGTTCGTCTCGGCGAACGCCTTCGCCACACCGACGGAACTGACGCGCGTCGGCGCGATTTCCGCCAATGGCGAGCCGGTCTCCAACTACAATTCGCGCGACACCTACGGCTACACGGTACGGCCGGAGCTGTTGCTGCGGTTCGACGATTTCGCCACCTCGTCGCTTTCGGTTTCCCACGGCGGCGTCTTCTTCGTCAGGCCGGCCACGGCAAATTCCGGACCGGTTCCGCCCATCTCCTCGCCGCAGAATTCCCTGTCCACGAGCGTGACGGAAATGATCAAGAGCGGCTCCGATTTCGAGCGCCTGCGTTGGTCGGTCACGGGCAGCTATGCGGAGACCACGCAATCGGTGCGTTCGCAGAAGCAGGCGCAAGGCGCGGCCGAATTGTCCTACGCCGTGACGCGTTTCATCCGGGTATTCGGCATCGGCGGCTATAGCGACTACAAATCGTCTACGAAGCTGGCGAAGAATATCAGCGGGCCGATCGCCATAGGCGGGGTGACCTACACGGAGGGCGAGAATTTCTCGGTCACTGTGGAAGCGGGCACGCAGAACAACTTCCCGACCTATATGGGCTCCCTGCATTGGGAGGTCACGCCGCTCACATATATTCTGGCAAACGCCACCGACTCGGTCGGCACGCCGCAGGGCGGCATCCTTTCCAGGCTTTCGAGCATGGGGTCGACGCCGGACGGCGGCTTCACCGACACCGGCACGGGCGGCGGCGTCGGCCCGGTCAACGGCTACTCGCCCATCGGCTCGGGCGGCCTGGCCCTCGACAACTCCATTTACCGCCTGCGTTCCATCCAGGGCTCGATCGTCCACACCGACGACCGCATGAGATACACTTTGATGCTGTACGGAAACGAGCGCGACCGCCTCGACGTGGCGCCGAGCCCATCGGCGCTGCCGCGGACGTCCGTGTATGGCGCGCGTGCCGCCGTCTCTCGCCAGATCAACGCTAACATGTCGGCGATGGTGGGCGCGGGATATTCCTTCAGCAACGAGTTCAGTGGTCACGACCAGATCATGACCGCCGACGCGATGCTGACCTATCGTCTGTCGGAATCGCTGGATGTGTATCTGTCGGACCATTACGTGCATCGCGATGCCAGGCACCTGGTCGGTGTGCCCAGTACCCCGCTGACCGAAGATCAGGTCCTTTTGGGCATCCGGGCGAAATTCTGAGACGGAGTTGAATGTCTGTATCGACGAATCCGGGGGACGCCGGGCGCGACCCCGGCAAGGGAGCGCCTGTCGCCGTGCGCCAAGCCCGCGCCTCCGACGCCGCGGCGTGGGACGCCTTCGTGCTCGCCGCGCCGGAGGGCACGTTCTTCCACCGTTTCGCCTGGAGCGGCCTTTTCCGCGATGTGTTCCGGCTTGAGCCGCATTACCTGATCGCCGAGCGTGACGGGACCGTTACCGGCGTGCTGCCGCTGGCGCATCAGAAAAGCCTGTTGTTCGGCAACGCCCTGATCTCCTCGCCGTTCTGCGTCGAAGGCGGACCGCTGGCCGCCGACCTCGAGAGCCTTGCCGCGCTGGATGACGCCGCCGCCAGTTTGGCGGACTCGCTGAAGATTCCAACTCTCGAATACCGCAGCCGCAAGGCGACGCGGCCGGGCTGGACCGTAAAGCATGACTTGTACGCCACTTTCGCGCGTCCGCTTTCCGCGAAGGACGAAGAAAACCTCCTGGCGATTCCGCGCAAGCAGCGGGCAGTCGTCCGCAAGACGCTCACGGGCGGCCTCAAGAGCGAGACGGAGGAGGGCGCCGATGCGCTGTTCCGGGTCTATTCCGAGAGCGTGCGTAATCTCGGCACGCCGGTCTTCCCCAAACGCTATTTCGCCGCCTTGCGCGAAACCTTCGGCGGCGATTGCGACGTGGTCGTCATCCGCGACGGTGACGCGGCCGTCAGCGCCGTGATGAACTTTTACCACAAGGACACGGTGTTGCCTTACTACGGCGGAGGGACCGCGGCGGCGCGCAAGAGCGGCGCCAACGATTTCCTCTATTGGGAAGTCATGCGCCGCGCGGCACTGCGCGGCTGCCGCCGTTTCGATTTCGGGCGCAGCAAGGCGGGTACGGGCGCCTTCGCCTTCAAGAAGAACTGGGGCTTCGAGCCGCAATGGCTGGAATACGAGTTTCGTCTGACACCGGGCACGACGCTGCCGGACAAGAATCCGAACAACCCGAAATACGCCCTGATGATCTCCGTGTGGAAAAAGCTGCCGCTGCCGCTGGCTAATTTCCTCGGGCCATTCCTAATCGGCGGGCTTGGGTAGCAAGCCAATGCGCCCAATCTTGGCGAGGAGGCGCCCCGCCAGCGTCAGGATGTCGTGCTCCGCCGAAAGCGGGCGTCCGCTCAAATCCCACAGCACCAGCACCGTCGCGACGTAGCTCGCTGCCCCGACGGCGACATCGAGCGCCAGGCGCGGCGCTCCGCTGAACGGCAGGACTTGGTTGAGCGCCCAGATCGCCAACGCCATCGTGCCCCCAGCCGCGAAAGGGCGCCACATCGCCGACAGGTAGTCGCGGGCCGGCACACCCGTCAGCTTGTGAACGGCGTAGATGATGGACGGCACGAACAGCGTCGTCACCACCAGCCGCGCTATCGCGATCGTCACCACGTCGCGCGTGAGATAGGCGACGGCTAAGATCACCGCGGTGAACACCACGAAACGCGAGAACTGGATGCGCGCGCCGATATACGGCATTCCCTGGACGTCGAGCAGCGTGCCCGTGCCGCTCAACAGCGCCGCCATGCCCGCATTCAGCGCCAGCCAGCCGACCAGCGGAGTGGCATCGATCCATTTCGCTCCCAAAACGAGGCGTACCAGATCGTCCGCCACCATCATCACGCCGACGCCGGTGGAGACGCAGACGATGGCCGACCAGCCCAGCATCCGCAGATAGAGCCTGTGCAACTGTACCGGATCGCCGCGTACCTTCGACATCACCGGGAAGAGGGCGCTGACCATCGGGTTGATGATCTCCTGGGTCGGGCTCGCTGCGACGTCCTTGGCCACCGTATAGCGGCCCATCATGGCGGTGCCCGCAATGCCGCCGATGACGATGTTGTCCACCTGTGTCTGAAGGTAGGTCGCCACTGAACGCAGGAAGGTCCATATCGAAAAAGACCAGATCTCCTTTGTGCGCGCGAAGGAAAGGCGCGGCCGGAACGGACTCATCACATAACTGAGGCCGGTGCGCGAAATCTGTCCGGCTAGGATGCCGGCCACCAGCGCCCAGTAATTGCGGAGCACGAACGCCAGCACGACGGTCAGGCAGAACTGAAAGAGCTTGGTGCAGACGTTATAGATGAAGTAGCGGTCGAAGCGCAGGTCGCGGCTGAAATCGACCGTGCCGATGTTCTCGAGACCGCCCAGGAAGGCGCGCAGGGCGAGGCACTGCATCACGACCACGGTGCGCGGTTCGTGGAAGTACATCCTCGTCAGCGGAGCGGCGAAAAGAATTGCGACGGCGATGCCGGTACCGATCAGCACGGAGATCGTCCATGCGGAATCGTAATGCTCGCGCGTCGGCGCCTCGTGACGGACGATAGCCATGCCCTGGCCGGTCAGGTTGAGCATCTCGAACAGGCCCACGAAGATCATCGCCAGTGCGACGATTCCGAAGTCCCGGGGGGTCAACAAACGGGCCAGAATGACGGTGCTGACAACGCCAATCAGTCGCATTGCCCAGCGTAAAGAAATCATCCATGCAGAACCGCGAAGCATTTGAACGCCCGAGCCACGTTGCTTATCGCTGGTGTGCTTCAGGGTCATACCGACCAATTCTTGACAACGTTCATAGGTTTCCCCTTAAGGAAGCCCGCCGCGTGGTTACCAAACATCTTCATGGGAATCTCAATCGGCCGCTGCATAGCAAGCTGCCGCAGGGCAATGTCAAATGTGCTATCGCAGTGTGTGAAGTTATCCACGGTCGGCGAGATAAATGCTTGAAGGTTGCTGTGGCAGGCTTGCGTAAACTCCAGAACGCCCAGTGAAAAGCTTGACCATTTTTACCGCCTCACTGAGCTTATCGGGTGTCAGTGCATCTTGTGGCTATAATAGAATTAGTATAAGCCTAATTCGCTTCCACAGATAGAGTTTTACGTGTCGTAACGGGGCCGGTGGGGGTTGCTGTAACGGAAAGCAGACAAAGGATTGCGATGCAAAACTGGAGGCTTCAATTGCTCGGGTTGCTGGGCGGCGGTTGGCAATATCGTTGGTATGGGCTTGCCGCGGCATGGATCGTTTGCCTCGCCGGATGGGCGGTCGTTGCCTTCATTCCCGACGTCTATCAATCCTCGGCCAAGGTCTACATCGACACCGACACGCTGATGCGTCCTCTCTTGAAGGGCCTCATTGTGTCGACCGATACGCAGCAGGAAATCAGCGTCATGCTGCGCACCCTGCTCACCGCGCCGAACATCGAGCGCGTCGTGCGGGTGACGAATCCGAAGGCGTCGTCGATGTCGCAATCGCAGATGCAGGACGCCGTCGCAAGCCTCACGCAGAACGTGTCGCTCAAGGCTTCCGGGACGAAGAACCTCTACAGCATCGGTTTCTCAGACAGCAATCCGGCCTATGCGCAATCGGTGGCGCAGGCGCTGCTCTCCGTCATGGTGGATTTCAACGTAGGCGACCAGCGCCGCGAATCGGACGATGCGAGGTCCTTCCTCGATTCGCAGATCGCGAACTATGAGCGAAAGCTGCAAGCCGCCGACAAACGGAAGGCGGACTTCAAGGCCGCCCATCTCTCTGTCTTCGCGGACGACAACGACGTAGACACCGCAAAAACGGCGATCGGTCAGGCGCAAAGCCAAGTCGCCGAAGTCTCCGCGCGCCGCAACAGCCTCAGGGCGCAGCTTGCCTCTACCCCGGCGACGCTCGACGTCAACTCCCCTGCGCCGATCAACCTGGGGGGCGCCGGAACGGTCGCCGACAAAAGGCAGCAGCTCGGGCAGGCGCGCGCCAAGCTCGAGGAACTGCGGGCGCATTACACGGAAGATTATCCCGACGTCGTCATCCAGAAACATCTCGTCGATCATCTAAAGGCAGCCTTGGCCGACAAGACGGTCAGGGACGAAGACCCGAATCTCCAAAGCATCTCGAATCCGGCCTACGTCATGCTGCGCACCAAGCTGGCGGACGAGGAAGTCAACATGGCGGTGGCGCAGGAGCGCCTGGCCTCCGCGCAGAAGCGTCTCGCGGATGCGAGCACGATCGCGGCGGAATCCATCCTCATCAAGCGTCAATACGAAACGCTCGACCGCGACTATCAGGCGCTGCACAGCAACTACGAGTCGCTCGTCGAGCGCCGCGAGTCCGCCAACATTTCGCAGGCGGCGGGCGATCAACAGTCGTCGATGGTGTTCCGCGTCGTCGACCCGCCCGTCCTGCCGAACCGTCCCATCGAGCCCAATCGCATCCTGTTCAATCTGCTGGTGCTGCTGGCCGGACTGGCGGCGGGAACGGGGACGGCTGTCGCCCTTGGTCAGGTATCCGGCAGATTCCTGACGATGGAACAATTGAGCGAAGCCTTTGCGCTGCCGGTACTGGGAGCGATCACCATCGCCCGGACGGCCGCCGACATGGCGCGGGCGCGGCGCGCCACTTCCTTCTTTGCCGCCGGAACGGGGATGCTCGTGGCAGGTTACATGGTTGTCTTGTTGTTCTCCCACACTTACGTGCAAGCAATTGGCGGAGGGGCCATATGAGCGAACCGACGCCGCGTTTGAATCTGATTCAGCGGGCGATGCAGCAGGCGTCGCTGAAGCGTGCGCCGTCGCCGCCTGAGGACGAAATCGCCGTCCGGGAGATGCCCGAGGAGTACCGCGAACCGGCACCCAAGCGGACGAACGGCGAGGCCGCCGCGGCGCGCGCCGGTTCGCTTCATCCTGCCGCTCCGAAGGGATTGCGGCTGAACATGAACCGGCTGCGGGAGTCGCGCATGGTCACGCCCGACAACAGGGCTTCGGTGACCTACAACGAGTTCCGCTCGATCAAGCGCAAGCTGCTGCCGATGACGCGCGATCCCGAAACCCGTGCCACCACCAAGAACGTTGTGATGATCACCAGCGCCTTGGCGGGCGAGGGCAAGACCTACACCGCGATGAATCTCGCCATTGGGCTGGCGGCCGAACGCAATCTCGAAGTGATTCTGGTAGACGGCGACGTAGTGCGTGCCTCGCTGGGCCAGTATTTCGAGGGCGCGCCCGAGGAGGGGCTGGTCGATCTGTTGACCGGCAGGCGCCAGCACATCGACGAAGTGATGCAGAACTGCGCCGATCTGCCGAACCTGCACGTCATCTTCTCCGGCCGTCGCGACGACACTTCGCCCGAACTCCTGGCGAGCCGCCGCATGGCTGAAATCTGCGCATTGTTGTCGCGGCGGTTCCGGGAATGCGTCGTGGTGATCGACGCCCCACCGGTGCTCGCCACCGCGGAACCTTCGGCGATGGCGGCGCACGTGAACCATCTCATCATGGTCGTCGCCGCCGGGCAGGTGGCACGTCATCACGTGGAAGAAGCGCTGGCGGGCGTCGCCGCCTGCCCGAGCATCAGCCTCGTCTTCAACAAGTCTCCGGAATGGCAGCGCTCGACGCCCTATCCTTACTATTACAACTACGCCAAATCCTGAGAACGAGCAGAGGAACGGGGACAAGGGTCGACGATGTACACCGAATTCTACGGACTCAAAGCCGAACCGTTCCTGCTGACGCCGGACCATCGCTTCTATTTCGAGAGCAAGGTCCACGAGCAGGCGATGGCGCATTTGATGTACGGCCTCTCCCGCGGCGAGGGCTTCATCGTCATCACCGGCGAAGTTGGCGCCGGCAAGACCACCATCGTGCAGCGCCTCTGCGCCACGGTAGACAGCAACTTGGTGGTTCCCGCCCATGTGGTGACCACGCTGCTGAACGGCGCCGAACTGCTGCGCATGGTCTGCGCCGCCTTCAAGATCCGCGACGTTCCCGAAAAGAAGGACGCCGTGCTGCTCTGCCTGCAGGATTACTTCGAGGCTCTGCACCGCGGGGGGCGCCGGGCGCTCTTGATTGTCGACGAGGCGCAGAACCTGTCGGCCAGCGCGCTGGAAGAGTTGCGCATGCTGTCGAACTTCCAGGTCGGATCGAGCTCTCCCTGCCAGACATTCCTCGTCGGCCAGCCGCAGTTCCGCGACACGCTGGCCCATCCCAACCTCGAACAGCTCCGCCAGCGGGTGATCGCCTCCTATCACCTCGGACCCATGGGCAGCGAGGAAGTCGGACAATACCTGCCGCACCGCATGAAGCATGTGGGCTGGAAGGGCGATCCCAAATTCGAGCCGGCGGCGATTCACGCCATCTATATGTATACCGGCGGCGTGCCGCGCCAGATCAACACGCTGTGCAGCCGCCTCTTGCTGCTCGGCTTCCTCGACAACATGCACGTCTTTACCGCGGACGACGTGGCGCGCGTGGCGGCAGACCTGCGCGAGGAACACAGCGGCCGTCCGGCGGCGAACGGCAACGGCGGCGCGGACGAGAACTACCTGACACGCATGGATCACGGCCAGCCCAATCTCTCGACCCGCATCGAATCGCTAGAGGGCCGCGTTAATCATCAGGAGCAATCGCTGCGCCGGCTTGCCCACGGCCTGGCGGACATGATCGATCCGGCACGTTCCGCGCGCGGTTAGCCGGGCAGAGGGGCAGTGGACACGATCCGCGAACGCGATGATCCCGCCGCCGTCATTGCCGGCTGGTGCGACCGGCCGGCGGCATCGGGGCAGAACGCCACCGCCAACGCACTCACCATCGACGTCGAGGACTATTTCCAGGTCGAGGCATTCTTCGGCGTGATCGAGCGCGCTTCGTGGGACGCTTATGTCTGCCGCATCGAGCGCAACATCGACCGCATTCTCGAACTCTGTGCGCGGGCGGGCGCCCGCGGAACCTTCTTCACCCTCGCCTGGGTTGCCGAGCGCTACCCGTCGGTAGTGAAGAAGATCGTCGATGCGGGCCACGAGCTGGCCTCGCACGGCTGCGAGCACCGCCGCGCCGACACGCAGGGCTACGCGGAATTCTCCGCCGACGTGCGCCGCGCCAAGCTGATGCTGGAAGACATTGGAGGTTGCGAGGTCAAGGGCTACCGCGCGCCGAGCTTCTCGGTGATGCGCGGCAATCTGTGGGTGATGGAGGCGCTTGCCGAGGCAGGATACCGCTACAGTTCCAGCACTTATCCGATCGCGCACGACAATTACGGCATCCCGGAAGGACCGCGCTTCGCCTTCCATCCGCTGCCCGACGATCCGTTCCTGGAAATTCCCGTGACCTCGCTGCGCCGGCTTGGACGCAACTGGCCGTGCGGCGGCGGCGGTTATTTCCGCCTGCTTCCCTACGAAATCTCAAGCTTTGCCCTGAACAGCGTCAACCGCCGCGAGGGACGACCCTGCGTCTTCTATTTCCATCCCTGGGAGATCGACCCGGATCAGCCGCGCATCGCAGACGCGCCGTTCAAGTCGAAACTCCGCCACTACACCAATCTCGACAAGATGGAAGGGCGGCTCGCGCGCCTGCTGGAAGCCTTCCGCTGGCGCCGCATGGACGAGATTTTCCTGTCCGGGGGCGCGGCATGAACATTCTGTTTCTCTGCCACCGCATTCCCTATCCGCCCGACAAGGGCGAGAAGATCCGCGCCTACAATATCCTGACGCATCTGGCGAAGAAGCATGTGGTGCATCTGGCGGCCTTCGTGGACGATCCGGCCGATATGGCGCACGCGGCAAAGCTCCGCGAGCTGGTGAACGGCGAATGCCTGCTCGTGCCGCTGAGCCGTACCGCAACGCTGTTGCGGATGGCGCACGCTTTCGCGACCGGCCGCCCGCTCACCACCTCCTACTTCGCCGGCAGACGCATGAGCCGCTGGATCGGCGAGTTGTTCAAGACGTACTACATCGACCGCGCCTTCCTGTTTAGCTCCGCGATGGCACCGTTGTTGTCCGGCCGCTTTCCTCCGGCGCGCGCCATCCTCGACATGGTCGACGTGGATTCCGACAAGTGGCGCCAATACGCGGACGCAACACGCGGTCCCAAGGCATGGGTGTTCCGGAGAGAGGCGAAGACGCTCTTTGCCCTGGAGCGCAAGGCCGCGGCCGCGTTCGGCTCTACGCTGTTCGTCTCGCCCTTCGAGGCGCAGACCTTCGCAGACATGGCGCCGGAAACTCGCGCCCGCGTACACTGTGTCGCCAACGGCGTGGACCACAAGCTCTATTCGCCGACGGATTCCCATCCCTCGCCGTTTCCGACCGGAGAGCTGCCTATCGTGATGGTCGGCACGATGGATTACCGCCCCAATTTCGAAGGTGCGATCTGGTTCGCGGAGAAGGTGCTGCCGATCGTCCGCGCGGTACTGCCCGCGGCGCGGTTCTATGCCGTCGGCGCGAAGCCCGCAGCGCAGCTAAGAAAGTCGCGCGAAGGCGTGATCGTGACGGGCAGGGTGGACGACATCCGCCCCTATGTGGCGCATGCGGCGGCGGTGGTAGCGCCGCTCAAGCTGGCGCGCGGCGTGCAGAACAAGGTGCTGGAAGGCATGGCGATGCAGAAACCGGTCGTCGCCACGGGGCCTGCCAGCCGCGGTCTCGATGTTGCCCCCGGTGTCGATCTGTTCGTTGAGGACGAGCCGCATCGCTTCGCCGAGGCGGTGATTGCCGCGGCCACGGGCCCCGACCGCGCGCGGATCGCCGCCAACGGACGGCGCCGCGTCGAACGCGACTACGACTGGGAGCGCAATCTGGCCGAACTCGACCGCCTCTTGGAGCGCCAACCGCGCCTTGAAACATACAGCACCGCGAACGTCCGGAGCACCGGCCGTTTGCCGCTTGAGGAGAGCGCGGAATGAGCACGGAAGGCAGAACAGCAGGGGCAGGTCCCCACGCTGTCGGAGGTGTGTCTGCGTGGACCTTGTACCTTTCCGTGCTCGGCGTGTTGTTGCTGGTTCTCGGCGCGCTCTATTGGGGGGACGTGAGAGACGCGGTGCGGGTATGGTGGATTTCGCCGACCTTCTCGCATTGCTTCCTGATCATCCCGGTCTCGGCCTATCTGATCTGGGGCAAGCGGCACGTGCTGGCGCAACTCACGCCCGCCGCCTTCCCGAAAGCGCTGCTGCTGGCGTTGCCCGTTATGGCGGCTTCGTTCGTGGGATCGCTGGCCTCGATAAACGAAGTCGAGCAGCTTGCCTTCGTCGCCTATGTGCAGATTCTCACCCTCGCGGTGCTGGGTCCGCAGGTCTACCGGAAGATCCTGTTTCCCAGCCTGTTTCTCTTTTTCCTCGTGCCGATGGGCGAGTACCTGATTCCGCCTTTGCAGCGCTTCACGACGTGGTTCATCGACACCGGCCTCAATCTGCTCGGAATTCTTCACTACACGGAAGGTACTCTGATCCAGCTGGCGAACGGCAGTTTCAGGGTGGTCGAGGCCTGCGCGGGCCTGCGCTTCCTGATCGCGACCATCGCCGTCGGCGTGCTGTTCGCCCATTTCACCTACCGCAAGCGGACCAAGATCGCGCTGTTTCTCGCGGCCTGCGTGATCGTTCCCATCATCAGCAACGGTTTCCGGGCGCTGGGGATCGTGCTGCTCGCCCATTTCAGCGATAACAAGATCGCCGTCGGCGCCGACCATCTGGTCTACGGCTGGGGCTTTTCGGTGGCAATCCTAGCCCTGCTGATGCTCGTCGGGTCGCGCTTCGCCGACGACATGCCGGCGGACGAACCGGCCCGGACGGACTCGGCTGCGCCGCCGCCCACTCCGCACGCCCTCACACTGACAATTCTTGCTGCGCTCGTCGCGATTTCATTGGTGCCGGCATTCCACTTCTGGCGCGCACAGACGCAAAAGGAGATCGACGTGACGGCGTTTTCCGCGCCGCCGCAAATCAAGGGCTGGTCTCTCGGCAAGGTCTCGGAAGATTGGCACCCGCTCTATGCCGTGCCAGACGCGGGATTGAGTTTTGCGATGCGCGGCGATGCGTTCTCGCCGCCCGTCGATGTCTTCGTGAATTACTATGGGGTGAGCGGCGAGCGCCGCAATCTCATCTCCTCTACCAACAAGCTTTGGGACGAGGAGGAATGGCATCGGGTTGCCGAAGGCGAAGCCGTCGCCACGCTCGGCACCGAAAATGTCCGCTTCGAGGAACTGCAAATCGCTTCGGGCGGACTCATGCGGCTGGTCTGGTGGACCTATTCGTCGGGCGGCTCGTTCACCACCAGCGGCATGCACGTGAAACTCGACAGGGTGAAGACGGCGCTGCTCGGCGGCCGGGGCGCGGCGCTCGTCGCGGTTTCGACGCCGATCGATGTCGATGTCGAGAGCGCGCGTGCAAGGCTGCGTCGTGCGCTGGCGGATTTGGGCGGGCTCAAAGGCCGCCTCGAACATCCGGTCATGGAACCCTAGAGCGGAAATCGCAATATGTGCGGCATCAGCGGATGGTTCGATATGGACGGCTTACGGCAGCCGGACAGGCGCATGGCCAAGGCCATGAACGACGCCATCGCCCATCGCGGTCCGGACGGGGAGGGCTTCTATTTCGAGCCGGGCATCGCGCTCGGCCACCGCCGTCTCGCGATCATCGACCTTCAGACCGGCGAACAGCCGATGTTCACCGAAGGCAATCGCATCTCGATCGTCTTCAACGGCGAGATCTTCAACTACCGCGAATTGCGGCGGGGGCTGGAACAGCGCGGCCACTCGTTCCGCACCAAGTCGGACACCGAAGTCATCCTCAGGGCCTGGGTGGAGTGGGGCGGGGAATGCGTCGATCGCCTGCACGGCCAATTCGCTTTCGCGCTGTGGGACAGGAGCGAGCAAACGCTGTTCCTGGCACGCGACCGGCTGGGCGAGAAACCGCTCTATTACGCCATGCTGCCGGATCGGACGTTCCTCTTCGGCTCGGAGCTGAAGGCGCTGATGGCGAACCCGGCTTTGCCGCGCCGGATCGACCCTCTCGCGGTGGAGGACTTTTTCGCCTTCGGCTACATTACCGATCCGCGCACGATCTATGCGGGCGTCAAGAAGCTCGGCGCCGCCTCGACGCTGTTGCTGAAGCGCGGCAGCGCCCCGCGCTTGCGGCAGTACTGGGAGCCGAGGCCCGCCCTGCACCACGACAGCGATCTCGACACCAGCGCGGAAGAGCTGCGCGAAAGGCTCGCAGCGGCCGTGAAATCGCAGCTCGTGGCCGATGTGCCGGTCGGCGCCTTCCTCTCGGGCGGAGTGGATTCCAGCGCGATCGCCTCGTTGATGGCGCAGGCCGTGCCGGATGCCCTTAACTGCTTCACCATCGGCTTCGACGACCCACGCTTCGACGAGCGGCGCTACGCGCGCGCCGTTGCGGAGCGTTACGGCACAAGGCAGTTCGTTGAGGTCGTATCGCCCGACGACATGGAGGCGGTGGAAGCGCTGCCGGGCATATTCGACGAGCCGTTCGGCGACAGTTCGGCCTTGCCCACCTACCGCCTTTCCAAGCTGGCGAGACGCAACGTCACCGTGGCGCTGTCCGGCGACGGTGGTGATGAGCTTTTCGCGGGCTACAGGCGCTATCTTTTCCACGGCCGCGAGGAGGCGCTGCGTTCCGCGATCCCCGGTTTCCTGCGCAAGCCCTTGTTCGGCACGTTGGGGCGGATTTATCCGCAGCTCGATTGGGCGCCGCGCTTCCTGCGCGCCCGCCAGACCTTCCGCGAGCTGGGCGCCAACGCGGCGGAAGGCTATTTCCACAACGTCTCGGTGACGGACAACGCGGCGCGCGCGCGCCTGTTCTCGCCGGAACTGCGCCGGAGCATCGACGGCTATCGCGCGGCCGACGTGATCGCGGAACACATGGCGCGCGCCCCCACGGACGACCCCGTCGGAGCCGCGCAATATGTCGATCTCAAGACCTGGCTGGTCGGCGATATCCTAACCAAGGTCGACCGCACCGCGATGGCGTGCAGCCTGGAAGTACGCGTGCCGATGCTCGATCCGACCTTCGTCGAGTGGACGCTCGGCCTGCCGCGGCAACTCAAGCTGAATGCGGGCGAGAGCAAGATCGTGCTGAAGCGTGCGCTCGAACCGCTGCTGCCGCGCGAAATCCTCTACCGGCGCAAGCAGGGCTTCTCCGTGCCGCTGGCCTCGTGGTTCCGCGGCTCGTTCGGAACGGGCTTCGCGCGCCGGCTCGAGGTTTCGGATCAGATGGCCGAGCATTTCGACATCGCCCGTGTGAACCGTCTGTTGCAGAGTCATCGGCAGGGCTGGGCGGACAACAGCCGCGTCCTGTGGCTGCTGTGGATGTTCGACGGGTTCCTGGATTTGCACCGCCGAAAGCCGTCGCCGCCGGCCGCCGTGATGGAACTCACGGAGGCATGACGCCCGACACAAAATGCATGATGGCAACGCGTCAGGCAGCTGCAATCACACCACAACAAGCTGCCATTGCGTCACCCACGCGAAGTGTAAAAAGCGATTACAGCATTACGAAGATTACCGCACGTTATCTGCAATTACGCTTCTAATCGCTTGAATATATTAGTGTAATTTATGATGACAATGATGGCATGAATTCTGCTTTTGGTTTCTTCGGCTCCAATCGGAAACAGGAGATACGGATGCTGTCGAGTTCGAAAAGGATCGCCGGGCTTTTGCTCGCCGGGGTCGCAGGGCTGGCGCTCGCCACCGGCGCGGCGTCGGCAAATCCGATCGTGAGTGTCACCTACACGGCTTCCGCCCCCGTCACATCGACCGACTGGTCGACTTCCCTGTCTGTTCCCAAGTTCAATCCTGCACTGGGTACGCTGCTTTCCACACAGGTCAATTTGACGGGAAATCTCGACGGGTCTCTGAAGGTCGCGAACAGCCAGACGTTTACGAACGTCATCGGTTCGGCCTCTGCTGCGACACCCTCGACGGCCGGTTTCTCGAACACGGCCCACACCGTGCATTGCACGGCGGCGAGCACGAGCTGCTCGATCTGGAATATCACCTACACGTCTTCGCCGCCCGCCACGATCCCGACGAACACGATCAATTCGACGCTTTCTGCGACGATTACGCTGCACGTAGGATCGAACCTCATCGTCGTTCTGCCCGCGGCAAACGTCTCCGATACGTTTGATGCAGGACCGAAGACAGATCCGGCCACATATTCGTTCACGAAACAGTATGGCGCCTCTAACGGCAGCAGCACGGTCATCACCAAGACGACGGCGCTCGCCAAGACGATATCCGGCACCGGCATCCAGTCTCCGGGTGTCGTTCCGCCGCCGTCCGGTGTGTACACATCCAATCCGTGCAACGAGGTCTATGGTCCGTGCACGGTCGGTTCACATACATACAACGTGGGCAAATTCTATACCGGGTTGAACGCGACCGCTTCGAATTCGGCGTTGTACACGTTGCCGGGAGATCTGGCGTTATTCACAGGACTGGGTGTGCTCATTCTGCCGATCGACGCCGCAGGCGATTCCTCACATACCGGCGGCGCGAATGTGGATTTCGAGTCGACGGCTGAAGCGGGCGCAGGGGCGATTTTTACCTACACCTATATCCAGGCACCCGAGCCGATCACACTGTCGTTGTTCGGAGCGGGTCTTCTTGGAGCGGGCGTGTTCCGCCGTCGCCGCAAGAGCAAAGCCGTCTAGATCAAGGAGAGCAAAGACCGGGAGGCGACGGCATCCCGGCTTCGCAGATGGCGCCCTCGCGGCGCCATTTTGCTTTTTGACCGCGATGTCGGCGGATGCCGAACCAACATAAAAAAGTTCTTATACCTGTCGGATCGATCTCGGCCGGGAGTTTTAGGCCGCTCTCTCGCGACGGCGCGCGAATCCGAAGAACGTGAGCACCAGAAGCCCGCCACCGAGAAGCATGAGCGAGCTTGTTTCGGGCACGTCGTGTCCGCCGCCGCCGCCACCGCCACCGCCGCCGCCACCGCCACCACCACCACCACCACCACCACCGCCGCCGCCGATCCAAGGTCCTCCAGGCACATACACAAATGTGTTGCCAGGAATGTTCTCGGCGGTTTCGACAGGTGCGGTGCCGCCGGGTTGTGCGGGTGCGCCGGTATGTGCGGGTGTCTCAGTTGCGACGGCCGGCTTCGCCGGGGCGATCTTCAGCGCGCGTGACATGCTGTCGGAGAATTTTTTGCCCCCTTCTTCAAGGGCGAGCGACATGGCGTCGGAGAGTCTCTTGCCCGCTTCCTCTGCGTCTGCAGCGGCGCCCTCGGCACCGGCGAGGACTTGGTGCAATGTTTCTGCGGAGGCACGGCTGAAGGCGGGGATCAGGACCGAGTAGCGCACAGCACCCAGCATGACGATCACTGCCGCTGTGGCCGCCAGTACGCTACGGAGCTTGATTGAACGCACGGTCCTTATTCCGTCCCCCGCCTTTGGCCAGGATGGCGCCGGCTTCTCTCCTGTATCAGCGAGCAAGCTGTGTGCCATGCAAAAGACGTAGCGAGATCAAAACCTTAGAAATACTCCGGGTTAATGTTGTAAACACCGCTTACACTTCTGCCGGCTACGATCCTGCCGCCGGGTTGCGGCGCAAACGCCCGTTGGATCAAGGCCCTGCTTGGGACTATGTCTACGGGCGCCGAACTTCCTCCCGTCATAGGTGTCATTTGAAAATCAAGCTCCACAAGAACGACCTGCCGGATGGGCTGACGCTCGGCCCGATCGTCGCCATCGACAGCGAGACCCTGGGCCTTCATCCCTTCCGGGACAGGCTGTGCCTGGCGCAGCTCTCCGACGGCGACGGCACCTGCCATGCAGTCCAGTTCGAGCCCGGCGCCTATGCCGCTCCAAACCTGAAGCGGCTGCTCGCGGACCCCGCGACGCTCAAGCTGTTCCACTTCGCACGCTTCGACATGACCATGTTCCGGCACTGGCTGGGAGCCAAGACGGCGCCGGTCTATTGCACCAAGCTCGCCTCGCGTCTCGTTCGCACCTATACGGACAAGCACGGCCTGAAGGATCTGGTGAAGGAGCTGCTGGCCGTCGATCTGTCGAAGGAGCAGCAGTGCTCCGACTGGGGCGCCCCCGATCTCTCCGAGCGCCAGCTCGCCTACGCCGCCAACGACGTTGCCTATCTGCACCGCCTCAAGGATGCGCTGGACAAGATGCTGGCGCGGGAAGGGCGCACGGCACTGGCCAAGGCTTGTTTCGATTTCCTGCCGGCCAGGGTGGAACTCGATCTGGCGGGATGGGCAGAAGTGGACATTTTCGAGCATTAAATTTGTCTAATTTGGTCAGGTATTTACCGCGACTCAAGACTCCATCTTGCGGCTGCACAAAGTTTTGGCCAGACTTGGCATGAATTTCGCTATGGGGCCGGGCTCTCGGGGGTGTTAACCCTGTCGGTACCCTATGGCATCTGCCGGCCGACGAGGCCGGCGGTCCACAAAAAGGGTGTTCGTATGCGTCCGGCGAATGTCAAAGCGTTTCCTCAGCCGTCTTCGCGGGTCAACGGCGATCTGGCCGTGGCGCGGCGCGTCTTCGAAAGCGCGGGCGAGGCCGTGAAGACGTTGTCGGCGTCGCTGGGCGCCGAGTTCACCCGCGCGGTGGAGACGCTTCTGGCCGTCAAGGGACGCGTCATCGTCAGCGGCATCGGCAAGTCGGGCCATATCGCCCGCAAAATCGCCGCGACGCTCGCCTCCACCGGCACGCCTGCGCATTTCGTGCATCCCTCCGAGGCGAGCCACGGCGATCTCGGCGAGGTGACGCGGCAGGACGCCGTGATAATTCTCTCCTGGCGCGGCGAGAGCTCCGAGCTTTCCGACCTTATCGTTCATGCCAAGCGGTTTCGTATTCCGTTGATCGGCATGGGCTGCAATCCCGAGTCGACGCTGCTCAAGGCGGCGGACGTGGCGCTGGTGCTGCCGAAGGTGCGCGAGGCCTGCCCGATGGGGATGGCACCCACCACCTCCACGACCCTGATGCTGGTGCTTGGCGACGCGCTGGCGGTGGCGCTGATGGAGCGCCGCGATTTCTCGACCAACGAATACCGCAACCTGCATCCCGGCGGCTCGCTGGGGCGGGCGATGATCCGCGTCTGCGACCTGATGCACGGTCCGGACGAGCTGCCGCTGGCGCAAGAGGGTGCCTCGCTGCGCCAGGCCCTTACCATCATGGGAAAGTACAAATTCGGCTGCATCGGCCTGACGGACAAGAAGGGCGCGCTGGTCGGCATCATCACCGACGGCGACCTGCGCCGCCATATGGACCGCGATCTGCGCCAGGCGAAGGCGGCCGACGTGATGACGCGCAATCCCAAGACCGTGCGCGCCGATCTGCTGGCGGCCGAAGCCATCGCGCTGATGAACGAGAAGAAGATCACGCAGCTCTTCGTATTCGAAGCCAAGGGCCGCTCGCAGAAGCCGGCCGGCATCCTGCACATCCACGATTGCCTGCGCGCGGGGCTGAAATGACGCGGGAAACCGAGGTCCGCAGCGCGGTTGCCCAACCGCTCGAACCGCCGCCGGCGCCCGCCCCGCACTCGCTCAGGGACTGGACGGAGAAGCGCCGCACCACGGCGAAGGAAGCGCTGCGCTACACGCGCTTCGTGACCCTGATGAAGCGGCTGCTGCCGATCGCGGCGGTGGCGCTGTTGGCGTCGGTGATTGCCTATTCGGTCACTCCGAGGCGCCTGGAAAAGCTATCCGTCACCATGCAGCAGAGCGGCAACCTCGCCAACGACCTGACGATGACGAAGCCCCGTTTCACGGGGACAGACGGCAAGGGCAATCCTTTCACCGTCACTGCCGCGGAGGCGGTACAGGATCCCAAGAACCGCCATCGCGCCCAGTTGCGGCAGGTGGAAGCCGACATGCAATTCGACAGCCGGAACTGGCTGAACGCCACCGCCGGAAACGGCGCTTTCGACATCGACGCCGGAATCTTGAAGCTCACAGGCGGCATCTCTCTTTTCACCGACAGCGGCTACGAACTGCATACTGCGAGCGCCGACGTTTTTCTGAAGACCAACATCTTCGAGGGCGCCCAGCAGGTGACGGGTCACGGCCCGTTCGGCTCGCTCCGGGCCGACAGCTTCCATTTCGACCGCCTCAAGCGGCTGGTTAAACTCAACGGGCACGTCCACATGGTGATGTATCCCAAGAAGGCGAACAGGCGATGACGAGACGCTCGGCAATATTGCTTGCAGTCGCGGCCTTCGCGCTGGCCGCCCAGGCGGCGGAGAATCCCTCGAATCCGATCTCCAAGGGCATGCTCGATCCGAATGCGCCGATCGAAGTGACGGCGGACAATTTCATCGCAGACGCGAATGCCAAGACGGGCGTCTATACCGGCAACGTCATCGTGCATCAGGGCGAGGTGCGCTTGCGCGCCAACACGATGCGCGTCCACGTCGCCGACAACAAACCTGACATTATCTATGCGCAGGGAGCCGTCGTGATCGACGCGCCCTCCGGCGTCGCCACCGGCGACAGCGGCGTCTACAACGTGGGTCCGCGCATCATCACGTTGAAGGGCCGCGTCGTGCTGACGAAGGACAAGAACGTCATGCGCGGCCAGCAGCTCGTCGTGAATCTCATTACCGGTCTCGCCACGCTCGACGGCAAGGGAAGCACCGGCGGACGCGTCCAGGCGCTGTTCACGCCTAACGCGAATACCAGCGGAAATCACTAGATTTCACAGTTCCTTAAGCACAAACAGGCACAGTTCTCGCATGGAAACGAACAAGGCAGCGACCCAGGAAACGGCCAATTCCGGCCTTCGTCCCCGCGTGGTGGAAGGCGGCAAGGGGCTGGTCGTGACGCGGATCGCCAAAAGCTACAACAAACGGCCCGTCGTGCGCTCGGTGAGCCTGTCGCTCAAGCGCGGCGAGGTGGTGGGGCTGCTGGGTCCGAACGGGGCGGGCAAGACAACCTGCTTCTACATGATTACCGGCCTTATTCCCGTCGATGCGGGCACCATCGAAGTGGACGGCTACGACGTGACGCGCCTACCGATGTACCGCCGCGCGCGGCTCGGCATCGGCTACCTGCCGCAGGAAGCCTCGATCTTCCGCGGGCTGACGGCCGAGGAGAACATCCGTGCCACCGCCGAACTGGTCGAACCCGAACCAGGGCTGCTGGAAGCTGCGGTGGAAGAGCTGCTGGCGGAATTCGGCGTCACCCATGTACGCAACACGCCGGCCATCGCGCTGTCGGGCGGCGAGCGGCGGCGCGTCGAGATCGCGCGCGCGCTGGCCACGCATCCCTCCTACATCCTGCTCGACGAGCCGCTGGCCGGTATAGATCCCATCGCGGTGAACGAAATCCGCGGACTGGTGAAGCATCTCAAGGACCGCGGCGTCGGCGTTCTCATTACCGACCACAACGTCCGCGACGCCCTCGACATCATCGACCGCGCCTACATCCTGCACGACGGCCAGGTGCTCAGGGAAGGCACGCCGGACGACATCGTCGCCGACCGCGACGTGCGCCGCGTCTATCTCGGGGAGCGGTTCACGCTATGAGCGAGGTGAGAGCACGCCCGTTCGTATGCTCTCCTGCCGGCCGGGGGGGAGAGGAGGTGGCATAGATGGCCGTCTCCCAACGCCTCGAACTCCGCCAGGGCCAAACCCTGGTCATGACGCCGCAGCTCCAGCAGGCGATCAAGCTGCTGCAACTGTCGAACGTCGAGCTTTCGGAATTCTGCGAGCAGGAGCTGGAGAAGAATCCGCTGCTCGAACGCGACGATTCTCAGCCCGTCGAAGCCGAGCGCGAAGCGCCGCAGCCCGAGGCCGCGGCCGAGCCGCTGGAAGACACACTGGCGCGCGACGACTTCACCAAATGCCAGGACATGGATGCTTCGAGCGACGATCTTTACGACGGCGCCGAAGCCCCGCAGACTGCCGCCCCGATCACCCCGCTCGCCGATTGGACCACGCTGCGCTCCACGCAGCGCTTCGAAGGCGACGAAGACCTCCTGGAATCCACCGTTGCCGAAGGCGGCTCGCTCAAGGACCACCTTCACGAACAGCTCTCCATCGCGGCGCTGGACCACGACAAGCGGCTGATCTGCGTGGCGCTGATCGACGCCGTGGACGAAGCGGGCTATCTGCGCGTCGACATTGACGAACTGGCGGAGCGGCTGGGCGCGGACAAGGCGGCGGTCTGCGAAACGCTTGCCGTGCTGCAAGGCTTCGAGCCGGTCGGCGTCGGTGCGCGCGACCTGGCGGAATGCCTGGCGCTGCAGCTCAAGGACAAGGACCGCTACGACCCGGCGATGGCGACGATGATCGCCCATCTCGATCTGGTGGCCAGGCGCGACACGGCGCAGTTGGCGCAGCTCTGCGGTGTGGACGCGGCCGACATCGCCGACATGCTGACGGAAATCCGCGACCTGTCACCCAAGCCCGGCCTGGCATTCAGCTCGGAGACGGTGCAGCCCGTGGTGCCGGACGTACTGGTGCGCGTTGGCCCCGACGGCGGCTGGCACATCGAATTGAATTCGGAGACGCTGCCGCGGCTGCTGATCAATTCGCGCTACTACGCGAAAGTCGCGGCGCACGCTCGCGACAAGGAAGCCAAGACCTATCTCACCGACTGCCTCAACAACGCCAACTGGCTGGTGAAGAGCCTCGACCAGCGCGCGCGGACGATCCTCAAGGTGGCGACCGAGATCGTGCGCCAGCAGGACGGGTTCCTCACCTACGGGGTGCGGCACCTGCGGCCGTTGAACCTGCGTACGATTGCCGATGCGATCAGCATGCATGAATCGACCGTGAGCCGCGTCACCTCCAACAAATACGTCTCGACGCCGCGCGGCCTGTTCGAACTCAAATACTTCTTCACGGCCGCCATCCAGTCCCTGGACGGCGCCGAATCGCATTCCGCAGAGGCGGTCCGCGACCGCATCCGCGAGATGGTCGAGCGCGAAGATTCGCGCGAGGTCCTGTCCGACGACCGTATCGTCGCACTCCTGACCGCGGATGGTGTGAACATTGCGCGGCGCACGGTAGCCAAGTACCGGGAAGCCATGCGAATCCCCTCCTCGGTTGAACGGCGCAGACTCAAAAGCGCGGAATCCGCCAATACGGCCATTCGCTGATTTCAAGCGTTGACAACGAAAAAAGTGCGGACTAATGGTCCGCGCCCTCCGAAAGAGGCCCCGGCGATGCGCAGCTTTTGGGACGCAAAAGAGCCATGCAGCGGGCAATCAGAAGACGCAACGAAAGTACCGGTTAATACGTTCGGATAGGTGTGTCCGCCGAACCAGTGCATAACAGTAACCATAGGGCCGTCATGCAAATCGCAGACCTGCTTAGCCCCGAAGGCGTCGTTTCGGCCCTCAAGGTCAAAGACAAGAGCAAGGCCCACCTTCTTCAGGAGCTGGCGGAACGGGCGGCGCCTCTGGCGAAGATGCCGGCAAAGCGCATCCTCGAGACCCTGGTCGAACGCGAGCGGCTCGGTACGACGGGAGTGGGACAGGGAATAGCGATTCCGCACGGCCGTCTCGGCGACATCAAGAAGATCATCGGCGTGTTCGCACGGCTGGAGACGCCGATCGAATACGAAGCGGTGGACAACCAGCCCGTCGATCTCGTGTTCATGCTGCTGGCGCCCGAAGGCGCAGGCGCCGATCACCTGAAAGCGCTGGCGCGTGTCTCGCGTCTCTTACGGAACCAGACGTCGTGCGAAAAGCTGCGCAGCGCGGCTACCGCCGAGGCGTTGTACGCCATCCTCACCGAACCGCCGGCGAATTCGAATTCGGTCGCCGCCTGAAATTCTCCACGCCAAGTGCCGCCCGATCGTTCTTCGCGAACGCCTCTCCGGCTTCGTGACATGGGTATCTGTTAATTCTTGTGGCGGTGTAACGGCGTAAGTAGGCGTTGGGGGGCGTGGTACGATATTGCGAGTGACGCGCAGCCGAGATTTATGACAGCCGTTCCTTTCTCGGTGCGAACATCTTCTGCCGCCGTCTCGACATTGCTACAGCCGCTTCATGCGGTGTATCAACGGGTTCGCGTGTTTGAGTCTCCGAAACCACACACAACGAGGTGGGACTTGACGCCTAGATCCAGGATCATTGCTGTCGTAATCGCCGTGGCCGCCTTCGGCCTGATCGCGCTCGGCCTGACGGCCAGTTTTCTGGTCGATTGGAGCTGGTTCGCCTCGCTCGGCTATGTCGAGGTCTTCTGGACGACGGTGAGCGCCAAGATTGCCGTTTTCCTGGCGGTGTTTGCCGCCAGTGCAGCCGTCTTCTATGCGAACGGGGCGGTGGCGCAGAAGCTTGCGGGGGTTCGCAAGACCTTCCGGACGGTCCCGTCGCCTTGGGATAATCTGGAGGGCGTGACGCCGCCCGTGCTGATCGAGCGGCTGTACCGCAACTTCCCCTGGCGCGTCATTATCCTCGCGGCCTCGCTCGGCCTCGGCCTCTTGGTGGCTCTGGGCGAGATGGGAAGCTGGAGCGTTGTGCTCCGGTATCTCTATCAGGTTCCTTACGGACAGACCGATCCGATGTTCGGCAAGGACATCGGGTTCTACCTCTTCTCGCTGCCGCTCTATATCGAAGTGAAGGGCTGGCTGCTTTTCACGCTCGGCCTCAGCGCATTGCTCGCAGCCGCACTCTATTGGGTGCACGGCGCCGTCGCGTTCGACAACCAGCGCCGTTACATCGCCCCCGCGGTGGTGGCGCACGCCTCGGTGCTGCTCGGGATTTATCTCGCGGTAAAGGCCTGGGGCTATTGGCTCGATCGCTACATGCTGGTGTTCGGCGACAACGACGTCGTGGTGGGCGCCAGCTTCACGGACGTCAATGTCGGCCTGCCGATGCTGTGGCTGCTGATCGCGCTCTCGATCGCCGCAGCGATTATCTGTTTCCTGAACCTCCGCAACCGCGGGATCCGTACGCCCCTCATCGCCGTGGCGGCGGTTTTCGGTGTTGCGATCCTCGTTCTGCCCCTGGTCACGGGCCTCTACCAGCGCGTCTATGTCAAGCCAAACGAACTCGGCTTCGAAGCGCCGTACATCGCGCGCAACATCGCCATGACGCGCAAGGCTTACAATCTCGAAAACATCGAGGTCAAACCGTTCGTCGTCGAGGAATCGCTGGACTATGCCGCGCTTCAGAACAACCAGTCGACGGTCGATAATATCAGGCTGTGGGACTGGCAACCACTGCTCGACTCCTATGCGCAGCTTCAGGAGATCAGGACCTACTACAAGTTCCACGACGCCGACATCGACCGCTACTGGCTGAACGGCCGCTATCAGCAGGTGATGACCTCGCCGCGCGAACTCGAACCGTCGCTGCTGCCGGAGAACGCGCAGACCTGGGTCAACCTGCATGTGCTGTTCACCCACGGCAACGGCGTGGTGATGTCACCCGTGACGCAGACCACGCCCGAAGGCCTGCCGAAGCTCTACCTGCAAGACATTCCCCCGGTGGCGACCGGCGGGCCCGCCGTGACCGAGCCGCGCATCTATTTCGGCGAGAGCCCGGATTCCTACGTCATCGTCAAGGGATCGACGCCGGAGTTCGATTATCCGAAGGGCGACAAGAACGTCTATGCGGCGTACCGCGGCGCCGACGGCGTGCCGATCGGCAGCTTCGCCAAGCGCATCCTGTTCGCCTGGTATTACGGCGATATCAACATCCTGCTCAGCCAGTACATCACCGGCGACAGCCGCATCATGTTCCGCCGCAACATCCAGCAGCGCGTGCGGGAGATCGCGCCCTTCCTGCGGCTCGATGCCGACCCCTATATCGTGGTCAGCGGCGGGCACCTCTACTGGATTCAGGACGCCTACACGACCAGCACCTGGTTCCCGTATTCCAAGGCGACCGAGGACGGGTCCGCGAACTACATCCGCAACGCCGTCAAGATCACGGTCGACGCCTATGACGGGACGATAACCTTCTATGTCGCCGACCCTGCCGACCCCATCGTGGCGACCTACGCGAAGATTTTCCCGGGCCTGTTCCAGCCGATCAAGGCGATGCCGGCCGATCTGCACAAACACATCCGCTATCCCGAGGACCTCTTCCAGCTCCAGGCGGAGATCTACCGTTCCTACCACATGGACGCGCCTGAGGTGTTCTACAACCGGGAAGACCTCTGGCAGTTCCCGCGCCAGCCGACCAGCGTCGACGACACCGGGCAAACCAAGATGGAGCCGTATTTCATCAACATCCGGCTTCCCGGCGAGAAGCAGACCGAGTTCGTGCTGATGCTGCCGATGGTGCCCAGCCAGCGCGAGAACATGATCGCCTGGATGGCGGCGCGCTGTGACCAGCCCGATTACGGCAAGCTGATCGTCTACACCTTCCCCAAGGAGAAACTGGTCTACGGCCCGTTCCAGATCCAGGCGCTCATCAACCAGAACACGGACGTCTCGCAGCAGATATCGCTGTGGAACCAGATGGGATCGCGCGTCATCCGCGGCAACCTGCTGGTCGTGCCGATCGAGAATTCGCTGCTCTACATCACGCCGCTTTATCTGCGTGCCCAGTCGGGCCAGTTGCCCGAACTCAAGCGCGTCATCGCGGTATACGGCGGCAAGGTGGTGATGGAGGAGACGCTAGGAGCTGCGCTCGCCGCACTGTTCAAAGCACCGGCCTCTGCGCCCGAAGCGTCGCAGCCGCAAAACTTTGCGGTACCGGCACCCGCCGCGCTTGGACCGCTGTCGGACGCGGCGCGCGCGGCGCTCGACCACTACCGGCGAGCCGTCGACAAGCTCAAGGCGGGGGACTGGGCCGGTTTCGGGGCGGAACTGGATGCGATGCGTCCTTTGCTCGAACAGATGAACAAGGCGGCATCGGCACCGGGAAAGCCCCAAGACCGACAGCACTGACCGGCAGTCCTACTGTCGTGGGGTGACATTCAGGCGAGCCGTGAATACCGTCTTGCCGTCGCGCGTGCGCCTGCCCTGGAACGGACAGGGAGCCGACGGCGAGAATTCGCCGCGCTCGATCTCCACTATGTCGCCCACCAGCGTCTCGGAGAGGAAATTGACCTCGTATTCCTCGATCCGGATGCCTGCGTGCTCTTCTGGAGTCAACGAGTCCACGATCCACTGCGCATAGCGCGTGTTGTTGACGTGTCCGTTGACATCGAGGTCGCTGTTGCGCACCTGGAACGTCGCCGCCGGTTTCAGGCCGGTCTGCGGCGCGATCTTTCCGGCCTCGATGGCGAGGCAGCCTTCGGTCCGGGCATTCTTGCGGAAAGCTTCGCGATCTATTTTCGTCGGACGGCGCGTCTGCGCGTCGATAATCAGCCAGCTTGTGGAGCATTCGCCGAACTTGCGGTCGCCAGCCACGATCTCGAACTCGCGTATCGCCATCGCACCGACCACGCCGCGCGGCCAGGTCCGGACCTCGACCACGTCGCCCCACACGGGCCAATCCGCCATGACGAGTTTCTGGCGGACCAGGACCCAGGCCGTTCCTGTCTCGACCAGCGCTTCATAACCCCAGCCAAGATGCTTGGCGTGCAGCCAGGCGATGTCCTGCAGCAGGTTGAGCAGGCCGAAAAGGCCGAGCCGCTTCTGGTCGTCCAGCACAATGGTGTTGACGTCGTATGTCCGGGTCCAGATCGTTTGCTTCATGGCGGCGTTCGGCAGGGGCGTTCGGGCAACGTCATTGGCCCAACTTCGCCGCCATGACAAGGACGCGCATCATCTCACCGCCCCAAAAAAACGAAAACCGGAGGCCGTGCCGGGCCTCCGGTTCAAGTTTGAGGGGGCCACAATGCTAGTGCAGGCTTACCGGCGTCAGTTCGTTTTGCACCGCGGCGCCGTAGGCGCTCGCCCAGGCGTCGGCGAACCCGATTACGCTGCCGTCGGCGGCGTGAACCACGTAAATCTTTCCGCCGGGGGGAAGTTCGATACCGGGCGGGATCAGGCCGAGGCGATGGGCTTCCGCGCTGTCCGTCGGCTTGATGTATGCGATCCGCTGCGCATCCACGGGAAACTCGAATTTTTCGTTCTCGGTCATGGCACGGACCTCTTCGGTTCCAGACGCCCTTCCTCGATCTCAATATGACGTACGATTGTGTTGGACTTGGGGCGTTCGAGTTCGATCGACAGCAAACCGTTTTCGAGTGACGCTCCGGTAACTTCGATGCCTTCCGCCAGCACGAAAGCCCGCTGGAACTGCCGCGCGGCGATGCCGCGATGCAGGAAATTCTTGTCACCGTTCTCACCCTGTTTGCCGCGGATGACGAGTTGGCGGTCCTCCACCGTGACGTTCAACTCTTCGCGAGAAAAGCCGGCCACGGCGAGCGTGATGCGCAGCTTGTCTTCGTCGGACTGCTCGATGTTGTAGGGCGGATAGCCGTCGCCGGCGCTCTTGACGGTACGTTCCAGCAGCCGTTCGAGGTGCTCGAAACCCAGCAGGAAGGGACTGTTGAAATAGACGGTCCTGTTCATCTCAAAGCCCTCCTCAAGCGGCTTTGCCGGCATCGCCGGTTTGGTTGAGCGGCCCCACGGGAGGCACCGCTACGCATATGATGTGGGGTGCGACGCCGTTTGTTCAAGTTCGGACTTCACCCTTCCTCAATGGGGCCTTGCAGGAATGCAGCACACCGTTGCCCGGCGCCCGGGGACGGGGCACAAGGATTTATGGCCCGGCCCACGCTGATCCTGGACGATGCCGCCACGGGGCGGCTCTACGCCTACGGGCGGGTTCTTGCCGTCATCCGCGCCGATACGCCACAGGAGATTTCCCCCGCGCTGGCCGCAATGGAAGCCGCCCGCGCCGCCGGACATTTTGTTGCGGGCTATTTTTCCTACGAGTTGGGCTACGCGCTGGAGCCCCGGTTGCAGCGGCTGTTGCCGCGAACGCGGCAGGTTCCGCTGCTGTGGTTCGGAGTGTTCGATGCGCCGGAGCGGGTGGAGGAGGGTGCGCTTGCGGATTGGTGCAGCGGGCGCGTCTATGGGGGGCCGCTGGAGCACGAATGGGACGAGCGGGCCTATGGCGAGCGCTTCGACCGCGTGCATGAACTGATCGCGGCCGGCGATTTTTATCAGGCCAATCTCACCTTCCGCTCGCGCTTTGCTTTCGCGGGCGATGCGCTGGCGCTCTATCGCAGCCTCAGGGCGCAGTCTGCGGCGCGCTATGGCGCCTATGTCGACGACGGCGCGCGGCAGATTCTCAGCTTGTCGCCGGAGCTGTTCTTCGATCTGGCCGCCGACGGAACGATCACGGCGCGTCCGATGAAAGGCACCGCCCCGCGCGGCGCCGTCTCGGACGTGTTCGAACGCATGGCGCTGGCAGAGAGCGCCAAGAACCGCGCCGAGAATCTGATGATCGTCGATCTGTTGCGCAACGATCTCGGACGGATCGCGGAAATCGGCAGCGTGGAGGTGCGCGATCTGTTCGCCGTGGAGACCTATCCGACGCTGCACCAGATGGTGTCCACGGTGTCGGCGCGGCTGAAGCCCGGCACGGACATCGCGGGCCTCGTGCGCGCGCTGTTCCCCTGCGGCTCCGTCACCGGCGCACCCAAGATCCACGCGATGGAGATCATTGCGGAACTGGAGGGGAGTCCGCGCGGGGTCTATTGCGGCGCCATCGGCCATTTTGCGCCGGACGGTTCGGCCCGCTTCAACGTCGCCATCCGTACTCTGACGATTGCGGGCGGTCGCGGCGAGCTTGGGATCGGCGGCGCCGTGGTGCAGGACTCCGAAGCCGCGAGCGAATACGCCGAATGCCTGCTCAAGGCGCGCTATTACGAAGCCGCCCGTCGCCCGCTGGAATTGATCGAAACCCTGCGCTGGTCGCCGAAGGAGGGGTTCGTCCGCCTCGATCGCCATTTGGCACGGATGTGGCGTTCGGCGGAAGTGTTCGAAATGAAGTTTGATACCGTGCGCGCGAGAAAGGCATTGGATGCATCATTGCCTCCCCCTTGCGAGGAAGCCCTCCGCATCCGCCTTACCTTGAACGAGAGCGGTGAATTCGCCTGCACTGCCGTTCCGCTTGGCGAGGCTAAGGAAACATGGAGCTATGTGATCTCTCCGCATCGCGTTTCGAGCACCGATCACTTGGCACGTCATAAGACGAATTGGCGCGAGATGTACGATTCCGAACACGCCCGCCTTGCGGCCGTTTGCGACGAAGTGCTGTTCCTCAACGAGCGCGGCGAAGTTGTGGAGGGCAGCCGCACAAACGTCTTCGTGGCGCGCGACGGCAGGCTCTTGACGCCGCCGCTCTCCTCCGGCGCGCTTGACGGCATACTCCGCCGCACGTTGATCGAGGAGGGCCGCTGCATAGAGGCGGTGTTGTCGCCGGACGATCTCGCGAACGCGAACGTTTATCTAGGCAACTCGCTGCGCGGGTTGATGAGAGCGCAGATCGCGCGTCCGGGATGACAGTAATTGTTACGCCGCCGCTTTCGCCGCCAGCGCACAGAGCAGGGCCAGCGTCTCGGGCATGATCCAGCCGCCGGCTTCAACCACGCGCCCTTCGACGGCGTCCTCGGTCACCACCTGCGCCAGCGGACGGCCTTCGACGCGCGTGCGCACGTCGTCCGCGACGAGCTTGGGATCGAAGTCGTCCAGCTCCGCCAGCACGGTTTCGCCGATCTGCGCGTCGGCGTCGCGGTCGTCGAGCAGCGCCAAAAGGTCGTCGTAAGGGCTCGGCGCGTGCCGCTTGCGCAGCAGATAGCGTCCGCCAACGGCCAGACCGCCGGCCGCAACGACGCCGCCCCCGATCAGGACGTTGCGCCGCGTGAGATACGCTTTCATCGCCTCGACTTTCATCGCAACACCTTCTTGAGGTGATCGGCGAGGCGCAAGGCAAGCGCCAGAATATTCACGGTCGGATTTGCCGCGCCGTAGGTCGGGAACACGGAACTGCCCGCCACGTAGAGATTGGCGAGGTCGTGGACCTTGAGATTGGCGTCGACCACGCCCCTGCGCGGATCGGCGTCCATCCGCGTGGTGCCCATGTGATGGTTGCCCCAGTCGAGCGAGTTCAGCCAGTCGTCGCGGGTCACCAGGTTGAGGCGCAACAGCCCGGCGCGCGAGACCAGAAGTTGCCGTCCGAGTTCCTTGAGCGTCTGGCGGAAGCGCGCGAAGTCGGCATCGGCGATGCGCATGTGCAGTTTGAGCTTGGGCATGCCGAGCGCGTCGCGTTCGGTATCGAGCGTGAAGCGGCGGTCGGGATCGGGCGTCACCTCCATGCCGGCGCCAAGCGAGTATGCTTGCGCGTCGCCGGCGTCCACGCCCACGGCCGCCGCGGCAGCCTCCACCGCGGCCTTGCCGAGGTCATCCAGCTCGACCTTGCTCTCGACGGTGATCGAAGAGGCCATCACCGCGTGGGAACGGCGGAAGGCTTCGCTCGGGAACAGACCCGCGCGCATGATGGCACCGTGAACGCTCTTATTGCTCTGGTAAAACGGCGACAGCTTGCCGTCGAACACCACGAGGGTCGCAGTGTCACGCGGCGTGGGATGATCGGCGAAGAAGCGCCCCACCAGATCGTGCGTATTGCCGACGCCGGCCGGGATGATGTCGTTCGAGGCGAGCATCAGGCGGGCTGCTTCCACGGCGCCGGTTGCCAGCACCACGGCCTTCGGCTTCACCTTGAACTTGCGGCCGGAGAGCGTGGCGACGTCGAGTTCGGCGATCTTGGCGCCCGCGCCGTCGAGCCCGAGCCGCGTCACGTTAGCGTGGAGATAGACGGCAAGGTTTCTGATGCGGCGCAGGTCGTCGGCATAGCGATCGCCGAAATGCGTCGGCAGCGTGCTGCTGCGCATCTTCGAGAACTGGAACCAGCGCGTGGTGACGCCGCCTTCGCCGAGCGGCAGGACTGGTCCCAGCTGCTTCGTCGCCCATTTCTGGCCGCCGTCGTAGAGCAGAGCGCCCGCCTCGCACAGCGAGTGGGCCTTCACGAAAAAGCGGTTAAGCTCCTTCTTGCCGAACGGCCACCCGGAATAGGGCATCCAGGTGCGCTCTTCGAAGTCGATCTCGTCCATCGGGCGGCACCAGCCGCCCCAATGGTTGGAGCTACCGCCGAGATAACGCAGGCGCGTGGCTTCCAGCGTCAGATAGGGCGCGCCGACCTTGGAGCCCTCGTAGAGTGCCTGGATCTTGGCATCGAAGGTCATGCCGCCGCTTTCCAGCAGCACGACGTGAAGCGGCGATGCGGCAAGCGCCAGTGCCATCGAGATCCCGACGGGGCCGCCGCCGATGATGGCCAGATCCGGCTTAATGACGGTGCCCGAGGGAACGTTCCGGGCGTCTATGAATGCACCCAATACGCTTGCCTTTCGATGGAATCCGACTCTCGCAAGCCTCGGTCAGATTAGCGGCCTCCGCCCCCGATGTCCTGCTACGGGAATACCGGTTCCGCCTCGATTAAACACCGTTTCCTCATGGCCTGCCGCCGCCCCGATGGCAAGATGGCAAATGGGCCGGCAGACAGCCGGAGGAGGGGCTGCGCCGGAGAATACCGGGATTTGCGGCGAAGATCGGTGCGGGTTGGCGGCGCCCCGGCGGATTTTTTCAGTCCAGTCCGTAGCGGTAGTGGCCGGTGATCTCGTAGTCGAACAGCATGTCCTCCAGGACCTGACCGCCGCCCATGTTGTGCATCATCAGCGGATTGCGGCCGAAGAGCGCCCGTCTGTCCGTCACGATGCCGATGTGGGGCAGGGACCCGCCGTGTCTCAGATTCCACGTCACCACATCGCCGGGGCGGTAGTCCCTGGGATCGCGCGTGATCTTCAGCACCTTTCCGTGCCGTTTGAAGAACGCTGCCAGATTCGGCACGCGGCGGTGATCGATGTTGGCGTCGGCGTGCTTCAGTCCCCAGATCATCGGGTAGGCGCCGAAGTGCCGCTTCATGTCCTCGTGGACGAGCTTCTGCAGATCGATGCCGATACCTCGATAGGCCCTGACGATCACGTCGGCACAGACGCCGACATTCTGCGGCACGTCGCCGAGAGGGTAGGCGATCCTGCGATAGCCACTGTCGTAGGCGACATTCGGATTGCGCAGGGCGATTGCGGTTTGGATGAATTTTGCGGCCTGTGTTCCTTCCGCCGGACTTGGAGCGGCGGTCAGCAGACCCCCCGCAACAACAACACCCATGAGACGTGCGACGGAGGTCATATGCGAACCTCTTTGCGCCGCACTCTATGATGCGAAGTTGTGTGGCTTTATTGCGCCGCGATTAAGGCTTGGAAAGCTTTTTGGGCTGTGACGCGATTACCAGAAGCGCTTACTAGCGATTGCTTTACCTGAGCCTGATTTGAAATAATGTTCGAGTTTGCGCGCAATGTCTTCGCTTCTACGGCCACATAACATCTTAGTTTTGTTGGTAGATAAGCCTTCGTTGAGGCGACATATCCAGCTTGATGTGAAGAGATACGATACTTCAGATCGTTTGTTGATCCGACATAGATGTCGCCGTTGTTGAGTTGAAGGAAATAAACGTACCACACGGCTTCAGCCTCCCTACGCCAAGGCTTCGGGAGGCACCCTACAACTTTTTTTTGTTTGGGTGGCGATCCACCCCTCGCTTGCGCTTCGGGGTGGCCTGCCACCCGAAGCTTTAGCGTAGGGTGGTGGAGCCAAGCGGGATCGAACCGCTGACCTCCTGCATGCCATGCAGGCGCTCTCCCAGCTGAGCTATGGCCCCGACCTGATTCCCGGTTTGGGCACCGGGAACGCGTAATCTAACGTTCGTCTTTTTCTATATCAGTATCGATAATGCCGCTGACGTCGTCTTCGTCTTCTTCGACTGTTTCGAGCAGGCCGTCGTCCTCCTCGTCCTCCTCGACCTCTTCGTCCTCGATCTCCTCGATGGCGGCCTCTTCGCCCTCGACCACCGACATGCCGGCAGCGGCGGGTTCGGGCTCCTCGGGAACCTCTTCCTCTTCCGCTTCGTCGTCTGCGGTTTCGACCGCCGGCTCGTCCGCGACCGGCTCGACGATGGTCTCCTCGACCTCCTCCTCGACTTCTTCCTCGGGCTCGGGGGCGGGCTGCTGCACGGCGGCGGCCGGTTCGGGCTGGCGCGGGCGCCTCTGCTTGTAGAGGGACTCGGGCTCGAAGGTGCTCGAACATTTCGGGCACTCGATCGGACGCTTGGAGAGGTCGTAAAACCGGGCGCCGCAACTCGGGCAGACGCGTTTTGTTCCAAGATCAGACTTGACCAATTCTTTGCATCCTGTCGGGTTCCGAAGGGGGCGTCGTTTGCCACGGTTAGGCGGGGCTGTCAAAGGGCATGGCTTCCCAGGGAAATTCGCCCGCCGCCCTTGACGGGGCCTGCCGTTGGGCTAGGCATCGCCTGCCGTTTAGAGGGACCGTGGATGCCAGCCTCCGCCCGTCCGCTGCGGGCCTGCCGCTCGCCGTCCCTGAAGGGCATGGCGACGGTTCCCGGCGACAAATCGATCTCCCATAGGGCGTTGATTCTGGGGGGCATGGCCCTGGGAGAAACCCTGATTACCGGCCTTCTGGAAGCCGAGGACGTGCTGAACACCGCCGAGGCCGTGCGGGCCTTCGGGGCGCAGGTGGTCCGCCAGGGGCCGGGCGGCTGGAAGGTCAATGGCACGGGGGTCGGCGGCTGGCGCCGGCCGGAGGATGTGCTCGATTTCGGCAATTCCGGCACCGGCTCGCGGCTGATGATGGGGGCGATGGCGACGACGCCTGTCACGGCCGTTTTCACGGGCGATGACTCGCTCAGGAAGCGCCCGATGGGACGGGTGTTGGAGCCGCTCAAGTTGTTCGGTGCGGAATACGAGGCCCAGCCCGGCGGGCTGATGCCGGTGACGCTGACTGGCGCAGGGCAAGCGATCTGCGTCGATTATACCGTGCCGATGGCCTCGGCCCAGGTGAAGTCGGCCATGCTGCTGGCGGCGCTGAATGCCCCCGGCCGCTCGCACATCTCGCAAGGCGCGCTGACCCGCGACCACACCGAACGCATGCTGTCCGCCTTCGGGGCCGAGGTTTCCGTCGAGCCGCTGCCCGGCGGCGGCGAAACGATTTCCGTCATGGGCGAGGCGGAGCTGAAGGCCGTGAGCGTCGCCGTGCCGCGCGATCCTTCGTCGGCCGCATTCCCGCTGGTGGCGGCGCTGATCCTTCCCGGTTCCGAGATCGTGTTGCCCGGCGTGCTGCTCAATCCGCGCCGCACAGGTTTGTTCGAGACGCTGAAGGAGATGGGTGCGGATATTTCCATCGCCAACGAGCGCGACAGCAGCGGCGAGCGGGTCGGCGACCTCACAGTGCGCGGCTCCGTGCTGAAAGGCGTGGAAGTGCCGCCGGAACGCGTGCCTGCGATGATCGACGAATTCCCCATCCTCGCCGTCGCCGCCGCCTTCGCCGAAGGACCCACCGTGATGCGCGGCCTCGAAGAATTGCGCGTCAAGGAAAGCGACCGGCTGGCAGCGATCGTCGCCGGGCTGCGTGCGGCGGGCGTGACGGTGCAGGAACTTGAAGACGGTATGGTGGTGGAAGGGTGCGGCCCGGGCGGCGTTCCCGGCGGCGGCACGGTGACGACGCACCTGGATCACCGCATCGCGATGGCATTCCTCGTCATGGGCCTTGCTTCGCGCAAGCCCATGACCGTCGACGACGCCTCGATGATCGCGACCAGCTTTCCGGAATTCGAGACCTTGATGGGCGGCTTGGGCGCCATCATCGAGACAACGGCAGGATGAACCAAGAGGACAGGGCGATGCGGAAAATACCCAATCTTGAACGGTATCTTGAACTCGGCCTGTTTCGCGCCCGCTGGCTGATCGCACCGTTCTACGTCGGTCTTGTGCTTGTGCTGGTGATGCTGCTCGGCAGTTTCTGCTACGAGATCTACAGAGGGCTGTTCGTTCATTTCTCGCTTGAACCGGAATCGGTCATTCTGCTCGTGCTGAGCCTGATCGACCTCTCGCTCGCGGGCAATCTCGTCATCATCGTGGTGTTCTCAGGCTACGAGAACTTCGTCTCGAAGATCGACACCCACGGCGACGAGGACCGCCCGTCCTGGATGGGCACGCTCGATTTCTCCGGCCTGAAGATGAAGCTGATCGGCTCCATCGTGGCGATCTCGGTGATCTCGCTGCTGCGCGCCTTCATGGAGCTGGCAACGACCGGTTCCGAACTGGACGAACGCAAGCTCGGCTGGATGATCGGCCTGCACGTCACCTTCCTGTTCTCGGGTGTGATGTTCGCGACGATGGACTGGATCGCGTCGAAGTCCGAGAACAAGATGAAGCATCACGGGCCCGTGGCGCCGTAGAATTCAAGCTTCGTCCTCGGAGTATCCCAGCACCGGCACGCCGAGTGCGGCGGCGGCGCGGCAGAGCGCCTGGTCGAGCGTGGCCAGCGGCAATCCGGCTCGTAAAGCAAGTTCAAGATAACCCGCATCATAGACCGTAAGCTTGTGTGCGAGGGCGAGGTCGAATGCCGTGCCGAAAGCCTGCACCCCGGTTTGATCGTCGGTAGTAATGGGGCTGCTATTGTAGAACGCGATAGCACTCGTGCGATCGGCGGTCGTCAACTGTCCGCGCCGTTCGTAGATGAGCAGTACATTTGCGACTTCGATAGGCCACAGCGCCGTCGTGAGTGCCCCTTCGTCTGCCATGCGGTGCATAAGTGCATCGGTTCGTGCCGTCTGCTGTCGCGGAAGATACCATGCGAGCGCAACGGAGCTGTCGAGGACGAACGCCGGCATCAGCGCCGCCCTTCATCCCGCATTTGCTTGATCTCTTCCCAGGTCAGGGGAGGGCCTTTGAGCTTGGCCCTTAATGCCAACAGCCCTTGAACGGCAGCTCGCGCCTTTTCGCGGTTGAAACCGGGATTGGCAGGCACCAGCTTCGCCACGGGCGTGCCGCGGCGGGTGATGACGATCTCCTCGCCCTTCGCAACCCGGTCGAGTAGGGAACCGAGGGTGTTTTTGGCTTCGAAAGCGCCGATTTCGGACATGTGAGCATCCAGTAAGCTAGACTGTAAGCTAGCTTACAACATATCCGCTGGAAATCAAGCGGCTGCTAAATCCGCGACCGCGTGTCCGTTGGTCCGACCACGGCTAGGCGGCCAAGCTCTCAATTTGCGTGAGCAAAGGTGATGGAACATGGAAGATGGGGTAATCGCGGCGGCCCAAAAGGCTTTCTGTCTTCGCTTAAGGGACAGCAATGACGTCTCTGCCAACACAAAGAACGCCAACGCAATCGCCAAGGCGTGGCGGAAGGCCGTCCACGAGCTTGATCCGGATCGGTATCAGATCGAAGCTCTTGTCGATCCCGAGTTGGATCAGAGAATTGACGTTATCGACTCGATGGCCATGTGCGCCTACGAGTTCAAGGTATCCGGAAAAAATGCATGCGCCGAGTTCTACAAGGACATCGTGAAGGTGATCGTGTGGAATGAGAGGCGAAAACGCAAGATCACGGGTTTGGTCTTCATCACCGCGGAGGACTTTGGCCGCCCGTTTCTTGAATCGCCAATGCCGAAAGCATACACCGAGTACTTGGCGCGAAGTGGTCTGTCGGTGAGAGTGGAATATGTCCGACACGAATGTGGATGACCACCATGTCCAGAACTCGCACCCCGTCGTCTGTGACTCCGGAGCGCAGAGCAAATGACCATCATCATCGCAGTCGACGGCACCGCGGCTTCGGGAAAGGGGACGCTGGCGAAGAAGCTGGCGGCGCATTTCGGATTCCATCATCTGGATTCCGGTTCGCTCTATCGCTTGGTTGCGCTGGGCGTCGTGGAAGCGGGTGGCGACCCCAATAAGGAAGAAGATGCACTGGCCGCGGCGCGCACCATTATTCCCGCCCGCGCGAGCGATCCCGCCATCCGCACCGCCGGGATGGGCAACATCGCCTCGGTCGTGTCGGCCTATCCATCCGTGCGCGCAGCGCTGCTGGAATTCCAGCGTACCTTCGCCAAGCGTCCGCCCGGCGCGGTGATCGACGGGCGCGACATCGGCACGGTGGTCTGCCCCGACGCCACTGTGAAGCTGTTCATCGACGCCCGCTCCGAAATCCGTGCTCATCGCCGCTGGCTGGAGCTTTCTGCCGCAGGGAAATCGCCCTCGGAAGTGGAGATTCTCGCCGATATCCAGGCCCGCGATGCCCGCGACCGCAGCCGCGCCGTGGCGCCGCTCGTGCCCGCGCCGGACGCTCGCTTGCTCGATACCTCCGATTTGGCTATAGACGCCGCGTTCGCGGCAGCCCTCGCGCTGGTCAAACCCGGTGTCGAGAACGCGCTTAGGACGCAGGCCAAGGGGTAAAGGAGACCCGGCGGCGTTCCTAAGCCTCCCGAACTTATCCGCAATCGAACCGCTATGCGGGCACGCCCGCATGGAAGTCCGCCGGAGCAATCCGGTTCGGCACACCCGTATGAAAACCAGAGGCCCCATGCACCGCCGTCACGCCGTCACCAAGATCCACGACGAATCCATCTCCAGCCCCAGCCGCGACGATTTCACGGCCATGCTCGAAGAGAGCTTCGTCACCCAGTCGCCCGCCGAAGGTTCCGTCATCAAAGGCAAGGTCGTCGCCATCGAGAACGACTTCGCCATCGTCGATGTCGGCCTGAAAACCGAGGGCCGCGTCAGCCTCAAGGAATTTGCCATGCCCGGCATGACCCCCAAGGTCGCCGTGGGCGACGAGGTGGAGGTCTATCTCGAGCGCGTCGAGAACGCGCTGGGCGAGGCGGTGCTGTCGCGCGACAAGGCGCGTCGCGAGGAAAGCTGGGTGCGCCTGGAGCGGGCGTTCAACGAGCAGACCCGCGTGCAGGGCGTGATCTTCGGCCGCGTCAAGGGCGGCTTCACCGTCGATCTCGACGGTGCGGTGGCGTT
>PMKE01000090.1:0-148 GCA_003158585.1 Alphaproteobacteria bacterium
GAGAACGGCAAGCTGAAGCCCCACGACCTTAAGCTCGGCGGTACCGACGGACACTCGACGCAAGTGATCAAGGGCGACATCAAGCCCGGCGACAGTGTGATCACCGACACTAAGGCCGCCGGCAGCGGCGCCTCGGTTACCGTGAGCG
>PMKE01000090.1:165-325 GCA_003158585.1 Alphaproteobacteria bacterium
GGGCCCGTCGGGCTCGGGAAAGTCCACGGCGATGAACATTCTCGGGTGTCTGGATACGCCGACGCGCGGCTACTATTTCTTCCGCGGCACCGATGTTGGCACCTTGACGCGCGACCAGCGGGCGCTCTTGCGACGCTATTACATCGGCTTCGTGTTCCAG
>PMKE01000090.1:380-27534 GCA_003158585.1 Alphaproteobacteria bacterium
GAACCGACCGGCAATCTCGACTCGACCATGAGCCACGAAATCATGAGCCTGTTGCGCATGCTCAACGAGGAGCGCGGCCTGACCATCGTGCTGGTCACGCACGAAGAGGACATCGCCGCCTATGCCAAGCGGCGGATCCGCTTCCGCGACGGGCGCATCCATTCGGATACGGGGGCGCGGCCATGATCGGTAACGCCTTCATCCTGGCGCTGCGGGAAATTCGCAACAATTTGATGCGCGCGGCGCTCACTACGCTCGGCATCGTAATCGGTGTCGGCGCGGTCATCGCCATGGTGACGCTGGGCAACGGCGCCACCCAGTCGGTCACCAACACCATCTCGTCGATCGGCAAGAACCTTCTGTTCGTCACCCCGGGAGCGCACCGCGACGGCGGTCCTCCGACGACGGCGCCGAATTTCCAGATCAGCGATGCCGACATGCTGCGGCGCGAGGTGCTCAGCCTTTCGCATGTGGTGCCGTCGAACCAGACGACCGCCTCGGCGATCCTGGGCAACCGCAACCACACCACCAACGTCACCGGCGCGACAACCGAGTTCTTTGCGGCACGCAGCTGGAAAATCGTGTCCGGTCGCGCCTTCAACGAGGCGGAGGACAAGAGCGGCAAGTCGGTATGCGTCATCGGCGAAACCGTGCGCCACGAGCTGTTCGGCGGCCAGGATCCGGTCGGTCAGCGCATCCGCTTGAACAAGATCACCTGCGAAGTAACCGGTCTGTTGGAAGCCAAAGGACGCAACACCTTCGGCCAGGATCAGGACGACTACGTCATCATGCCGATCCGTGCCGTGCAGCGCCGGCTGATCGGCAACAACGATGTCTACTACATCATGGTCGAGGTGCAGAACGAGGCCGGCATCCCCCATGCCAAGGAGGAGATCGCCAATGTGATGCGCACGCGACGGCACATCACGGGCAACCAGAAGGACAATTTCGACGTCCAGGATCTGCGCGAAATCGGCAATATGCTCTCCAGCATCACCGGCGTGCTGACCGCCTTCCTGGCAGCCATCGCAGCCGTGAGCCTTCTGGTCGGGGGCATTGGCATCATGAACGTGATGCTGGTTTCGGTCACCGAGCGCACGCGCGAGATCGGCATCCGTCTGGCGATCGGGGCGCGCGAGCGCGACGTCCTGTTACAGTTCCTGATCGAGGCGGTGGTCTTGAGCGCTCTGGGCGGCATCGTCGGCATCGCCCTGGGGCTTGCGGGGGCGGCGGCAGGGGCAAGTGCGCTCAAACTTCCCTTCGTCTTCCAGCCGGGAATCGTGGTCCTCGCCGTGCTGTTCTCGGCCACGGTCGGTGTCGCCTTCGGCTATTTCCCGGCCCGGCGAGCCGCACGCCTCGATCCCATCGAAGCCCTCCGCCACGAATAGAAATGGCCGCTTCGCCGCGTCAATTCCTCTTGTGCGACGATTGAACCGATCGTTCGACCCAAAGACGCGTTTACATTCCGGGAGATGGGCGGCCCGTGGATAATTCCGCGCTCCGAGATTAGAATCGTTACGGGGGGCGCTGCATTCTCCTTTTTGTCGTCCGTTTTCCTGCCAGAGGCGCCAAGACTCTGATAAGCCTCTGGTCCTGAATTAGAATCGTTCTTTGCCGGAGAGAATCGCGTGACTAAGAACCATCCTTTTTGCCTGGTTGGCGATATTGGCGGCACCAATGTGCGCCTGGGGGTGGCGGATATCTCCGGCACCACGCCGCTCGTCTCCGCCCCCAAAACCTACCCTAGGACGCAATTCACCAGTTTCTACGACCTCGTCGACCACTACCTGCGCGAAACCGAGGTGCGGTTTCCTCTCTCGATCGTGGTGGCTGTGGCCGGGCCGATCCAGAACGGCGAGGTCAGACTGACCAACGGCCAATGGTCCATCTCCGAGGAAGCTTTGCGCCGGAAGGGGTTCAGCTTCGCGCGGCTGATCAACGATTACGCGGCTCTGGCCTATGCCGTCGATCATCTTAAGGACGAGGATCTTGCGGTCATCGGCGGCCAGCAAGCCGGGATTCCCGGCGAGACCGTGGGTGTCCTGGGCGCCGGCACGGGGCTCGGCGTCGCGGCGCTGGTGCGCGATCTGGGCGTGAGTTGCGTCATGGTCACCGAAGGCGGCCATATCGCTTTCGCTCCCGTGGACGAGGTGGAGTTTGACATCCTTCGCCAGCTTTCGCAGCGCTTCGGGCGAGTATCTGTCGAGCGTGTGCTCTCGGGTCCCGGGCTTGTGAACATCCACTGGGCGCTCGAACGCTTGAAAGGCAAAGAGGGCGAACAACTGACGCCGGAGGAGATCACCCGGCGTGCCGTCGCAAAATCGGATCCGCTTTGTGTGGAAGCGCTCGACCGCTTCTGCGGCATCTACGGCCGCGTCGCAGGCGATCTGGCGCTCGCCTTCGGAGCGCGCGGCGGGATGTATCTGGGCGGAGGCATCGCCCCGCGCCTGCTCGGTCAACTCAACGCCGGCACTTTCCGCCGCTGCTTCGAGGACAAGGGCCGTTTCGCGGGTTATCTCGCGATCATCCCGACCAAGGTCATCATGCATCCCTATGCGGCGCTACTCGGCTCGGCGGAAGCGGCCATGCGAGCTGAAGCAAGCGAACGCAGTAGCGTCGCCGACAGCTGCACGCGGCTAGCGGCGCCTAACGCGACCGCGCGCTCCCGTTCAACCCACCTCAGATCGTAGCCACCATCAGGGCCTTGATGATGTGCATCCGGTTCTCCGCCTGATCGAAAACGTGGGAATTTTGTCCTTCGAATAAATCTTCCGAAGTATCGATTGCGTCCGGATGCTCGCGCGCAAACAGGGTCTCGTGATTGTGGAGAGACGGCAGACAATGCAGGAAGATGCTGCCTGAGCGGTTGGTTTTCTTCAACACTTCGCTGTCGATCTTGTAGTGGCGAAGCATCGGAATGCGCTCCGCGACAAGATGCTCTTCTCCCATGGAAAGCCAGATGTCGCCGTACACAGCATCGCAGCCCGACACGCCCGCCGCAACGTCGTCCGTCACGTTGACGTTCCCGCCGGGATGCGCCCGGCAATTCAGGTACTGCAAAACACTCTCCGTAGCAGGCTGCAAGGGCTTCGGCGCGACGATGCGCAGGTCGAGGCCCATCTTGCAGGAGGCGATCATCAGCGAGCGCCCCATGTTGTTCCTGCCGTCACCTACATAAGCGAGCCTGAGCCCGGAAACGGTCCCAAATTCCTCCTTCAGGGTCATCATGTCCGCAAGCACCTGCGTGGGATGGTGATCGTCGGACAGCGCATTCCAGACCGGCACCCCGGCGTATTTCGCCAACTCCTCGACGACCCCGTGGTCGAAACCGCGGAACGCGATGCCGTCGAACATGCGGCCCAGCACGCGCGCGATGTCCTTTACACTCTCTTTTATGCCGAAGCGCAGATCCTTCTCCTCGAAGAACTCGACACTGGCACCTTCGTCCGAGGCGGCGACGAAGAACGCCGCGCGGGTGCGCGTCGACGGCTTGAGAAAGACAAGGCAGATGTTCCTGTCGCGGAGGTTATGCGCAAACACCCGTTCGCGCTTGAGCCTCTTGAGATCAAGTGCTCGGTCGATCAGGTATTCGATTTCAGCCGAAGATAGCTCCTCCAATGTCAGCAGACTGCATCCCTTCAAGCTGCGGGGCACCATCCTCAAGCTCCTTACGGACGGGAAAGATCGGGCTGAACATTCGATTCCGCCTTGGGTTTCTCGAATCTTCTTCTCTTATTATGTTACGGCCCGTCTGAAGGGACGCCAAGCCGCTCACGATGCAGGCCAAAACACGCAAAGCCCTACAATGCGTGCGAGACAAATCTGTGCGTCAGGTGCGACGCCGACTCATGTTGATATCCAAAATTGCCTCTGGAGTTGGCCCCAGGAATCATCCACTTTTTGCCCTCAGGCTTGAAATTCGGTCTTATTGGTCCAGGGACGGGAAACGGCTCCAGGGCGGACGTTGTTGCGCGCAGGAGAAGTACGGGTTCCAGCCGGCCGGGGGGATCGTCGTGGTGCCGGCGAACGGCACGAGCTAACGGAGGCCTGACAATGGCGCACGCGACATCGCTGGAACTGCTCGCATTCAACCTGAAGCTTCTGGGACCGAAAAGCCGGAAGAACGTGCTCGTCAGCGCCGGAAAGCAGGAAAGCAAGAAGCGGATGCTGCCGGCGATCCGCCGCATCCTTGAGCTGGACGTCGACCTCTACGCCACGCCCGGCACGCACAGGTTCTTCGTCGAAAACAACGTCCGCAGCACCGAGATCCACAAGATCACGGACGGCCGCTCGCCGAACATCCTCACCTTCCTGAAGGCCAACAGGTTCGATCTGGTCATCAACGTTCTTACCGGCGACGACGACTACGACGAGTCGTCCGACGCCAAGCTGATCCGCAAGCTGTCAATCGAGAACGGCATTCCGCTGATCACCGATTACGACGTGGGGATCGCCACGCTCGACCAGATCGTGATCGACAGCGAGCGCGGCACCTACCGCTACAAGCTCGCCGACGATTCGGAGCCGTGGAATCTCCGCCTGCATTTCCTCGAGGAGGTGGAAAAGCGCGGCGGGATCGCCTGCCATCACGCCCATTTCGACAAGGCCTATCTCATCACGCGGGAGAACCTGCGGCTGAGCCAGGTCGACATGGAGAAGAAGTGGGAGCTCTACAAATACCTGAAGGAGAACTACACACACGACGATCTGGTCGAGCGCATCAGCCGCGGCGTGGAGACGATGATCGGGCAAGGCGTTACCTATTGCAGGACGATGGTGGACGCGGACAGCACGGTCGGCCTGCTTCCCATCAAAGCCGCGATTGAGGTGAAGAAGCGCTACGCGGGCCGCATTCTGTTCGAGGTCGGCGTGCAGCCGCTGCAAGGCGTGCTCGATCCCGCGTCGTACGAGCAGTACGCCGAAGCCTGCCGGATGGCGGATTATTGCGGCGGTTTGCCGTCGCGCGACAACCCGCAAGGGGCGAAGCATCTCGACGTGATCCTGCAGCTGGCCAAGAAGCTCGGAAAGCCGGTCGACGTTCACGTGGACCAGGAGAACAATCCGCTACAACAAGAAACGGAACTGCTGGCGGCAAAGACGATCGAGCACGGCATGCAGGGACGTGTGTTCGGCGTTCATGCCATCTCGGTCGGGGCGAAAGAGGAGCGGGAACAGAACCGCATCATAGAGAAGATCGCAGAAGCCGATCTGGGCATTATCATCTGCCCCTCCGCCGCGCTGAGCATGAAGCAGCTCCCGATGACGGCGCCGCTGCACAATTCGATCGCACCCTATCCCAAACTGCGCGAAGCGGGCGTGCGCTGCTACATGGGCGTCGACAACGTGCACGACCTCTTCATGCCCATGGTAGACGGCGATATCTGGACCGAGTGCCGGATGCTGATGGAGGCCTGCCGCTTCTACGACATCGATGTGGTCGCAGAATGGGCCTGCGCCAGACCGGAATTGCCGGCCGAGATGCGCGCGCCGGTGGCCAGACTGCGCTGACCTGCCGCTGCTGAAGCCTGATCCGCCGGGTCAAGCAGCTCCGGACCGGATTGCAATCAGCGCCGGATCGCAAGGACGGCGTTGTGTCCGCCGAAGGCGAAGGAGTTCGACATCGCCACCTCGACCCGTGCCGCGCGCGCCTCATTGGGGACGTAGTCCAGGTCGCATTCCGGGTCGGCCTCGGTGAAGTTGATCGTCGGCGGAATGAAGCCCTCCCGCAGACCGATGACCGTCGCCGCGAACTCCAGAGCGCCCGAGGCGCCGAGCGCATGACCGTGCATCGACTTGGTCGAGGATACCGCAAGTTTCTTCGCGTGGTCGCCGAAAACCGCATGGATCGCCTTGGTCTCGGTGATGTCGTTGGCTAGCGTGCCGGTGCCGTGCGCGTTGATGTAGCCGATGTCCTCGGGCCTGAGGCCGGCGTCGGTAAGGCAGGCCTGCATGGCGCTCGCCGAGCCAGTCATCGATGGCAGTACGATGTCGGCAGCGTCGGAACTCATTCCGAAACCGGCGACCTCGCCGAGGATTGTGGCCCCGCGTGCTTCCGCCCGCGCACGGTTCTCCAGCACAACGATTGCCGCACCCTCGCCGAGCACCATACCCAAGCGGTTGCGTGAGAACGGCCGGCACGTATCGGGCGCCATGACGCGCAGCGCTTCCCAGGCCTTGATCGTACCGAAGGTGAACACGGATTCAGTGCCCCCAGTGACAGCAATATCGACCGAACCGGAGCGCACCATGTGGAAAGCCACACCCATCGCATGGTTGGCGGAGGCGCAGGCGCTCGCCACGGTGAACGAGGGCCCGGTGATGCCGTGCTCCATCGTGATGTGGCTCATTGCGGCGGAAATCATCAGCTTGGGAATGGTCAGGGGATGGGCCCGTTTCGAGCCCTGCGCATAGAGCCGGTGAAAACTCTCGTCGAGCGTTCCCAGGCCGCCGACGCCGGAGCCGATGATCGTGGCCGTGTGGGGACCAAGCCCGTCGCGGAAGCTCAATCCGCTCTGCTTGATCGCCTCGCGCGACGCTGCCAGCGCGAATTGGGCACAGCGATCGAGCAGCGGCAACTGCTTGTCAGAGAAATGGGCGTTCGGATCGAAGTTGCGGACCTCCGCTCCTATCTTCGTGTTCAGTCCTTCGATTGGGATGTTGGTAAGGGGCCCGATGGCGCCACGCCCGGCGCGCAAACTGGCCGTGACATCTTCAACGTTGTTGCCGAGCGGCGAAATGATGCCAAGACCCGTAATTACCACCCGGTTCATGCCGGCATGCCTTTCGTTACAAAGTTATGTCGAAGACGGAGGGGGCAGTCCGCTATACGGATTTCTGTGCATGCTGCTCGGCAGTCAGCCGCTCGACCGCACCGACCAGATCTCCGATGGTCTCGAACGAGATGCCGGCGGAATTCAGGTCGTTGGGACTGTAAGGCACTTCGATATCGAACTTATCCTCGATTGCGAAGATGAGTTCGATGATATCGATGGACTGCAAGTCGAGTTCGGATAAACGAGTGTCGGCTTTCAAAGTGGCGCCGTCGACCTTCGCCTGTTTGGCGACGATCTCGATGATGTCGTTTTCCATATTCGCCATGTCGAGGCGGTCCCCTTTTCGATAAAGTCTCTAGCAATCATGATCGGCAATGGGCATTCTAGCCGGTTGTAAGCTATAGGCAAATATTGATCGTCGCCGCTGCAAAAAGGCTGTGGATTCCATATTTACCGTTATCTCCGGCCGCTCGGAGGGGCCTGCGGCAATCTGGGCTTGCCAAACCGGCTACGGGGCTGCTCCGGCGATGCGGAACATTTCGTCCTGCAACCTGCGGGCATGTTTCCTGGCGTCGAAATCCCTCTCGACACGCAGGCGGGCGGCGGCTCCGTGCGCGCGGCGCATCTGCGGATCGCGAAAGTAAGCCAGGCACGCCTCGGCCAGCCCCTCAACATCGGGCGGCCGTCCGCGCGCCAGACGGCCCTCGACGCCATTGTCGATCATTTCGCCGATGCCGCCCATTTCGAATGCCACGACGGGCTTGGACATCGCCATCGATTCCATGACGGCACGCGGCAGCGGGTCTTCGTAGATACTGGGCACCACCGCGACATCGAAGTCCGCCACATAGGACCGGACGTCGGGCCGGAAGCCGACGAACAGGACGCAGTCCGTCAAATCGAGTTCCCGCACCAGAGCTCGGCATTCCTCGAGATGATCCGGCCGCATGTCCTGGGGCGTATCGCCCAGAACGACGAAACGGCAGCGCGCACGCTCCTCGGGGCTCAGCCTGTCGGCGACGATCCGCGCGGCGCGGATCAATTCGATGAAGCCCTTTCGCGGCAGAACCCGGCCGTGGCTTCCGAAAATCACCGTCTCGGGGCCGAGACCGAGCTCGCGGCGCAACGCGGGGTCCATGCCGCGCGCATCGAATTCGTCGATGTCGAGCGCCGTCTGGATGGCACGTACTTTCTGCCGGCAATGATCGAATTGCGGGGCGGTGGGCCGCGAGACGCAGATTATGAGACGGACGTTCCTGCCCGCAGCCAATTTCCGGTGCAGCGGACGGACGAGAGGCGCCACGGAAGGATAGAGCACATGCCAGATCGCCGGCACTCCGGTGGCCGCTGCCAGAGCGCCGCCCAAAAACCCGGCTGCCGTTCCGTTGCAGAAAATAAGGTCGTAGCGCTCTTGGCGGATGCGGCGCATCAGCCGGACGAAGCCTGCCGCTGCGCGCGCCGCGTTGCCCGCCGCCCGGGCTATCTTCAGCGGCAGCGCCGCATCGAAATCGGCCCGTTCGATCGGGCGCGACAGGGGCTCGAACGGGTTCTCGATCAGGCCCGGCTCGAAGAACAGGGTCTCCGCGGCCCCGGCGTCGACGATCCTTCTACTGACGATGCCTTCGCGCGGCAGCATCAGCGTGCGGTGGATGCGCGCCGGATCGAGGAATTTCAGGATATAGAGGATGGTGCGGCCCGGGCCGCCGTTGCGCGAGGTATCGTTGATGAACAGGACGCGCAGACGACGGCCGTAAATTTCGCTGCACGGCGCTGAGCACGGAGCACTCTCTGCACTTTCGGTCATCAATCGGCCCGCGATATGCAGCGCAACATCGTAAATATGCCCCCCCTGCGCAAGGGTTATGCGACCGCACCTCTGCGGTGTTCCTGGATCAATTCTTCATAGACGGCCGCATAGCCCCTGCACATGCCGTCGATGCCGAACCTGGATTCCACCCAGTTGCGGGCGTTGAGGCCGAATTTCGCTGCCTGTGGGCGATTGGCGCAGGCCTCTGCCACGGCGGCAGCAAAGTCCTCGATAGAATCCATCTTCACAAGCCAACCCGTCCTGCGGTCCTGTACGACCTCGGGAATGCCTCCGCCGTGGAAGGCAATTGCCGGTCGTTGCATGGCGGCGGCCTCTAACACCGCAAGCGGGAGACCCTCTTCGCGCGTGCAGTTGATGAGGGCGTCGCAGGCTGCGATGGCCGGCCGGGGATCGGGAAGATGGCCTAGAAAGCGCACGCGGGGGCCCACCTCACGTTCGCGAATCAACCCTTCGAGCATTGTGCGTTCTCTGCCATCGCCGACGATGTCCAGCCGGACGCCGGGCGTCCGCGCCACAGCCTCGATGGCCAGCGAGAGCCGTTTGACGGGATCGAGACGGCAAACCGCCGCAAGCGTGAAGGGACCATCCGCGAGCGGCGGTGTCCGCGAAAAATACGTAAAGTCGATGCCATTCGGGACGGCCTGGATTTTCTCCCGAGCATGGGGCGCAAGCTCTCCGACGGTCCGGGCGACGAAGGCGCTGACCGCTACGATCCGGTCGGTATGGCGCAGTGCCCAATGTCGGTTGAGGGCACAAGTGGGATCGCGGTAGTGGCGGACGCCGTGTTCGGTGCGCACCAGCGGCAGGCCGTGCCGCAGCGCCGCCCGGGCTGCAAGGACATGCGAACCGTAGGTGTGGGCGTGGAGGATATCCGCTTTTTCCTCCTGCAACATTTGTCCGAGCCAGGAGATATCTGCCGGGCCGTAGCTGCGCCACAGATAGGCGAGAGGATTCTCTCGAACGAGCCCCCTGTCGCGTATGCGCAAACCGGCATCCTTAAAAAAGGCGCGCAGCTTCGGATTGGGCGTCATCAGCGCCAGGCAATGATCGGCGCCGGACAATTCGGGCCGGGACGCGAGATTGACGAGGAAGCGCTCGGCACCGCCGATATCGCCGGCGACGACAACGTGAAGGACTTTCGGGCGGGATCCTGGCTGCATGTCGAATATCTGATGGAACGCTTCCGGCGGGTAACCGTATCATCCATGAGCCGAAGACGTTGTCGCATGCAGTGTGGGATATTTCGCTCACGCACACCAGGGCCAAGTCCACAGAGGTTGACACCGCCGACGGGGTGTCGTCACGTCGGCGCTTCGCTGTGGGGACCAGAACAGTGGGCCAGATCGACACCGTTTGGTCATCGGAATTGTCTGCAAGTGACGGGAAGGCATACGACAGCTTCGTTGCCTCTGCCGGCAGTGGACACTTCTGCCAGACGCGGGCCTGGGCAAAGGTCGCGACGGCAGACAGGCCCTTCGTGCCATCTTATTTCCTCGCACGACGTGACGGGCGTGTCGTGGGAGCGGCCTTGGTCTTACAGACGCAACTTCGCCGCATACTGCCTCTACCCTTCGCTCAGATCGAACGCGGCCCCGTTTGCGAAGATCCGGAACATCTGCCGGAAGTCCTGGAGGCTCTTCTCGATCACGCCAGCCGCCGTGGAATACTGCGCCTGTCCGTCATGCCTTATTGGGCCGGCGAGGCGAAGGGGCGCGTAGAGCGGATTCTCAAACAGCACGGATTTGCCGACCGGCAATCGTTCGGCGGCAGGCACGCGCGCTCGCTCCGGCTCGATCTTGCGTGCCTGCCGGCAGATAATCCTTTTGCGGGCAGCGCACTTTCCAAGGTGCGCCATGAGATCCGGCGAGCGGAGCGCGCTGGTGCCATCGCGCGTCGCGGCGAGAAGCAGGACCTGGTCACCTTTCAGGAGATGCACGAGCAGCTCCTGCACCTCGAGAGTAAACGGGCGCCTGGCGCGGCGTGGTATGACGCACTGGCCGAGTACTTTCTGATGTCCGAAGAGCAAGGAGCGATGTTTGTCTGTGAGCACGAGGGAAAGGTCGTTGCCGCGATATTCGTGGCGCGCCACGGCACACTGGCGACCTACGTCATGGGGGCATCGTCGGGGTCAGCCTTGCACTTCCCGAAAATGATCCTGCCGATGGCATGCGCCATCGCCTGGGCAAGACGAATTGGGGTAGCATCCTTCGATTTTGGAGGAATTCCGATGAAAGGCGACAAAGACGCCAAGCGTGCGAGCATCGCCGAATTCAAGTACAGTTTTTCGCGCACCGATATTTCCCTCGTGCACGAACACGTCCGCTGGTTCTGACGAATGAACGTCTATCTTTGCATCTCCATCGATTGCGAATGCGACAAGGGACCGGGATGGCATACCCGGAAGCCGCTTGCCTTCCGCGGCATCACCCAGGGGATCCGGGATCGCCTGCAGCCTCTGTTCCGGCGGTTCCGGGTCAAGCCTTCATACCTGTTTTCTCCCGAAGTCCTGCGTGACACGCAGGCGCTCGATACGCTCGCCGCTCTGGACGGCGACGCGGAACTGGGCACCCATCTGCACGGCGAATTCGCGGAACCCGGCACCTACGAACCGGACGTCACCTCCGCCTTCCAATGCCATTACGACCGCGAAACAGAGCGGCAGAAACTGCACTACCTCACGGAGCTCTTTCGCAGTGCCTTCGGGCGCCTGCCGCGCTCGTTCCGAGCCGGCCGGTTCGGCATCGGACGGCATTCGTTGGGGCTACTTCAGGACCTGGGATACGCCGTCGATTCAAGCGTCACCCCTCACAAGGACTGGACGAAGGCCGGTGCCCCAGAAGCGTCGTTCCTGCAAGCCCCCACGCAGCCTTACTGGCCCGTCCTGGATAAGCCCGCGTGTGCGACAGATGAGGCCGGGGCATTGCTCGAAGTACCAGTGACGATCAGGCCATCCGGGCTCGCCGGGCTTCCCGTCGTCGGCCGTTGGGCCGAGCCCCGTTGGCTGCGTCCGACGCACAGAAGCGCCGGCCAGCTTGTCAAAATTGCCCAAGAGGAAATCGCGGACGCTGAGTCCTCCGGCCGTCCCATCGTCCTCAATTGCATGTTCCACAATGTGGAGATCGTCCCCGGTACCAGCCCCTATGCGAAGAACGAAGCCGAAGCTGGCGCCATCATGGGAAGGCTGGCGGGCCTCTTGGCGTGGGCGGATCGCGAAGGCATCCGCAGTCTTGGCCTTGGCGACGTCCCGGAGCTTTTTAACCGATCTGCCGGAACAGGTATGGACGGTTCCACATGACCAAAAATGCCACAGGTCTATACACTGAACGGGCCGGCTCATATCATCCGCTTCGCTGATAGGGACGGTACGGCAAGGATGGATCCGTACGGTCGCTGTGGATCACCCTCCTATGGACACGTGAAGGTTCATGCTTTCGTTGCAGCATCTTGTGAAATCGCTCTCCGGGCGCCGGGTCATTGAGGATGTGACCCTGTCGCTGGAGCGCGGCGAAATCGTCGGGCTGCTCGGGCCCAACGGTGCGGGCAAGACGACGACCTTCAAGATGCTTACCGGATTGATCGTCCCGGACTCCGGCCGGATTACGCTCGACGGCGCCGACATCACCAGGTTGCCGTTCTACGAACGTGCCCGGCGCGGAATCGGCTATTTGCCCCAGGACTCCTTCCTGCCGCGGTCGCTATCGGTCGAGGACAACATTGCGATGGTTCTGGAAGTCCGCGAGCCATCTGCGAAGAAACGAAAAGAAATGTGCGGCGAGCTGCTCTCGCAGTTCCACATCGAGGAAATACGAGGGAGACACGTCGGCCTACTCTCCAGCGGCCAGCGGCGCCGCGTCGAGGTCGCCATTACGCTCGCCTGCGAGCCCAGTTTCGCTCTCCTCGACGAGCCGTTTGCGCGCGTCGATCCGCAGGCGATCGAAGAGATCACGGCGCTCATCCGTCACCTGACGGACCGCGGCATCGGTGTGCTCATCACCGATCACAACGCACGCGAGATGTTTCAGTTGGTCGACCGTGCCTACGTCATCGAGAGCGGTCGCGTGCTCGCTCACGGCAGCGCCGAGGCGCTTCTCGCCGACCTTGACGTTCGCCAAGTCTATCTCGGCGAGGCGTTTCGGATATGACGTCCAGCCAAAGCACAAAGACCTCGGACCGCCGCTTTCATGGCCTGAAGGCGGGGCTGCGCGCCGGTCTCGGTCCTTTCATGCAACTCTGCGCCCGAAGCTTTTTCGCCAGCGTGGCGTTGCAGGTGTTCGCCGTCATGTCCCTCGTCGAGGCCGTCTTCCTTGCCGAGAAATTCCCGATGGTGTTCCGGGACGTGTTCAGGCACCACGCCGATCCCTACGATACGGCCCTGCTGTTCCTGTTCAACAGCACGCAGGTGGTCGATCTGGCGCTCGCGACCGCGGTCCTCATGGCCGTGTATTGGACGACGTTGCGGATGCGAGAAAACCGCGAACTTCTGGTCCTTTTTGCGGCAGGAACCGGACCGTACCGGCTTCTGGCGCTTACCCTGGCGATTGCCGTCGCCGCCCTGATCGGTTCGCTGACGGTGTCTGGCGTGATCGATCCTGCGTCCCGTTATGCCCAGCGCGAGATCCTGTTCAACGCCACGTTCCGGGCGCTACAAAACGGGATCAACACGGGACAATTCTATAAATTCCCCAATCGCGTCGCGTTCGCCCCCGCACGATCCATGGCGGAGGGAGGTCGCCCCGGCGCGGATCTGACCAGGAGTCTGTTCGTCTATGATGAGGAAAAGCCCGGCAGCTTCCGGGTGATCACGGCCGACCATGCCCGTCTCGACGGACCGGACACATCCGGCAGGCTCCTACTGAAACTCGGCGGCTTCATGTCGCGCACCTTCTCGACCGCATCCTTGCCGGCCGGCGCCGCGCCTGCGCCGTCGCAACCCGGCGCCAAGGCCTGCGCCGATTGCCGGGAACAACCGAGGGATCTTTCGCGCATCACCATGTATGCGAATGACGTGACGCAGGAGCTAGGCATCGACCAGCTGCTGACGTTCCAGCCGCGAGGAAGCGAGAAGGAAGAATTGACGATTTTCGAGCAGATCGGCACCAAAGGCGAACCTACATCCACGAGGCACAAGGAGGAAATGCGCCAACTCGGCGAGCGTCTTGCGCGCAGCTTCCTGTGCCTGCTTGCGCCGCTGATCGCGCTGGCTTCGGTGTGTCTCACTTCGCGCGCTACCAATTACTTCGTCCTGCCGCTCGCTTGCATGGGCCTGATGTCGCTCAATGTGACGAGCGAATGGCTCATCAGAGTGATCGTGCCGCTGAACCCTCTCGACGCCTTCAGCGTTCCGGCAATCCTGACGATTTTTTTTGCGGCATTGCTCCTCGCCGAGATCATCTTCGAGCAGGGCAAGCTGGCACTGCCGCAACTGGCACGCCCATGAGTACCGGCACGCATTCAGCTCCGGACCGCATCGCCTTGCCTGCGATCCGTATTGCACCTCTGGGGCGCCATACGAGATACATGCTGGCGGCGTATTTGCGCCATGTGTTCCTGGTGACTTCGGTGCTCCTCGCGATCGCGCTGACGATCGATTTGTGGCCGCAGTTGCAGCTTATCTCCGACAGTCACGGCTATGGCGCTCTGGGCGCGGCTTGGAGCGTCCTGCGATATGCGGCGTTGCGCTCGCCCGGCCTCGTCGCGCCGTTCCTTTCGTTTGCGACCTTCCTGGGAGTCCTCTGGACAGAAGTGGTATTTACCCAGTCCGGCGAGCGCATGCTGGTGTGGAATAGCGGCCGTTCGCCGGTGCAGTGTCTGGCGCCCGTCATCCTCTTGGGGGTCATCCTCGGGGCCTGCGAATTCGCGATGGACGCCTATATCGGCCCGACGGCCATGGGCGTGCAGATGCACGAACGGCTGGGGCTGGACGGCCAGCGGCTGGATCGCACCCGCAGAGGAAGCACCTCCTGGATAGCCTTGCCCGACGGCCTGCTCAAGACGGAAATCGAATACGGTCCGCCCCCTGTTCTGCATAATTTGACGTTCTTCAAACGCGATGCCTGGGGCAAGTTGACCGAAGTTGACATGGCGACCGTCGCGCACTTGCAGCCCGGCACCAAACTCTGGCTCATGCGAGGTGGCCGTTCCTGGACGTCGAAGGGCATTCTGCCGTCGACCATTGTGATCGGCAGTTCTGCGGGCGAGACAATGATTCCCTTCGCCACGCGGATGACTTCGCTTGATATCGATCCCCTTTGGCTCAGCGTATTCGGCATGGAGTCGCAGTATCTTCCCCTGCACGTGCTGCGGTCGCTCTCCCAATCAGACAGGGACACGGAATCCAAAAACCTCTATCGTACGCGTCTGCAAGTGCTGTACGGCGAAATCCTGCTTCCGGGTGCGATGGCTCTTCTGGCTGCATCGCTGTCGATGCTCCTTCTGGCCTATGGCACGCCGGCGATTGCTCTCGTCGGCATCATCTTTACCGGTTATCTGGCGCATTTCGGCACCAAGGCGTGCCTGCTGATGGGACAGATCGGCTACATCGCTCCGGCCGTCGCGGGCTGGCTTGTGCCGCTCGGCCTTTTGAGTGTCACGTTGGCGGTGTTTGTCGTCATCGCGCGGCGCGCCAAACGCTGAAAGTTAATCCCGTCCCGAAGCCGCTCAGTGCGTCATGACGTGTTCGCGCAGGGCTTTGCCGGTCGCTTTGTCGATGCCGAAAAAATCCATCGCAGTCACATCCGGCAGCAGCCCGCTGTCGTCGACCTCGAGATAGATATAGACAAGCCTTGCCCAGCGATTTTCGACTTTCCCAAACGCTTCTGGGTGCCCTTTGCTGTCCAGGCCGACATATATCATCCGCTCGGGAAGAGCGGCCAACTTGAAGGTGTATGAGCCGCCCGGCCCGTCGCGCTTCACCGATTTGATGCCGTAGGCCAGCATGCGTTCGGCAAAATTGAGCGGCTTGCGATGGCCGTCGACATTGTACCACCGCCAATAAGCGATGACCGGTTCATGCGGATCGAGATGTCCTTGCGCGTCGAGATTAGCCGTATACACCACCGTGTTGGAATTGGACGACCGCTCGATGTAGAAAATCTGGTTCGGCTCGCTGGGCACCGGATACTCGGGGTGCACGCGCAGAATCTGATCCATTTCCGTCACATGGCTCTTCAACTCGCGTCCGTCGGCTGCCGGCGAAAGCGACAGGCAGAAAGCAGCCACGAGACCGGCAAGCAGGCGCCGCCTTCCGGAAGCGGTATGATCATACGTTTGCATAGCTCGTCATTACCCGTTCGTTGTTTTGGGGCAGCCCGGCGCGCTTGCGCCGGACAGCCTCCGTGTAGACGTCAAACAGCTTGTCGAAGTGACTTTCGAGGTCGCCGATGCGCCGGTGCCCGGCATCGAGCGCTGCGCTCGAGAGCTTGGCACGATCCCTTGCCAGGAGGGCGAGGATGGCCTTAGCGGCAGCATCCGCGTCGCCCGGCGGATAGGTCTGGGCATAATCCGGGGCTGCCAAGTCGCCCGCGCCGCCCGCATCCGGCACGATCACCGGTGTGCCGCAGTATAAAGCTTCGGCAACGACAAAGCCGTAGGTCTCGGCGCTCGAACAATGAAGCAGCGCGTCGGCGCTAGCGATCATGCGGGCCAGCGTCGCGCGGTCGCCCACCCAACCTGCCACATGGACATTTGAAGCACGCGCCGCCTTGGATACGATACTGCCGTGGATGAAGCCGTCGCCGATGATATAAAGGCCGATGGGCCTCGATTTCTGGGCTTTCGTCACAGCATCGATGGCCGTCGGGACGCGCTTCTCGGGATGGTGGCGCCCGATGTTGACGAGCAGCGCCGCGTCTGGCCCGAGCCCACATTTTTCGAGCATTGTCGCGCGCAGCGCCATGTCACGGAGATGGGCGCCGAACCACTTGGTCTCCACGCCGAACGGCACGACATGCAGATTGCGCAGCCCATGATCGGAGAAACGCGCAGCAAGCCATGATCCGGCGACGACGCAGCCATCGAAGCGTGCGCTCAGGCGTCGCAAATACAGCCAGTACCAGCCGAAGAGCTTGTCGATCATGGACGACCGCATTATCCCGGACAGAAATGTCTGGGGGTAAACGGCGATTGGATCCTGATGCATGAACAACATCTTCACGGCGGAGCCTTGCCATTGCCCGGCGATCCATCCACCGCGCCAGGGCGACGAGCCCTCGACCACATCCGGCGCCTCGTCATCGACGATCTGCCAGACGTCCTTGGCACGCCAGAACATGCGGTAATTGCGGTCGAAGGGCAGTTGCGGCGTCTCGACCCACACCAGCTTGCCGCCCTCGCGCGTTTCAACACGATTTTCCATGCCGGGGGCGATCACGGTTAACGAATGGCCGTGCCGCGCCGCCGCCTTGAACTTGTGGTCGACATAGTTGCGCACACCGCCGCCCGTTGGCGAATAGAATTCGGAGATGTCGACAATCTTCACGGCGTCGTTCCTGCGAGCAGCGAGCGGTAATAGCCCAGGATGCGAGCCATCGATTCTTCCCAGGAAAATACGAGGCTGCGTTGGCGCGCGGCCTGTCCCAAACGCATACGCAGTTCTCCGTCTTGTGCCATAGTTGCGATACGATCCGCGAATTCGTCGGAGCATCTTGGCCCGGCGAGATAGCCGGTGTTTCCATGCACCACAAGAGAGCGGCTGCCCGTCGCATCGGCGCAGACGCATGGCAGGCCAGAGGCCATCGCTTCGAGGGTGACGTTGCCGAAGGTCTCGGTTTCGCTCGGGAACAGGAAGACGTCGGACGAGGCATAGGCCTCAGCGAGTTCGTCTCCCGTCAGGAAGCCCGTGAAGACGGCTTGCGGCAGCTGACTCTCAAGTGCGGCGCGTTCGGGACCGTCGCCCACGATCAAGCTGCGATGGGCAATGCCGCGCGCTTCCAGCCGCCGCAACGTCGCGACCAGGGTGTCGAGCTCCTTTTCGCGCACCAGCCGCGAGACAAACGCGACGACGAACTCGTTCTCGCCGATGCCGTATTTTGCGCGCCAGACGCTTGACCTTTTGCCGGGATGGAATTGCTTCGTGTCAACGCCCCGCGGCCAGAGCCGGAAGTTGTCCTCCAGGCCGTCCGCCAACAGCGCGTCGATCATGGACTGCGACGGCACGTAGACCTCGCGGCAGGCGCCGTAGGCACGGTGCAGATAGGCTTTGAGCAATCCGCCCAGCCAGACCGAGTACCAATAGTGCTTGAGATAGGTCTCAAAACGTGTGTGGCAGGAGGCGACGACCGGAATGTTCAGCCGCCGTGCCGTTCTGAGGGCGCTATAACCCAACAGGTCCGGCGCCAGCGCGACGTGCATGATGTCCGGGTGAAACGCCCGCAGCCGTTCCACGGCTTGCCGCGGCAGACCAAAAGCGAGGCGGTACTCCGGCCGCGGCGGCAACGCCATCGACGGAACGGGCACCAACGTGCCGTGGTGTTCGAGGGCGGCTACCTCGCCCACGGGCGCGAAGACAAGCACCTCGACGTCCTGCTGTTCTAGGTACGCAACCAGCCGGTTCAGCGTCAAAGCGACGCCGTCCCTGATGTAATTGTAGGAGCTGGCCACCAGAGCAACGCGCAAGGGCCGGTTCTCGTTGATACATCCAAGCCGACCGGCATGTTCATCAATCGAATTCATCGCGCGAGCGAGATTGCCGTCACGCACTTCGAGCTGGCTATGCACTTGAATGGACACCACAAGTCGTACCCGAGCCCCCTTGTTGTGGCTTTACAAGAAGTCCCAAGCGTGTCTTTGTCAACGTGTTTATGCACTGGGAGATTCATGCGGAACGCGCCTCAATTAATCGTTTTTTTAGCTCCGGAGAGCCGATGGCCGCCAAGAATATCCTGATCACGGGTGCCTCGAGCGGTATCGGCGCCGCGCTCGCCCGCGTCTATGCGGCACAAGGCAACCGGCTCGTCCTGTGGGGGCGGAATGAAGATAGTCTCGCTGCGACGGCAGCGGTATGCCGCGCGCGCGGTGCCGCCGTCGAGACCTCGTGTTTTGATCTCACCGATTTCGATCGGCTCATTCAGGCTCTTGAGGCGACGGACACGGAGAAGCCGCTCGATCTCGTCATCTTCAATGCGGGGCTCGGCGGCAGCATGCCGCGCGATCGCGTGGCGCAGAATGCGCATGCGGCGGAGAAAATGGCCGGCGTGAATTTCACGGTACCTGTCGTTGGCGCGAACCTCATGGCCGAACGCATGGCGCAACGCGGCCGCGGGCGGATCGTCCTGATCGGCTCCGTCGCCGCATTCTTTCCGCTGCCGATGGCGCCACTATACTCCGCAAGCAAGGCGGGGCTGGTGTTGTTCGCGGAAGCGCTGCGATTGCGGCTTCGGAAATCCGGCGTCGGCGTGACGATGGTCTCGCCGGGCTTCGTCGACACGCCGATGAGCCGCGGCCTGAAAGAGCCGAGGCTGTTTCTCATCACGGCCGATGCTGCGGCCGCGATCATCGCCAGGAAGCTCGAACGCGGCGCAAGACATATTGTCATACCCTGGCAGTTTGCCCTCATTTGCATCGCTGCTAAGTTGATTCCGCGCCCGATCGTGCGCGCTGTGCTCTCACGGTATTAACGGAACCGTCCGCCGGGCAACGTTGCCGATAGTGGAACGGCTGTTGTAGAGTCCGTTATAATATTGCGCGTTTGGGATAGCTTCTTCGGAAAACCTGCAAATGGGAATGCTCCTGCAAATCTGGCGCGGCCTTGAGAGTACCGCGGTCAGATTGAACGCACGCTGGGGGAAACCGGCGCAGCACCTGCTACGCTGGGGCATTCCGATCCTGCTGCTCGCATTTCTGGGCTACAGCCTTACGCGACTGGGGTGGGGGCAAATCCTGAATGCCAGGCCCATCGCCATCGGCTTCTACTTCGTCGTGCTGCTGCCGTTTTTCGTTCAGCCCATTACGGACCTTATCATCTATCGCAATCTGCTGGGTGTCGGCCGGGCGCTTCCCCTCGTCGTGTTGTTCCGCAAGCGATACATGAACAGCATCATGCTGGATTACTCCGGCGAGGTTTTCTTTTTCTTCTGGGCCAAAAAAAAACTGAACCTGAGGAAAGGTCTTCTGCTGCACGCAGTGAAGGACTCAAACGTTCTTTCCGCTAGCGCCGGTCTAGCGGTGGTCCTGCTGATGCTGCTGGCGTTTATGGCTACGGGTGCCGCGAAGCTGCCGGCACTCGGATTTGGCGGCATGTGGTCCGCAGTCTTCATTTGCTCGCTCCCGCTTATCCTTGGCCTTGGCCTGTTCGTCGGCGGACGGAAGGTAACTACTCTCAGTCGCGGCGAGATCGCGACTACTTTCGGTTTTCATTTTGCGCGTAGCGTCATTCAGCTTTCGCTGGAATTTACGATCTGGTGGTTATCGGGTGCCTTGCCCTCGGCCGTGATGTGTTTTCAGTTCGTCGCCCTACGCCTGCTGGTCACGCGGCTGCCGCTGGTACCCAACAAGGAACTTGTTTTCATCGGCGTGGGGCTCGCCGCCGCGGGGGCGATGGACGTGTCCACTCCGAAAGTGGCGGCTGTGCTGGTGCTCATGACGGCGGTAGGTCTGCTCCAGGATTTTGTGCTGGTGGGTTTGCCTTGGCTACTCGAACAATTCCAACTTCGCCGTAACGCGGATCAAACCGCATCGTGAGCGAACTATCCGGCCTGAATGAGCGGCTGATGCGGTGGTTCCGCTCGCCTCTCTTTTGGATTCTCGTTGTCGCTGCCGTTCTCAGGATGGCTGGTATCTTCTGGGGGCTGCCGGCTTCGGACGGCTGGGACGATGATGGGGTCGCGCCACGCAATTTTCTGACCGGCCTCGCCCTGACCTACGCGCCAGGTTCGTTCTTCACCTATCCGCCGCTCCATATGTTCCTGCTCGCCATACTGACGGCACCGGGATGGATTATTGCGCTGTTCAACGCGCCTGCGCTGAACCAGCATGACGTGATCGCCGAGATCATCCAGGTTCCCTACATGACCTTCTTTGCCGTTGTGGCGCGCGTGGTCAGCGCCGTCATGTCGGTCGGTACCATCTATGTGATCGCAAGGATGACGGAGTTGGTCGGCGGCAGGAGGGCTGGTCTGTTTGCCGCAGCGGCCTGTGCGCTCAACGCGGCGCTGACCTATTACGGGCAAGTCACCAATCTGGATGGTCCGTATCTGTTCTGGGCGGCGCTTTCCGTTTGGGGGTGGATGCGAGCGATTGCGGAACACGAACCGCGACACATGCGTTGGGCCGCCCTGGCTGCTGCGGCAGCCGTTGCGACCAAGGACCAAGCGTATGCGGTCTTCCTGATAGGCGTGCCGTTTGCGTTTCTGGCGTGGTTCACACTCGACAGGTGGCCCCGGCAAAATGCACGACCTGTAGTGATGACCGCCCTTCTTTGGGCGGGCGTGGCGTTCATTGCACTTCTCGCGGTCGATGGAGCGATCACAAACCCCGCAGGCTTTGCAGAACGCATCGCGTTCTTGACCGGTCCGGCAAGCCTTAACTACGCGCAATACCAGGACGACTGGACCGGCCGCCTGTCTCTCCTGAGGGATATGTGGGAGCATTTCCCGCGTTTCTACCCGTCAGCCGCGATCCTACTCGCCGCGTTCGGCATCTCGGTCCATGCCCTTCGACTTCGGGAGGATCGTGCCCGGTTTGTCGCAGGGCTATTGCCGCTGCTGGCGATCATATCGTTTACCGTCGCCTTCAATTTCGCGGCGCTGCGCACGGAAACGCGCTTTCTCCTGCCTCAGTCTGTATTTCTCGCTGTTTATATCGGCATTGCCGCCGAAAAACTCTTCTTCGCGCCGCAGTTTTGGGTCAAGGCGGGGGGGCGCGGGCTCGTTCTGGCGATTGCCGCTTTCTCCTTTTATCAATGCGCGGGTATCGTTGCCGCTTTCCTCGCCGATCCGCGCTACGACGCAGAACATTGGTTGAACACCAATGTCCGCAAAGGCGATACGGTCGAGATTTATAGCTTGAACGTCTATCTGCCACGCTTTCCCGAGGGTGCGGTAGTGACCCGCGTCGGCCAGAAACCCCTCAAGGCACGCAATCCGTTACCAAACGTCACGGAGATTGTGCAGCCATATGAAGCTATCGCAACGCGTCAGCCGCGCTTCATCGTCGTCAGCGCATTCTGGGTGCGGGACTACTTGGAGACGAACACCGCAACGCCCGTCAGAGGCAGGGCAATACAAAAGGTTCGACAAGCCGAACACGGGAACGCCGCCGCGTGTGCCTACTTCAGGGCACTTTTCGACGGCAGACTCCCCTATCGGCTGGCCCACAAATCCGTATACTCGAGCGGCTTCTGGCCGCCTTTGAATGCGTATGAGAGCCTTGCGCAGACTACTTTCCTATTTGAGCGTATACCGGGTGAGCCGCGGCACAAACGCCAAGGTCCTCTCTGACAGGGGTGGCTTAAGGAACCAAGGTTAGGTAAGCGGAGAACGCGACAGAGCCAGGAAACGCCCTTGCGTACTGCGTAACTTTGTCCGTGCAGTCTGGTATGAACTTCAGTAAATCACATCCTAGGCCCTCTGATCGCCGTTATTGCGGTCGAGACGGCGGCAATGCTAGTACAAAAATGCCGCTAGGCCCCGCGGTTTCGGGGTTAAAAAGATGCGGTTTTTCGTGCCGCAAGCGTCGGGACTTGCTTTCCTTTCCCTGGCGTTATCATATTGAAGAAATGGGGGGCTAGAGCGCGATGCCATCTGACCATTCACTGATGGCCTATGCTATTCGGCGGATGCGCTTGGCTGGAAGTGCACTTCTCGACGGCATCGACAATCCCTGGTTCCAGCCATTGGATCAATTGCAGGCCAAAGCGGGCCGGGAAGGCGGAGCACTCGTCAGTTTCGCCAATTACGACTATCTCGGTCTCGCGGACCATCCTGCCATCAAGATTGCCGCCAAGTCCGCCTTGGACAAGATCGGCGTGGGCGCGCTGGGCTCCCGCCTGGTCGGAGGCGAGCGTTTGATCCATGCCGATTTCGAGGACGCGCTGGCGAAGTTCGTCGGCGCAGACGCCTGCCTCAGCCTGGTGAGCGGATATCTGACGAACCTTACGACGATCTCCCATCTCATGGGCCGGCGCGATCTCATCCTCTACGACGAGCTCAGCCACAACAGCATCGTTGCTGGGGTCAATGCCTGCAAAGCCAATGCGATCGAGTTCCGGCACAACGACATGGAGCACCTCGAATCTATTCTGAAGGAATCGCGATCGGCCTACCGCAACTGCCTCATCGTGGCCGAAAGCCTCTACAGCATGGATGGAGACATCGCCAATCTTCCGGATCTGCTTGCCCTGAAGGATAAATTCGGTAGCTGGCTTCTGATCGACGAGGCACATTCGATCGGCGTGCTCGGCAAGAACGGCCGGGGCATCAGCGAGTATTTCGGCGAGGACCCGAAACGCATCGACATTATCATCGGCACGCTGTCGAAGACCTTTGCATCCTGCGGCGGCTTCATTTGCGCGCAAAGGCCGGTACTCGAATGGATGCGCTACACGCTGCCCGGTTTCGTTTACAGCGTCGGCCTGCCGCCGGTCATCGCAGCCGCCGCCCAGGCGGCGCTGAAAGTGATCGAGTCCGAGCCCGAGCGGGTGTCGACCTTGCAGAGGAATGCGACCCACTTCCTCAAGCGGGCGCAGGAGGCGCATTTGGCGACCGGGCCCGCCGAAGGCTATGCCATCATTCCGGTGCTTTTTCCCGACCTGAAGAGCACGATTGAAGGTGCGGATTACCTGCTCAAGAAGGGCATCTATGCGCCGCCCATCGTTCAGATGGGCGTGCCGAAAGGCCTGCCGCGCATCCGGTTCTTCATTTCGGCGCGTCACACGACGGACGACATAGACCGCACCGTCAGCGCGCTGGAAAGCTTCGTCGCGACCCATCCCGCCGCCGCGCGCGTGTCGGCGTCAGTGGCCGCCCACGTCTGAGCCAACGTCCAGCGTCTTTTCGTAGATCCTGTAGCGCTTGATGACGGTCGCGCCGAACGCCTTCAGCAGGTGTTTCACGCGCTCGTTGGAATCGAGGATCCACGACAGTTCCGCATATTCGCCGGGACGCGCAAAATCACTGACCTTTGCGTTGTGGATGATCAGGAGCGCGATAATCGCCCCGATCGGGGAACTCCGCCATTTGCGCCGCACGCCCATCAGCGCCAGGCGCCCCGACCGTACGCCGGAAACCTTCAGGCGCCAGAGCATCTTGGCAAAGCCGAAAGGTAACAGGCGCCCGCCCAGGTCTTTGATCGTCTCGTTGAGGTTGGGCAGCATCAACCCGAAGCCGGCCGCTTCGCCGTCGAACTCGGCGATGACGGCGGCGTCCGGCGGCAGCAGGAACTTGAACACCCCGGCCATGTCGTCCAGCTCGGCCCGCGTCATCGGCACGAAGCCCCAGTTGTCGACCCACGCGTCGTTGACGATGTCGAGGATCAACGCGACTTCGGACGCGAAGTTCTTGCGGTCCATGCGCATCGGCCGGAAGCGGAATTCATGCTTCTGTTTGATGCGGGCGATTTTCCGCTGCATTTCCTCCGAGAACGGCCGATCGAGCGGATATTCATAGGCCAGAAGGTCCTGCACCTGGGCATAACCCTGCCCCACGATCCGCTTTTCGTAGTAAGGCAGGGCGTGCCCCATCATCACGTTGGGCGGCCGGTCGAAGCCTTCCACCAGCAGCCCCGGCTCGTCCCACATGGCGAAGCTGACCGGGCCGACGGAACGGCGCATGCCCTCCGCCCGCAGCCATGCCTCGGCCGTGCCGAGCAGCGCCGCGAACACGGCGGGATCGTCGGTCCCCTCGATGAAGCCGAAATGACCGGTGGCGTCGTGATGTTGCGCCAAGTGGAGGGCGTCGATCTGGGCCGTGATGCGCCCGACGGGCTCGCCCCCGCGAAGGGCCAGCCAGAACGCCGCCTTGGCATGCTGGAAAAACGGATTGTGGGATTTGTCGAAATGGAATTGCCGCTCGAGGAGAAGGGGCGCCACCCAGTTAGGATCGTTTTTGTACAGCCCGTAGGGCAGACGGTGAAAGGCGCGCCACAGGGCCCGGCCCTCGACCGGCACGACCGTCACGGCACCCAGCCCTGCATCCTTCGCGATCGACTTCAACACATTGCTCTCCGGGCACCGTTTGAATAAGGCGGGATGGTTAGGCGAATAGTTCACACATATCAATCGCCTAGCCGAAGAAAGACGGCGCCGCACCGCCCCTCTGCCTATTCGAACCTCGAAAATCGAGGGGGGTGGGGGATAGGGAGAATATTCAAATTCGCCAAAGTCGAATTCGAATCGTTCTATTTCCATACTAATGCCTTGCGGCGACGAGAAAAACGGCTTGCTTCCGCACCGCTTCTGTACCCGCTTTCCGCCTCCTTCACCTTCCGCCTTCGCCTTCGGCGCGACAAGCCGGCAACGAAATTGTATTCGCGAAAAAACGGGACACCCCCACCCCTCCCCTCCCCATTGGGAGGATGTCACGCCGAACGGCAGAGTACGTTTTCGTTTTTGCACCTCCTTCGGCACTTATTACCGAAGTCATATCGTGATTGCAGAAAGCCGTTTCAAGGCCTCGTAACAATTTGTGATGACACCGGTGCCAGGAGACATTATTGGCAGGAGTACCTATCTCCAGCGGTAGGGCTTGAAGGGTTAAGGAGTAGTCGTGAGTTTTTACTCTGACCCCGATCCCAATGTTATTTCTTCATTGCTTTGTTCGTGCGCAGATTGCCAAAAGCGTAGCTTTTTCTGTGCGCAGCAGCTACCGCCTTAATACCCGCGACTTTCCATCGCGTGTTGTCGATCAGATGAGAGCGTCCAACATCTAGCTTCGAGCACCCATCGATTTTCCTCATGGAGGCTTTGACGCTCTCATACACGTCCTTTGTCAGCCAAGGATTGACGACTACCTTCCTTATTAAACGCACGGGCAGGGGAATCGGATAGGTAAGCTGGGAAGCGGTGCCTTCTGCGATGATCCGGTACTCTCGCTCTGCCTGGAAGCCCCATCGCTTTGCAAACGGCAAATCTCCGGGCTTGAGACGTCCCATCTCAATCCTATCGAGAGTGAAGTAACTGACCTGCTTAAAAGTTATGGGATGTCCCGTGTCCACCAGCGTAGATAAATGCCGCTCAAGCTCGGCGCGCTCAAATTCCAGGTAGGCGCCATTACGTCCCCCGAACACTCGCCAATGGTGATACGTCTCATTCGAGAGTGTACAGCATGCAGCGTAGACTACCTCTGCACCGATAAACCCTCTGTACAAGTTCATAAAATGTCTGTCGTTGCGATCATCCCAGCTTGTGGGATCGAGAAGAGGCAGTTCATTGCGCGACAGGACATCGATGATCGCTGCGATATTTGTATATCGCATGACCGTGGCTGACTTCTTCGATGGATTTGTCATCTGGCCCGGCGCCGCTCTTGCCCAAATAAGCACGTATACCACCACGTAGCCTGCGACACGAAACGCGATAATGCTGTATCGCCTTGAGCCAATGCGGGGGCACCTGATTGCTGAGCGACAAAGGTCTAAATGTGGCGCTTCCCGGTCCTAAGCCGAACGGCAGCTTCCGGCCCCATACTGGCCGTTGAGACAAGGTCTCACAAGCGTCACATACGGATATTCAGGCTGGCGAATCACCCGCGTCACGTATGATATTCTCAAGGAAGGCACGCGATCCGCTGTCGAGATGCAAATGACGACTATTCCGTTGCCTGTGTATCTTGCGAACATGCTGGATGCTCTTAGAGCGCAGTACGATGCGATGGCGGCCACATTTGGACCGCCCCGCATAGTGTTGCTGGGGAAAATGCCCGTGTATCGGTATTCCAAACAGTCGGACACATTGCTTTGCTTTTTGAAAGGAGCAAAACTCGTAAGTACTCTAAATGCATGTGTAGTGCTTCACAGCGCGGGCTATGCGCAGGAGATGTACGCCCTAATTCGCGTCGCCGACGATTGTTGCAGTGACATTATCTTCATGCTGATACCGAAGAACGGAACAAACTTTGACGCAAACCAAGAGCGCTTCTTTCACGACTTCTATCAAGAGGAGTTCGCTGATACTGGGGACGTGCTGGGTTCCCACCAAAAGCGGGATACGGTTACACGAAGGCACATCCACGCTTCATTTGCTCGAATGGCTAAGGAGGTTGTGAATCCGTCTGATATTCAGACGACAACCACGGTCATCCACAATGTCTTTTCCGGATACGTTCACAGTGCATATCCACACATAATGGAGCTTTACGGTGGTGACCCTGGTCAATTTCATCTGAAAGGCATGGCTGGCACACCACGCCAAGGCGAAGCAGCGCGATGTCTGACAGACCAATGCCACCGGGCAATCATGGCTTCGGAACTTGTCGCCAAGAAAATTGGCTTTGCTGAGTGCGCGGCGGTAATACGTGATTTGCTTAAAGAATTTGAGACGACCTTGCGGCTCTTTCCGTCGGACAACCCCGCTGAGCTGATGCGAAAAGCGAAAAAGAAGTGTAAGCGTCCGGTGACGGCCGCG
>PMKE01000060.1 GCA_003158585.1 Alphaproteobacteria bacterium
CTCGACCCGTTGAATCCGCCGGCCATGAGCGGACGTTTGGCTCTCGACCAACTTGCGTCATTTGCAGATATTGGCAGGCTACGAATGGTCGTAGCAGATGTTTCATTCAGAGCGATCACAACTGAATCAGCGCCTCTCGTGTGATTGGCAATAGATGATCGGCTATTGGGAAGCTGAGGACGCCAAAGACATCCTAGACGCGGAGATCGCGATGAAGCCGCCCGCTGAATTTACTGCGACTGCGTTTGCGAATTCTGCGCGAAAATAAATTCCGTCGCACCCCTTGACACCTGGGAATGAGTACCTACATGCGCAGAACGGGCGAAGCCTGGGCGCGAAGGCGTCCAATTTCGTTCGAAGTAGTGATGGCAACCGGAGGTTGAGAATAGGTGCTGAAAAAGGGCCACAATGCAGTTTCAGGGGCGTCCGTTCATTCGCGTTATTTTCAAGTTCTACAAGGCATTAGCGCGATTTTGGCCGATTTGAATTCGACTTTTGCTATTTTCACGGTCGGGCGGTTATCCCCCTCGAATTCGAAGGTTCGAATGGGCATCGGCTATCCGGCCGTACCCCTCCCCCCGAGGGCCGGAAGATTCCGGAAAATAATTCTCAAGCGGAAGTGGGATCGGGAAACAGTGGCTCAGGATGTTGAGGTCCAACCGTTTGAGCCGCGAAAGCCCCCTTCGTCCGGCTTCGCTGCGCTACGCCGGACACTTCCCCCGCTTCGCTGCGCTCGCGGGGGCAGAAAGCTATTCGCCATTCGCCCTCTGCTACGCCGGTTTTGCGTCCAACCCTCTCGCCACGAAATGAGGATTGGCGAAACCCGGCTTGCCGTAGTTGAACGGCTTGCCGTCCGTCGTGGTCACCGAGCCGCCCGCCGCCGCGAGGATGGCGTGGCCCGCCGCGGTGTCCCATTCCATGGTGCGGCCGTGGCGCGGATAGAGGTCGGCTTCGCCCACCGCGATCATGCAGAACTTCAGCGAAGACCCCGCCACCAGGTATTTCTTCACCTGGAAAGCGGTGAGGTATTCGTCGGTCTTCTTGTCGTTGTGCGAACGGCTGACGGCCACCACCAGCCCGCCTTCGCCCGGCGCGCGCGCCTGAACCGGACGCGCTTCGCCGAAATCGGGCGCCCCGCCCGGCGCGGCAACGATCTCGAAGGCGCCGCTGAGGGTCTCGCCGAAGAAGATGCGGTCCTTGGCGGGCGCGTAGACCACGCCGCGCACCGGCTTGCCTTCGACGATCTCGGCGATGTTGATGGTGAACTCGCCGTTCTTGCTGACGAACTCCTTGGTGCCGTCCAGCGGATCGACCAGGAAGAACCTGCGGCCCACCTTGGGCGTGCGTCCCGCGGCCACTTCCTCCTCGGCCACCACGGGCACGTCGGGGGCGAGCTGCGCCAGACGCTTCAGGATGAAACGCTCGGCTTCCACGTCGGCGGCGGTCACCGGAGAGTGGTCCTCTTTCCAGGTCGCCGTGATCTCGTTGGCATAATGGGCGAGCACGATGGCGCCCGCGTCATAGGCGATGCGCGCCAGCGCGCGCAGCATCGGCGAAGCGGCATGAGCATGGCTTTCGGTCATGGCTGTTTCCCCCCGGCGGGCACTCCCGCTCCTGCCATTGGCCCCAGCTCCAATACCGGAATCGAAATCATTAAGCTTTCCTTAAGAGGCGAAGGAGACGATAACCAATTCTTGACGCTGCCGCCTAGACTTTTCGAGGACCCATGAACGACCTTGAATTTTCAGCCTTTCTCGTCAGCCGCGTATGCCACGATCTTGTGAGCCCCCTGGGCGCCGTGGTCAACGGGCTGGAAGTCCTTGAAGACGAACGCGACCATGCCATGCGGGCCAATGCGCTCAAGGTCGTAACGTCCAGCGCGGCCCAGGCGCTGGCGCGACTGCAATTCATGCGAATCGCTTTCGGCGCGGCGGGCTCGGCGGGGGCGGAGCTGGACCTCGGCGAAGTTGGCCGACTGGTCAAAGAACTTTTTGAGGGCAGCAAGGTGGCGCTGCATTGGGAGGCGCCGCGCGTCAACTGGCCGAAAGACTGGGCCAAGCTGGTGATGAACACGGCGCTGATCGCGGCCGACTGCCTGCCGCGCGGCGGCACGGTTCAAATCGAGACGGGTCCCGACCCTGCCGTGATGGGCTTCAAGATCGTCGCCGCCGGCCAAGGGGCGCGGGTCGTGGAGGATGTCGAGCGCGCCCTGAAAGGGGAGACTGCGGTAAGCGATGCGCGGGGTGTGCAGCCGGTGCTGACCTGGCGGCTGGCCAAGGGCGTCAATGCGGGCCTGACGGTCGCCGCGCGCGAAGGCCGGGTAGAGTTTACGGCGGGTTAAGCGTCGCCGACGCGGGTAAATACGCCATTTACTTTCCCGGGGTAACGTTGCGGCTCCAAGTCATGCCGGGCCGGATTCATGAAGACCTGTCTTGTCGTCGATGACAGCCGCGTGATCCGCAAGATCGCGTGCCGCATCCTGCAAGACCTCTCCTATGAAACGGAGGAGGCCGAGAACGGCATCATGGCGCTGGAGTCCTGCCGCCGCCGCATGCCGGACGTCATCCTGCTCGATTGGCAAATGCCGCAGATGACCGGCATCGAATTCCTCCGCGCGCTGCGCAGCGAAGCCAGCGGCCATCATCCGGTCGTCGTGTTCTGCACCACCGAGAACGACGTAGTTCACATCACCGAAGCGCTGGGCGCGGGCGCCGACGAATACATCATGAAACCGTTCGACCGCGAGATCATCGAGGCGAAGTTCGCGGAAGTCGGACTGGTGATGGCGCAACGATGAATCAGCAGGATTTCGCCTATCTCGCCGATGTGCTTCGCCGCCGCTCGGGCCTGATGCTGACCGAGAAGAAGACGCATCTGGTGGAAAGCCGGCTGGTGCCGGTGATGCGCCGCTTCGGTTTCCGCGACGTCGGCTCGCTGCTCAAGGAGCTGCATTACGGCCACGAGGCGCTGGTCCAGGCGGTGATCGAGGCGATGACCACCAACGACTCGTCCTTCTTCCGCGACCGCAAGACCTTCGAGGAATTCCGCGACATCGTGCTGCCCACTCTCATGGTGGACCGTGCGGAGTCGAAGCATCTGCGCATCTGGTGCGCGGCCTGTGCTGCCGGGCAGGAACCTTATTCGGTCGCCATGATCCTCGAGGACTTCAAGCTCCTGGCCAAGGGCTGGACGATCACGCTGATCGCCACCGACATCAACTCCCAGATGATCACGCGCGCCCAGGAAGGGCTCTACTCGCAGTTCGAAGTGCAGCGCGGACTGCCGATCCGCCGCCTGGTCGGCAACTTCATGCAGGAAGGCACGAACTGGCGCATCTCCGACAGTTTGCGGCGCATGGTGACCTTCCGCACCTTCAATCTCTTGGATTCCTTCGGCTGGCTGCCGGACCTCGACGTCATCTTCTGCCGCAACGTGCTGATGTACTTCGACCACAAGACGCGCCTCTCGGTTTTCGACCGCATCGGCGACGTGCTGGCGCAGGACGGCGCGCTCCTCGTCGGTCCCGCGGAATTGGTGTCGGGACTGACGATCGGATACGCACCGTCCGAAGGTGCGCCCGGCCTCTATTACAAGACCGAGCCCGTGCCGCTGCACCGGCGCGCGGCGGGTCAGAGACTCGACCGTATCCCAGCGTAGAAGGCACGTCCCGGCGCACCGTAACCGGCGACAGGCTGTGCGCGTTCGTCCGTCAGATTCTCGAAGCGGCCAAACAGTTCCCACGCATCGTCCAGCTTGAGAGCGGCAAAGGCGTTCATGCGGACCGCCTCCTTGAGCTGCGTGAAATGATACGCATCGTCGAAGCGCGAGCCGATGTAGTTGGCGCCGATGCCAAGCGACAGTTGGGGCAGGGCCTGCCAGGTGACGAGAGCGCCCGCGGTATCGTGCGGCCGGCGCGCCAGCTGCAATCCGCTTGCCAAATCGGTATCCGTCAGGTTGGTGTAGTTGGCGCTGAAGGAGAGCGTCTCCGTCAATTGGACCGCGATCTCGGCTTCGACGCCGCGGGCCCGTGAACGCTTCACGTTGTAATAATAGCCGCCCTGTGCCGCGCGCAGATCGCAGGCAGGCGAAGTCACGCCGTAGCAGGAGAAGAAGTCGATCTGGTTGCCGGTGCGCCGCTCGAAATAGGTGAGCGACAGCTTCACACCCTCGAAGCGCTCGTCGATCCCGGCTTCCCAGCCGGCTGCCGTTTCCGGTTTCAGATTCTCGACCGGATTGGAGTAGGGCGAGAACAGCTGATAGAGGCTAGGCGCCTTGAAGCCGTCGCCGTAATTGGCGCGCAGCGTAGTACCATCGAGCGCCTGCCACGCCGCCGCCAGCTTCAGCGAGGTGCGGCCGCCGAATTCCCGGTCGTCGTCATAGCGTACGCCGCCGGTCAGGGTGAGCGCGCTGAAGAGCAGCGTCTGCCATTGTGCATAGACGCCGTTGATGCGGCCGCTGCCCTTGATCACAGCGGGATCGTAGATGCTTCGCGTTGTCAGCGTGGTGGACTGGCTTTCCGCGCCGAAGGTCGCTTCGTTGGCGTCGTCCAGCTTGAACACGCCCTGATATTCCAGTCGCGTGTCGCCGCCTTCGGCGGAGAAATCCTCGCTTGGTGACAGTGTGGGATCGAAGGTCCGCCGGTCGCTGTCGGTACGGGTGATCGCGACGCGGTTTGTGAAACGCTTGTCTAACAGCGATAAATTCACCCCGCCATAAACGGCCAGCAGCATGTTTCTGCCGTACTGGTGGGTGTCCTGGAAGCTATAGGTGGGCGGCGGATAGCCGTCGAAGCTGTCGCGCGCCCGCGTGTAATAGAGGCGCGCGTCGAGGCTCACATCGCCGGTCGCGTGCCAGCGGAGGTTGGCCGTCGCCCCGAAGTGATGATAGCCGTCCGCTTCGCGATTGCCGTTGCGCGCGTCGGCCGCGGAGATGCTGTTGCTGCCGTAGTAGTTAGCCGCCGCGCCGTACTCGACGGACCGATAGGTTCCATTCGCTGCGAGGTTCAGGCGGTAAGTATCGAACGATCCGCCCTCGGCCTGGACGCGCGCCGCAAACGGCGCCTCGCCGCCGCGCAGCGTCAGGATGTTCACCACCCCGCCGATGGCGTCGCTGCCGTAGAGCGTCGATTGCGGCCCGCGCAGCACTTCGATGCGCTCGATGCCGTTGACCAGCACGTCGCCCAAGAGGGCAAAACCGCTGGTGGCGCTGGGATCGTTGATGCGAACGCCGTCGACCAGCACCAGTGTTTGCCCGGCCTCGGCACCGCGCAGCAGCACGTCCGTCGATTGGCCGGTGCCGCCGTTGCGCACGACGGTCAGACCGGGCGTTAAAGCCAACGCGTCGCCGACGAGGACGATCTGGCGGGTTTCGAGATCGCCGGCGGTGACGACGGAAATGGAGGCGCCCGTCACCGCCAGCGGCTGCGGCGAGCGGGTGGCACTCACCACGATGGTCTCGGGCGCTGCGAAGGCGGCGGAGGCTAGAGGAATCAATAGAGCGGCAGAAAGGAGCGATCTGCGCATGACGTTCTCCTGGTGCGAGCCAAGAGTCGCCGGGCGGGTATTCCGCTTGCGTCTTGTGAGAGTAAGTCTTGCGACCATCGGGATCCCGCGACGACTCAACCTTGTCGTCGCGACGGTTTCCCCCGCAGCTCCCGACGCATCCCGGCCGGAAACAGGACGACGGCGCAGGGCAGGTCTCCTGGCTCCCGGGTCTTCGTCGGCATCCGCCTTCCCGAAGCTCTCGCCTCAGTGGCCTTATGGATGCGTCCTCGCCGGTTACAGTTGCGGGGGCAGCCGCTTTCGCGTTCCCGAAACCATGCGCATGAGAAGAGCTAATCCGTTCGGCGCGGCAGGGTCAATTGCCGCCGCGGGTTTCCGGCCGGACCCGGGCAGATTGGTCACAGCTTCGTCGAAATTCGTGGAATGCCTTTAACCGAACCGTCGCAGATCGTCACAAAATTGCGCATAAGATGTCCGGCTGCGAATCGAGAGTGACACGCGCCAATGGCGAAAGAGACTGTGTTCTGGCTTGATCTGCGCCGGATGCTGCTGGCCGCCGCCGCCGGTCTGATCGTGGGCGGCGCGGTGATCGCGTGGTTCGGCACGCCCGGCATCTGGATCGCGGGTTTGGCGGTGGTAGCTACCGCCGCAGCCGCCAGCATCGCGGCGAATCGCATGCCCGGGAAAGCGCCGCAGAACGGAGATCGCGAAAGAGCCAACCTGCCGGTCCTGCCGCCGCTCGCGCGCGAAATTTTCGAACAGCTTCCCGATCCGCTCATGCTGGCCGATTCAGGCGGACGCGTGCAGTACGCCAACCGCGCCATGCGCGAGGTGATCGGCGTCGACGTGGAGCACAAACACGTCTCGTCGCTGTTGCGCACGCCGGCGGTGTTGGAGGCGCTAGCGCGCAGTTCGGCGACCGGCGAGCCCGGAGCGGTCGAGTTTGTCGTCCGCGTGCCGGTGGAGCGTCACTATCAGGCCTACACCGCGCGGGTGGGCGGCGATCCCGCGATTGCCATGCTGCTGATGCACGATCTCACGTCCGTCAAGCGCACCGAGCAGATGCGCGTGGACTTCATCGCCAATGCCAGCCACGAGCTGCGCACGCCGCTGGCCGCGCTGACCGGTTTCATCGACACCCTGAAGGGTCCCGCTCGGGAGGATGTGAAGGCGCGCGACAAGTTCCTCGGCATCATGTCGGTGGAAGCCGAGCGCATGCGCCGGCTGATCGAGGACCTGCTCTCGCTGACGCGCATCGAACTCAACGAACACGTGCCTCCGAGGGGCGAAGTCTCGGTCGAAAGCGTGGTGCGAGCCGCGGCGGCGGCGCTGGCGCCGCTGGCCGACATCGACGGCATCACGATCGCTATCGATGCCGCCGAAGCTCTGCCGCCCGTGACAGGGGAGCGCGACGAGCTGGTGCAGCTCTTCCAGAACCTCATCCACAACGCTATCAAATACGGCAGCGACAAGGGCACCGTGGCGATCACCCTGCGCCTCACCTCCGCCACCGGCCGTCGCAGCCAGGACGCAATGGTCACGGTCGACATCAAGGACGACGGCGAGGGGATCCCTCCGGAAGCCATTCCGCGGCTTACCGAGCGTTTTTACCGCGTCGACGTGAAGCGCAGCAGGGAGCGGGGCGGCACGGGACTTGGACTGGCCATCGTCAAGCACATCGTCAACCGCCATAACGGCCGAATGCAGATCGAAAGCAGGATCGGCGAGGGCTCGACCTTCACGATTTTCCTGCCCGCGGCCCGAAAAGCGGCCGATGTAGCTGTCACATAATTGTCATAAAAGTTTCACATATCTATGTGGCTTGGCGCCTAGAGAGGGCGCAGGCGACCGACCAGGACAATGGCGATGACCGATCACACCGTTAAAGCCTTCACGGAACAGCTTGAAGCTCTGGCATCCGGCGTCGCCCAGATGGGCGGGCTTGCCGAAGCCCAGCTCGCCGACGCCATAGAGGCCATCGCCCGCCGCGATACCGGCCGCGCCGAGTTGGTCGTCGGCGGCGACCGGCGCGTTGACGAGCTTCAGCAGCAGATCGAGGAACAGGCGTTGAAGCTCCTGGCGCTGCGCCAGCCTATGGCCGTCGACCTGCGCGAGACGTTAGGGGCCATCAAGACGGCGAGCGAACTGGAGCGCATAGGCGACCTCGCCAAGAACATCGCCAAGCGCGCCATCGTGCTCAACCGCGAACCGCCGATCCGCCTGAC
>PMKE01000036.1 GCA_003158585.1 Alphaproteobacteria bacterium
CGGCGGCGGCGGGGGCGGCGGAGGGGGCGGCGGCGGAGGAGGCGGCGGAGGCGGCGGAGGCGGCTGGTCGAAGTACCAGCGCAGGCTCAGCATGACGTTGTGAGACTCGAGCCGATCGAGGCTTTGGTCACCTATATGGGGGTTTTCGATGTCGACATAGCGATAGTCAAGCTGAACATCGACATCGTCGCTGAGCTTATAGGTCACGCCTGCAATTCCCTGCCAGGTGAAACCGCCGCCAGCATAATGCTCGTTGGGGTTCGTTATCCTGACCCACGAATAACCGGCGCCCACACCGAGGGTGAGGTACCATTGATCGTCCATCGGCAAGTCGTACAGCGCATTCCCCATCATACTGAATTGCTGTACGTCCACGCCGGATAGATCTTCGCATCCGTCTGACCAGCATTGCTGTTTGACGTTCGGGTCGGTGTAGCCCAGCTCGCCTTCGAGGCGGAAATTATTGTCCCAGGCATATCCCAGCGTAACAATGCCGCGCCAAGTGGGATCGAACTTAGCGGTGCCACCGTCCGAAGAGTGGATGGCAACGTCCTGCTGCAGGTTCAGGCCAGCACCGATGCCGACATACCAACTGGTGTCAACGGCGACCGCCGAGCCGGAAAGCGCGATCAACGCAACGCCGGCGAGCGCCAAAGTGCGGAGTTTCATAGGGGTCCCCCTTTTGATTCAAATCATGCGCACCAGCCCGTCGTGCTTCGGCGGCCTCGCGCCCGGCGCCATTTATGGCACCTGTCTGCTTACCTTGCACCATTTCCGCGCTTTTTTACCACAAGCCAATTAAGGGTCAGCGCTCATTTGTCTCAGACCGTGCCTGCGGGGATACAGTGGAATCTACTCAGATTATTGGCTCTTCTAGAAAAAACAGATTTGAAATCAATGCATTAAACGAGAAGGGCGGACCCAAGGCCCGCCCTTCTCTAAGGTCAACAAATGACCTGTCAACTGCCCAAATCGATGACCGCCCGGCGGTTCTGGGGCTCGCGCACGCCCGGGCCCGTCGGAACGAGCGGTTCATGGAAGCCCTTGCCATCGATAGCGATCGTCGTTCCGTCCATACCCTCGCGGACCATCTCGTCCTTGACGGCCGCTGCACGGGCCATTGACAGCTTCATGTTGTACTTGTCGGAGCCGACCGTGTCGGTGTGGCCGACGATCTGCACCTTCACGAAGCCATGCTCCTTGGCCGACTTGACGGCTTCGGCAACCACTGCCTGCGCTGCTTCCGTCAGGTTCGACTTATTGAAGTCGAAGAAGACGATGTAGGTCGTCACCGGCGGTGGCGGCGGCGGCGGCGGCGAAGGAGGCTGCGGCGGAGGAGGAGGCGGCGGCGGAGGTGGAGGCGATTCGAAATAGTAACGTAGGCTGAACATCACCACGTTCTCGTTCAGGTCGCCGATCGTCTTGATGCAGTTGCGCTCGTTGATGACCTGGGTATAGCTCATGTCGCCTAAGAAGGCGCGATAGCGGTAATCGACGCCGATATCGACTGTGTCGCTCAGCCAGTATTTCAGGCCGATGATGCCCTGCGCCGCAAACCGGATCTGATCGACGTCGAAGTAGGTCACCCCGGTGTAGGCAATCTTGGAATGGACGTTGGCTGCGCCAATGCCGCCGCCGCCGAATAGATCCAGCCTGGAGGTCAGGGGATAGTCATAGAGGAGATTGACGAAGTCCGACAGCACGGTCACAGATCCGGTGAACGACGTTGTGATGTTGGCGCTCGGCAGATCGCCGCCGTTGATGTTGTGATCGACGTAACCGACCTCGTTCTCGAGCCGGAAACCGTTTTCGAAGCGATAGCCGAACGTGCCGATGAACAGCGCGGCGTCTTCCGTCTTCGTGTTGTAGTCGGCGATCGGCGGCGTATAGGCGCCGACGACGTGCTGGTTGAAATCAGCCATGCTGTCCCAGCCGACGCCGAGACCGAGATACCAACCCGTCGTATCACTTGCTGCTGCCGGCACCGAAAGGGCCAGCACTGCAACACCCGCCAAAGCGATCGAACGAAGTTTCATTTTCCACCCTCGCATCTATTGAGCCGCCGGATGAGCTTCCCCACCAGAACGTCGAAAAAATAAGGACGTGCAGCAATAATGCTTGTCTGATCCAGGCTTGTCTACGCAAAGGTGTGTCGCAAACGGTCAAACCTGGGATTCCAAAGGGTGTTGTGACCCCCCTGCAACAAATTAGAAGAATGCTGATTTGCAAGTTCTGCTCATCGTCACTGAGAATGCGTACCGTCCGGGCAAAACATGCAGTTTGCCGCTTTGGACTCGTTCGAACGTCTCCAGCAGCTCGACGCGCGGCGCGACGTGGAACAATCGCAGCCACGCAAGCATAAAATTGCGCCCGATGCCGAGACCGCGAAGGTCCCCGAAATCCACGATGTGAATTCGTCCGTTCGGCGAAAGAGTCCGCGAAGCCGCCAGAAGCGCTTGTTTCCACTCCGGGATCATCGAGAGGCTGTAGGAGAACAGACAGGCATCGAAGGGTCGCGTCTCGCCGAACATCGCCTGCGACAATTCCTCCGCATAGCCGTGCGCGAGGCCGATGCGTCCGGCGAGACCGGCTCTGCGAATCGTCTCGGACGCCGATTTCAGCATTTCCTGCGAGGCATCCAGGCCGAACAACTGCGCCTCGGGATAAAGCCGGGCGATGCGCACGAGGTTGCGCGCGGTGCCGCAGCCGATCTCGACCAGGCGCTCGCCCGGCGCCAACATGAGATTGCGGATCAGTCTGTCGCGTCCGAACAGATAATATTTCCGCGTGAAGTCGTAGATGTGGCGCTGATGCCGGTAGACCCGGTCCATCAGTTCGGCATGGCGGTGGTCAAACGGCCGGTCGCCGGGCATAGACGTGGAATCCGCCGTAGATCGAGGAGCGGTCCCTGGCGTGGAAAGCCTTGCTCTCCGCCTCGAGATAGATCCAGGGCGCCAAGAGTTCCGGCTGCAGCTTGCGCGGCAACGGCGAGTCGGTGCCCGCAGTGCGGAAGATGACGCGCCCGTCCGCGGCATCGGCGGTGCGGTCGATCTCGGCCCACAGCGAGGAGATCTGCGCCGGGTTCATCCAGTCCTGGCTGTCGAGCAGCACGAAGCGGTGGATGGAATGGGCGTCCTGATGCGTCAGGAAGTCCGTCAGGGAGGCGTGATGCACTTCCACCTTGTTCGTCCGCGTACGGATTACATCGTAGACATCGCGCCTGAGATAAGCCGGCACCGCCTCGCGGTTGGCGATATCGTAGCCGCGCCCGAAGGCCTGCCAGGCGAAATAGTTTTCGTGGATCGGAAAATCGCAGGCCAGCCGCTCGACGCGCTGGCGCAGCACCGCGATGGCGTTGCCGCCGGTGCCCGCCACCAGTTCATCGTACTGCGCCGGCGGAATGCCAAGCGCGTAGAGCGAGACGGGGCTCTTCGACAACAGGCGCACCGAGAGATGATCGAACAGCGGGGCGATCAGCCGATCGAAAGCGACGCGCTGCTCGGCAAGCGTGCGGGCATCGAGCATGTGCTCCAGCCGCTTGCCGTGCAGCTTGGCCACCGCGTGCAGGATGCCGATGAAGCGTCCCAACAGGCCGTAGCGGTAGAGATTGCGGGCGAACATGTTGATGCGCCGGCCGTGCAGCGGGATGTGCTTCTCCCAGTAATGGCTGGTCTCCCGGTCGAGCTTGGCCGAGAGCCAGGTGTCGTAGGCTTGGCGATTGGCCTTGTCGTTGGCCTCGCCGAAGAAGCGGAAGAAATCCTCGTAGGTCGGCAGATTGGCGAGCGCCGCCAGCTTGAGGCGCGTCAGCGCCACGTGGTTGGGATTGAGATCGACGGCGATGATCCTCGCCGGGTCCGCGGCGAGGTAGTTGAGGACGTTGCAGCCGCCCGAGGCGATGGTGAGCACGCGATGATGCGCCTTGAGCGCCAGCGCCTCGAGATCGACGTCGGGATCCTCCCAGATCTGATTGTAGACAAACCCCTGAAACATCAGGGTGAAGAGGCGCTCCAGCACGCCGCGCTTGGTGTTGGCGGGCCGCTGATGGGCGGCGCGTTCGAGGAGTCGGTTGGCCATATCTCGCTTGGCGGAAACCCTATGCCGGTCGGAACGGGAAAGGCCTGTTCTAGAGGGTCTGCACGATCCGGGCAAAGGGAATTAACGGCGGAGCGGCTTGCGCGGGGCCTAATGCGTGGTTAAGGCTCGCGACATGAACGCGAATTCGGCGATTCAGGAAGTCCTCGAGCTGCTCGACCTGGAGAAGATCGAAGAGAACATTTTCCGCGGCAAGAGTTCCAAGGACCGCGTGCAACGCGTTTTCGGCGGACAGGTGCTGGGACAGGCGCTGGTGGCGGCCGGACGCACGGTGGAAGGGCGCGTCTGCCATTCGCTGCATGCCTATTTTTTGCGCGCCGGCGATCCCAAGGTGCCGATCCTCTATGAAGTCGACCGTTCGCGCGACGGCACCAGCTTCACCTCGCGGCGCGTGGTGGCGATCCAGCACGGCCGCGCGATCTTCACGCTGGAAGCCTCGTTCCAGCTCCATGAGCCCGGCTACGAGCACGCTTTCGAGATGCCGAAGGCGCCCGATCCGGAGTCGCTGGAGAGCGAAGAAACGCTGCGCGCCAAGATCGCCGGCCGCCTCAGCGAGGACGTGCGCGCCTCGGCGTTGCGGCTGCGTCCCATCGAGGTGCGTCCGGTGGAGCCGCGCGCCTACTTCGCACCGGAGAAACGTCCGCCGCAGGAGATGCTGTGGATCAGGGCGGCGGGCAGGCTGCCCGACGATCCGGCCTTCCACCAATGCCTGTTGGCCTATGCCTCGGACATGCCGCTGCTCGATGCGGGCATGCTGCCGCACGGCATCGGCTGGTTCGATGACAAGGTGCAGCTGGCGAGCCTCGACCACGCCATGTGGTTCCATCGCCCCTTCCGCGTCGACGACTGGCTGCTCTACGTTCTGGACAGCCCCAGCGCCTCGGGCGCGCGCAGCCTCAACCGCGGCACGCTGTTCACGCGCGACGGCCGCCTGATCGCTTCGGTGGCGCAGGAAGGGCTGATGCGTCCGCGCGACGATCGCCTGCGGAAGAGCGCGGGCTAGAATCTTCGGATTTCAGGTGTGCGCCACGACCACGCTGCGGCGCGGCTTGGAATAGAAGGCGCTCGTCATATTAATCGGCCCGGTGAGGAAGACGAGGGTCGGCGAAGTGTACGCGTAGGTGATCTCGGCCAGGATCAAGCTATTGCCGGAGCCCGAAACGATGAGGCCGGTGGGAACGGCGACCGTGCTTCCTACCGTCCTGGGCGTGGCGTTCTGAGCGTTGCTCCAGGCGACCTTGGTGCTGCCATTACCGTCGTCGACGAGGCTCGAGACGACGATTTGCATACCTGTTGCGGCATAAGGATAAAGAATTGCGTTGACCGCTCCGAACGTATTTGTGACGTCGGCGCTGCTGACGGTGGTGGCCTGCGCCACCAGATCCGCCTCCGTCGAAGCGACGTTGTTGACGCGCGAGCGGCAATCGACGGCCATCGTCAATTCCAGCGAGCCGAAGAAGATCAGGATCATGACGGGAGCGATAAAGGCGAATTCGACCGCCGCCATGCCGTCGCGGGCTCTGAAAAACCGGGTGAAGAGCTTCAGCATCCGGACACGTTCGTGGTGTAGGGCTCGTTGCGGAACGCCGCAGTCCCGGTCAACAGGTGATCGTTGTTCGCCATGTTGATCATGAAAGGCGTGAGCAGCGGAGTGGCCACGTCCCAGATGTAGAATACGCGCACCAGCACGATGCTGCACACCGTTCCGGGCGCGAAGTTGTTGAGGGCGGGATCGAGCGTATTGTCGGCTTTCAGCGGGCTGCCGGGGGTTGCCGCGGCGAAGCTCGAAAAGGTTTCCACGTCGATCTGGAGGTTGGTATCGCATTTCAGGAGCGGATCGGTCTCGCTGCAGATGAAGGTGCGGAACTGCGCGGCCGTCATGCTGCTCAATCCGACTTGACCGGTACGGATGAGCCTTGCGGCATCGTTGACGGCGTTTTGCAGCGTGAACTGGGCGAAGAACATGATGCCCACTTCTATCGTGCCCATGAGAAAAATGAAGAAGACCGGCGCGATGAAAGCGAACTCGATGGCGGCCGATCCGGCGCGCGCGGTTTTGCGCATGCGCAGGGCGGTTCGCGCCAGCCTTGTGCGCGCCCTCAAGCTCCATCGCTTCGTGAATCCGGTCACGGCAGTGCCTTCCCCACGCTTCCTGTCGGCGGAAGCACCCCATTAAACGAGTTTGCGGCCGTCCGGCGAAGGGAAAGCGGCGGCCATGCTGAAAAAATGCTTAAGAAAAGACTTTCCGTATCCTTTCACTAAATATGCACCGCTTGGATAACGAAGGCCTAACCATTACGGGCAATAACAACGGCAATTTCACCACTTAAGGCGGATCATGGATAAAGAGAGGACCCGGAGGGCCCGAAAATGCCTGCGCTCGAGAAGCTGATCGGCCGCCGCGCGGCGGTTCGCACACGCGCCTTCGCGGCCGCCTGTCGCGGCAACGTGGCGATGATCTTCGCCGTGTCTTTGGTGCCGCTGTCGCTGGCCGCAGGAGCCGGCCTCGACTATGCGCGCGCCATCGTCGTGCGGACGAACATGTCCGAGGCGCTGGACGGCGCGGCGCTGGCGGTGGGTTCCTCGACCGGCCTCTCCCAGTCGCAGATGCAGACGTTGGCGCAGCAGTACTTCAACGCGAACTACAAAATCGATTCCTCTTACGGCGTTCCGAGCGCGCTGGTCGTTACGACTGCCACTCAAGCCGTGACGGTCAGCGTCACGGATCAGATGCCCACGACATTGCTCAAGGTGGTCGGAATCAACACGATGACGGTCGCGACGTCGTCCAAAGTCGTGTGGGGACAGCTGAAGTTGTGGGTGTCGCTGGTGCTCGACATCACCGGATCGATGAACGATACCGACAATACCGGCACCAGCAAGATGAGCGCGCTCAAGACGGCGTCGCATCAGCTTCTGACCATGCTGCAGAACGCTTCCACCACGGCGGGCGACGTGCGCGTGGCGGTGATCCCCTTCACCCGCAACGTGAAGATCGGCACCTCCTATGCGGGATCCAGCTGGTTGAGCACCGCGGATTTCACCGCCGCCCCGCCGACGCCTTCGACGAGCGTGGGACCCGGCTCGAATTGTCCGTGGTCGGACGGTGTCCAAAGCTACCATTGCGCGTCCACGCCGACCAACGGCAGCGCGGACACCACCAAGGTGCCGTCGAGTGGCACCTACAAGGGATATATCTGCCCGTCCGATACCACCGACGGCCATTACTGGAACGGCTGCTTCAACAGTGTCAGCATCGCCGGCGGCAAGTACAGCCACACCTGGATCGCCAACAATACGAACACCTGGACCGGCTGCGTCACCGACCGCGGCACGGCAAACGCCCCCGTCACGCCGCAGAATTACGATGCCAGCAACGCCACGCCCGCACCTGCCACGCCGAACTCGATGATGGTGGAGGAGAACTCGCCTTCCTGTGCCGCCACCGCGATCCTGCCGCTCGGCTACAACTGGACAAGTCTGAGCAGCGAGATCGACGCCATGTCGGCGAGCGGCTCGACCAACCAGACCATCGGTCTTGCCTGGGGCTGGCACGCGCTGTCGCAAGGCGCGCCGCTCAGCCCGCCCTCGCTTCCCTCCGACACGCAGCGCGTCATCATCCTGCTCAGCGACGGAATGAACACGCAGGACCGCTGGTACGGCGACGGCTCCAACCACAGCACGCAAGTGGACGATCGCATGGCGCTGGCCTGCGACAACGCTAAGGCGGACGGCATCACGATTTATGCCGTGTTCGTCGATCTCAATGGCACGCAAGGCAATTCGTCGGTGCTGCAAGACTGCGCCACGGATTCCGGCAAGTATTTCGATCTGACCACCTCGGGTCAGATCGTTTCCGCGTTCAACGCGATCGGCCAGCAGATCACCAATTTGCGCGTGGCGCAGTAGGCGTGCTGCACACGCAGGAACCGGAAGTCGGAAGAGGTTGCCTCTTCCGACTTCCGATTTCTGCACGAAGCGCTATTGGGTGCCGGCAGCGGTGGAGAGCAAGGACTGATGTTTCGCAACCTGGTCTTGCGCCGCATCGAAGCTGTCCTTACCGTCGCCGGGTTGCGGCGTAGATTCGCAGCGCGAAGAGGCGCAGGTATAGGTCGTCTGCGAGGCGCCGCGTTGCAGCGTCACCATGCCGGCGCCGCCGCCGGCCACCACGACATGCCGGTTGGCGATCTGGCGTCCCGAAGCGTCCAACGCGACGAGGTTGGTGGAGCCGAACGACTTGCCTTGCAGGAAAGCGTGCCGGTTGTCGATGATGGTGACGTCGGCGATCACGGGATTGCCCACATACAGCGTCGAGACGGGTTTCGTGAAAGTGATCACGCGCACCTCGTCGAGCGGAATGGAGACGGTGTTGCCGGCGCCGGCCGCGGCGCCGGAGGCTGCAAGAAAAGCGGTCGCGAGCAGGATGCGGCGCATATCTGTGTTCCCGTGTGATTTGTCGGCAGCAAGCCTAGGCGCGCGCCGTAAAAGAAGTTTTAAGTTTTGCGCGCCGCAGATACGGACCCTCCAAATCGCAATGCACGCCCAATCTCGCGAGAGAGTAAACGCAGCGCTAACATTAAGTACGACATCACCCGACAAGAGGCGTTTTCCGTATCGTTCCGGCACAAATGGGCGAGTCGGGCGGGTTTGCGTTTAAGGTCGCATTAAACCTCTGCGACTAGTCTTTCGCTGTCCTGGAATTTGGCCGTGTCAAACGGCGAACCCCGGACGTCCTAGGGTGTCCACAAGTGGAGGTTTACATGAACAAGCTCTTTTCGCGTTTCGTACGCGATGAATCCGGAGCGACGGCCATCGAATACGGCCTGATCGCAGCCTTGATCGCAGTCGTCATCATCGGCGCGCTTCAGGCAGTCGGCACGAACCTGTCGGCGACGTTCACGACTATCGCCGCGAAGGTGTAACGAGTCATTGTCGCGAGGCGACATCGGGCGGCCGCCGAAAGGCGGCCGTTCCCATATGAGGCGGTATCATGGGGGCCGAACTCTTGGTGATCGTCGTCGTGCCGGCGCTGCTGGCGCTGGCGGCGGGCTGGGATCTGGCGAGTTACACTATCCCTAATGCGCTGCCTCTGGCGCTTCTGGCCGTCTTCATCCTCTTCGTGCTCGTCACGGGGATGACGGGTAGCGCCTTCGCCTGGCATCTTGCCGCGGGTCTTTTGGGGCTTGCCGTGGGCTTTGCGCTCTTTGCCTTCGGCTTTATCGGCGGCGGCGACGCCAAGCTGTTCGCAACCGTCGCCCTGTGGTTCGGTTTTGCCGATCTCGGTTCCTACGCACTCGTCGCCTCCGTCCTGGGAGGTGCGCTGACTCTGGCGCTCCTGGCGCTCAGAAGGTTGCCGCTGCCCCTGGCCGGCCAGCCGTGGCTCGTGCGCCTGCACGATGCCCGCTCGGGGGTTCCCTACGGCGTGGCGCTGGCCGCGGGCGCCCTGGTGGTTCTTCCGCAGACGGAGGTATTCCGCCTGGTTATGGCGGCCTAAGGCAAAGATAGACAGGGTCTTAAGTAGGTTTGGCAGCGCCTTGTTAAGCATTTTCTAAAGGGTTCCGTGCTCGGATTGGGACAAAGGAGCCTCAGGCAAATGAACACGCGGCGTCTCGTTGTCCTCTTGCTGGCCGCAGTGGCCGCAGGGGCGGTTGCACTGCTTGTGCGAGGGTTCTTCAGCGGCGGCACGAAAGAGGCGAATGCAAATCCGAATCCGCCCATCGCTCTGAAGGAAGTGCTCGTCGCTTCCGAGCGTCTCGATCCCGGATCGACGCTCACGCCGGACCAGGTGCATTGGCAGCAATGGCCCGCCACCAGCGTCGATCCCGGTTTTATCCTGAAGAACGGCAATCTCTCCGCGGCGTCGGCCGTCGAAGGCACCGTGGTGCGCGCCCCGATGGTTCCGGGCGAACCGATCACCTACGCCAAGATCGTCAAGAGCCAGTCCGCCGGCTTCATGGCCGCGACTCTGGCACCGGGCATGCGCGCCGTCGCCATCAGCGTGTCGATGGCTTCGATCGCGGGCGGCTTCATCCAGGCCAACGACCGCGTCGACATCATCCTGACCGTCATCAGCGGCGACAGCCCCAAGCGCGGCACCACGCGCGCCGTGCTCTCCAATGTGCGCGTGCTGGCGATCGATCAGGCGGCGGACAGCAAGAACCAGAAAGTGGTGTCGGACGTGAAGACGGTGACGCTCGAATTGACGCCGCACCAGGTACAGGCGGTGACGCTGGCGCAGGCGATGGGCACGCTGTCGCTGTCGCTGCGCAGCCTGGGCGACAACGAAGCCGTGGCCAGCGCATCGGGCGCGCACCCCGGCGCCGGAAACCAGGACGCCGACGACGATTCGGGCATCGTCTCGGTCATTCGCTACGGCAGGACGCAACGCCAGTCGGGCGGCGGAGGACAGTGATGCGCCGGATCCTTCTTCCCATTCTCTGCATGGCGGCCGCGTTCGTCGCGGTTCCCGCGCAGGCTGACGATTCTTCCAATTCGCCGCGCACGATCCATCTGGCGACGCACGCCGGCCAGCCGCTGCATCAGCGCCTGACGCTGGGCCTCGGCAAGGCGGTGATCGTCGAACTCGACGGCGACGCCCGCGACGTGCTGGTCTCCAATCCCGAGATCGTCGACGCCGTGGTACGCACGCCCCGCCGCATCTTCCTGATGGCGCAGAAGGGCGGTCAGACCAATGCCTTCTTCTTCGACGGCGCGGGGCGCCAGCTCGCCTCGCTCGACATCCGCGTCGAGAAGGACGTGACGGACCTCGCAGGCCTCATCCACGCCAGCTTCCCCGATTCGGACATCAAAGCCTCGGCCATCAACGACACCGTCGTGCTGTCGGGCCATGTGGCCAACGCCCAGCAATCGTCGCGCGCCCAGGACATCGCCGCGCGTTTTGCCGGCGATCCGCTGAAGGTCGTCAACCTGCTGCAGATCAACATCAGCGAGCAAGTGATGCTCAAGGTGCGCATCGCCGAGATGCAGCGCACCACGGCCAAGCAGTTCGGCGTGGACCTGACGGGGGCCGCGATGATTGCCGGCGTGCCGATCACGGGAGGGACCTCCAACGCCTTCGGCCTGGTCGGCCACGCGCTCAGCGATCTTTCGGGAGCGCAATTCGGCAGCGTCTGTACGGATGCCTTTCATCCGACCGGGACGAACAACACCGTCACGACGATTACCAACGGCGTGCCGAGCGTGACGCAGACGATCTCGTCCTTGATCCCATGTGCAAGTCCCAACAACCTGCAGGGCACGGTCAAGGCGCTCGAACAGGTGGGGCTGGTACACATCCTGGCCGAGCCTAATCTCACCGCAGTCTCCGGCGAGACGGCTAAGTTCCTGGCCGGCGGCGAGTTCCCGGTGCCGGTCTCCCGCGACCGCGACGGCAACATCACGATCGAGTTCAAGCCGTTCGGCGTCGGACTGTCGTTCACGCCGGTGGTGATCGGCGGCGGACGGATTTCGCTGCAGCTCTCCACCGAAGTGAGCGAACTGACCAACACGGGCGCCTACACGCTGCAAGGCACTTCGACCGTACAAGGCCTCTCCATTCCCGCGCTCTCGGTGCGCCGCGCCGAAACCACGGTCGAACTTCCTTCCGGGGGCAGCTTCGCCATTGCGGGACTGATGCAGCACACCACCAAACAGGTGCTCGATTCGTATCCCGGCCTCAAAGAAATGCCCATCCTGGGTGCGCTTTTCCGCAGCCGCGATTTCTCGAACGACGAGACCGAGCTTGTGGTGATCGTCACGGCTTATCTGGTGAAGCCGACGGAAGAAGCCAAGCTCGCTGCGCCGACCGAAGGCTTCGTGCCGCCGACCGACCTCGAGACCATCTTCCTGGGACGGCTTAACTCGGTCTACGCGCGCGGCAAACATCCGGTTACGGCGGACGGCGGTCCCGTCGGCTACATCGTGCAATAGGACAGCGGCCATGACGAACCTGAAGATCGTGTTGCGTAGCGTCTCCGTCGTCGCCGTGATGCTGGCTGCAAGCTGCGCCGCACCGTACGACGGCGAGGGCCCGACCAGCGACGGCGCCGCCAATCACCCGATCGCCGTCGAGCCGCATTTCACCTCCATCAAGCTGTCCTTCTCGGTGCCCGAAGCCGGGCTCTTGCCCGACGATTCGGCGCGGCTCGACAGCTTCGTCGCCGGCTACCTGTCGCGCGGCTCGGGCTCGATCTCGATCTCGGCTCCGGCCGGACGCGACGCCAACGCGACGCTCGAGTATTTCGGGGCGCGCCTGTTCTCGATGGGCGTGCCGCGCTCGCGCATCCTGGTCGGCACGCACGACCGGGGCAGCCAGGTCGAGATCGGCTTCATCGCCTACGCCGCCCACGCCGATGCCTGCGGCGACTGGAACGAGGATCTCGCTTCGACGGCGGGCAACCGCACCGCACAGAATTTCGGCTGCGCTACGCAGCAGAACATCGCCGCCCAGATCGCCGATCCGCGCGATCTCGTGGAGATGCGCGGCAGCGACGCGGCCGACGCCGCGCGCCGGGCCGTCGTGCTCGACAACTACGAGAAGGGCAAGGTCACGGCCGCCGACAAGACCAGGGACCAGTCCGCGGCGGTGTCCGATGTCAACAAATAGGAGAGGCGGACGCCCATGAACAAGACGCGATCGCCGGAAGTCCTGGAGCCCTTCGGGGCGGCCCCTCACGAACGGCCCGTGCCGCGCATCTCGATCCACGCCTTCTGCGAATTCCCGGACACGGGGGCGGCCCTGCAACGGGCCGGCGCCGACCGCAGGCTCGCCAAGGCCAGCCTCAACGTCCAGCTCGGCGGCATCGGCGCGGCAATCGATCACTACGCCGGGCAGGTAACGCCCAACCTTCTGATCGTGGAGACTCGGCTTTCGGGAAAGGCGGCGCTCGACGAACTCGACCGGCTGGCCGAGGTCTGCGATCCCGCCACCAAGGTCGTGGTGATCGGGCGGACCAACGACGTGGAACTGTACCGCGAACTGATCCGCCGGGGCGCTTCGGAATATCTGGTGGCGCCGCTCGATCCCTTGCACCTGATCGAAGTCGTGGCGGGCCTCTACAGCGATCCGCACGGCCGCCCGATCGGGCGGGTGATCGCCTTCCTGGGAGCGCGCGGCGGGGTGGGCTCGTCCACGCTCTGCCACAACATCGGCTGGTTCATCGCCGAAGAGCAGAACATCAACACCACGATCGTCGACCTCGATCTGCCGTTCGGCACCGTGGCCCTCGATTTCAACGACGAGCCGGGGCAGAGCGTCGCCGACGCGCTGACCACGCCGGAGCGCATGGACGACGTGCTCTTGGAGCGCGTCCTGCTCAAGCGCGGCGATCATCTTTCGCTGTTCGCGGCGCCGGCTTCGCTCGACCGCGACTATGAGGCGCCGCTGGAGGCCTACGAGTCGGTGCTCGACGCCGTGCGGCAGGCGATGCCGTGCGTGCTGCTCGATCTGCCGCACCTCTGGACGCCGTGGCTCAAGGCGTCGCTGATCTCCGCCGACGAGATCGTGGTGGTGGCGTCGACCGACCTTGCCTCGCTGCGCAACACCAAGAACCTCGTGGAACTGCTGCGGCACGACCGGGCCAACGACCCCGCGCCGAGACTGGTGCTGAACCAGGTCGGCCAGCCCAAGCGCCCCGAGATTCCGGTCAAGGACTTCGCCGAGACCATCGGCCTCGAGCCCGCCCTGGTGATGGGCTACGAGCCGCAGCTCTTCGGGCAGGCGGCCAACAACGGGCAGATGCTGGGCGAGCTGGGCGTCAAATCCCCGCTGGTGAACAACGTGCGCAACTTCGCGGGACAGCTCACCGGCCGCAAGCAGGCGGCTGCGGAAGTCCGTGAGAGTCCGTTCCTTTCCCTCCTGCGGGGAAAGAAGAGAGCGTAAGCGATGTTCGGAAAGCGCGTCGCGGCAGAGACGAGTGCGGGGCCGGTGCGCCCCGCCGAGCGTCCGCGCGCCTCCGATTCCCAGCCTCCGCCGGTGGCGACGCCGAAATCGGCTCCGCCGCCCGCCGCCTTTGCGGGCGACAGCCGCTCCGACGACTACTACCAGATCAAGGCGACGATCTTCAGCGCTCTGATCGACACCATCGACCTGGCGCAGTTGGCCCAGCTCGATCCCGATTCGGCGCGCGAGGAAATCCGCNNGGCTACGGCCCGCTCGAACCGCTCTTGGCGCGCGATGACATCGCCGACATCATGGTCAACGGCGCATCCCGCGTCTTCATCGAAGTCGCCGGCAAGGTCCAGCTCACCAACATCCGCTTCCGCGACAACGCGCAGCTGATGAACATCTGCCAGCGCATCGTCAGCCAGGTGGGACGGCGCGTCGACGAATCCTCGCCGATCTGCGACGCGCGTCTGCTCGACGGCAGCCGCGTCAACGTCATCGGCCCGCCCCTGGCGCTCGACGGGCCGACGCTCACCATCCGCAAGTTCAAGAAAGACAAGCTGAGGATGGACGATCTCGTCCGCTTCGGCTCGATCAACGAACCGGGCGCCAGGCTGCTCGGCATCATCGGGCGCTGCCGCTGCAACGTCTTGATCTCCGGCGGCACCGGTTCGGGCAAGNNATTGCAGCAGCCCCATGTCGTGCGCCTCGAAACCCGGCCGCCCAACCTGGAAGGCCAGGGTCAGATCACCATGCGCGACCTGGTGAGGAACTGCCTGCGCATGCGCCCGGAACGCATCATCGTCGGCGAAGTNNCCCGCGCGAAGCCATGAACCGCCTGGAATCCATGATTACCATGGGCGGTTTCCAGCTTCCCACCAAGACCGTGCGCGAAATGATCGTCGGCTCGATCGACGTCATCATCCAAGGCGAACGCATGCGCGACGGCTCGCGGCGCATCACCAAGATCACCGAAGTGGTGGGAACCGAAGGCGACGTCGTCATCACCCAGGATCTTCTCAATTACGAGATAGAGGGCGAGGACGATACCGGGCGCATCAAGGGCCGCCACGTCGGCACCGGCATCGTGCGGCCGCAATTCTGGGAGCGCGCCCGCTATTACGGCATGGAACGCGATTTGTCGGAAGCCCTCGACCAGCTGCAGGTGTGAGTCATGGGTCTTGCAATCGCCGCTGCGTTGCTGGTCCTGGCCGTGGGCGGGGTGGTATTCGCGTTTAGCGGCGGCGACGAGGCGCGTTCGCAGAAGCGCATCGCGGCGGTGGCGGGACCCGGCCTGCGCGAGGCCCGTCAGGCGGCCGACGCCAGCGGCCTGCGCCGCCGCAACATGCAGTCAGCGCTCAAGGAATTCGAGAAGAAGCAGGCCGAGAAGAAGACCACCATCACCATGCGCCGCCGCCTCGACCGGGCGGGCCTGCCGGGCGTGTCGGTGAAGATATTCTGGATCGCTTCCGCCGCCCTCGCGTTGGTTTCCGGCGGCATCTGCCTCTTCGAAGGCCAGACCCTGATTGTGACGGGGATGGCCGCCTTCGCCTTGGGCTTCGGCTTGCCGCGCTGGGTGCTCGCCTTCCTCAAAGCGCATCGCGAGAAGAAGTTCACCAACGATTTCGCCAACGCCATCGATGTCATCGTGCGCAGCGTGAAATCGGGCCTGCCCACCTCCGATGCGCTGAGGATCGTGGCGCAGGAATTCCGCGATCCGGTCGGCGGCGAATTCAAGAAGCTGGTGGACGGCCAGAAGCTCGGCATCACGCTCGATCAGGGCCTCAAGAAGATGTTCGACAACATGCCGACCGCCGAAGTCAGCTTCTTCGGCATCGTCATGACCATCCAGCAGAAGACGGGCGGCAATCTGTCCGAGGCCTTGGGCAATCTCGCCGGCGTCTTGCGCGACCGCAGGCGCCTCTTGGGCAAGATCAAGGCGATGTCGTCCGAGGCAAAAGCCTCCGCGATGATCATCGGCTCGTTGCCGCCGGGCGTCGCCCTCATCGTTTACATAACGACGCCCGCCTACATCTCGCTTCTCTTCACCGAAAGAACGGGCAATCTGCTGCTCGCGGGCTGCGCCCTGTGGATGGGGCTCGGCATTTTCGTCATGCGCAAGATGATCAACTTCAAACACTGAGTGGAAACGTGTTCGATATAGGCATCTTCGAGATTCTGTTCGCGCCCGGGTTTCTGGTGACCAGCCTGGCGGCGGTGCTCGCCTTTGCCACCATCGCGACCCTCGGGCTGCCCTATATAAAAAGCGACACGCTGGGCAAGCGCCTCAAGGCGGTCGCCGAACGGCGCGAAGAGCTGCGTGCGAAACACAAGGAATCGCTCAACAAGCGCGGCGGCAGCCTGCGCGCCGAGCCGGTGGGTTCGGCCAAGCTGATCAAGAAGTTTGTCGAGCGTTTCAACCTGTCCAAGCTGGTGGCTTCCGAAGGCACCCAGGAAAAGCTCGCGCGCGCGGGCATGCGCGGCCAGACGCCGGTCATGATCTTCAACTTCTTCCGCTTCGTGATGCCCTTCATCGTGTTCGCGGCGGCGCTCGTCTATTTCTTCGGCATCACCCATTTCACCTGGCCGCCGATGATGAAGCTCGCCGCCTCCGTGGCCGCGGCGCTGGCCGGCTTCTATATGCCGGACATCTTCATCTCGAACGCCATCGGCCGGCGGCAGCAGTCGATCATGGAGTCCTTTCCCGACGCCCTCGACCTTCTGCTCATCTGCGTGGAGTCGGGCATGAGCGCGGAATCGGGGTTCTCCAAGGTGGCCGCCGAAATCGGCCAGTCCTCGCCGGCACTGGCCGAGGAGCTGGCGCTCACCACCGCGGAGCTTTCCTATCTGCCGGACCGCAAGCAGGCCTTCGACAATCTCGCCAAGCGCTGCAACCATGCGGGCGTCAGGGCGGTCGCCACAGCCCTCAACCAGGCGGAACGCTACGGTACGCCGATGGGTCAGGCGTTGCGCGTCTGCGCCCAGGAGAATCGCGAGATGCGCATGATGGAGGCCGAGAAAAGGGCTGCGGCCCTGCCGGCCAAACTCACCGTGCCGATGATCCTGTTCTTCCTGCCGTGTCTCTTCGTCATCATCATGGGTCCGGCCGTGATGAAGGTGATGAAGATGATGTGACCTGACGGTCGGAACAAGAAGCCGGAAATCGGAACTAGAGTCTGTTGTGTTCTGATTGAATCACCCCGTCTGTCATCCCGGGCGAACGTCCTGATCCTGAGCTTGGCGAAGGGGAAGGACGTGAGGCCCGGGACCCATATCTGGACGGCCC
>PMKE01000010.1 GCA_003158585.1 Alphaproteobacteria bacterium
AATACACCCGCGACGAGCAGATTGCCGGCGTCGGACTCACTTTGCCGCTGCCGCTGTGGGACAAGAAGAAGGGCGAAATCGCCACCGCCGCCGCCGGACAGGAAAAGGCCCTGGCCGAGCTTGAAAAGCTGCGGCGCGACATCTTGGGCGACGTCGCCACGGCGGCGCACAACCTCGAGGCGGCCAAGGAATCCCTCGCTTTCTACACGCCCGCCCTGCGCGACAAACTCAAGGCCGCGCTTGATGCCGCCGCCCAAAGCTATTCCGAAGGCCGCACCCCGCTCCTGCTCTACCTCGAAGCGCAACGCACTTACTTCGACACACAGGCCGACTATCTGGAGACCCTGAAACGACTCTTTGAAGCTCAAATGGAACTCGAGTCCGCCCTCGGCGTTCCCCTGAATCAACTTTTCGCGCCGGCCTCCGAAACCAACTGAATCCTCCCATGAAGAACTTGATCGCTTTCACTCTCCTCGCCCTGGTCCTCAGCGGATGCGGTAAAACGGACCAGGCCGCCGACGCCAAACCGGAAGCCAAACCGGAAGCCGGGGCCGGGCAGAATATCGTCATCCTGACCAAAGAAAATCTGCAACACGTCACGCTCAAGACCGAACCGGCTCAGCTCACCGCTCTCGGCATGACCCTCAAGGCGGCGGGCCGCGTCAGCGCCAACTTGAATAAAACCGCCCGGGTCACGACCACTTTGGACGGCCGGCTGACCAAGCTCAACTTTGACTTGAATGACAGCGTCAAAGCGGGCGACGTCATGGCCCTCGTCGAATCCCCCGAATTGCTCGGCCGGCCGCTCGAACTCAAGGCGGCTTTGAATGGTGTCGTCATCGAGCGCAACGCCACCGTGGGCGAGTTGGTGGACAAGAGCAAGGTGATTTACACCATCAGCGACCCGGCCCAACTTTGGGCCATTGCCGAGGTCAAGGAACGCGACATCGCGGCCGTGAGGCCCGGCCAGGACGCAACCTTCACCGTGCTCGCGTATCCCGAGGAAAAATTCCATGGCAAGGTCGTGCTCGTCGGCAATCAGGTCGAGGCCGGCTCGCGCACGGTGGAGGTTCGGATCGCGGCGGCCAACGCGGACGGCCGGCTCAAATCCGGGATGTTCGCCGACCTCGAGATTGTCACCACGATTCTCGACAACGTGTTGCTGATTCCCGACAGCGCGCTGGAGACCGACGGTGAAAACCAAATCGTTTTTGTGGCACTCGATAGCAGCAAGTTCGAGAAGCGGGTCGTCAAGCTGGGGTTGGAACAGTCCGGGCGCGTGCAAATCCTCGACGGCGTGAAGGCGGGCGAGCGCATCGTCANNTGGCGACGCTGATTCTCGGCGGGTTCGGCTGGCTTTCGCTCCGGTCAATCCCGATTGACGCCTTTCCAGACGTGACGAACGTGCAGGTGCAGGTGTTGGCAACGGCCGGCGGCATGTCACCGCCCGACATGGAAAAGTTGGTCACGCGGCCCATCGAAATTGAACTCGCCGGCCTACCCAAGCTCAAGGAAGTGCGCTCGGTTTCAAAGATCGGGTTGTGTGTGATTACCGTGGTTTTCGAGGACCGGGTGGACGACTACTTCGTCCGCCAGCTAGTGTTCGAGCGGCTCGCGGGTGCGCGGGACAAACTGCCGGCGGGCGTGGAAGTGCAGCTGGGCCCGATCAGCACCGGCTTGGGCGAAATCTACCAATACACCCTTGTCAGCAAGGATAAGAAATATGACGCGACGGAATTGCGCACCATTCAGCAATACATCGTGCGGCCTATTCTGCGCACCGTGCCAGGCGTCGCCGACGTGAATTCCTTCGGCGGTTTAGTGAAGCAATACCAAGTGCTGATCAAGCCCGACCGGCTCGCTTCCTATGCCATCACGTTGCAGCAAGTCTTTGAATCTCTGGAAAAAAACAACGCCAACGCGAGCGGCAACTTCATTGAGCACGGCTCGGAACAATACGTCGTGCGCGGACTGGGCTTGGTCAAGGACACGAAGGACATCGAGAACATCATCGTCGCCACGCACGCGCACGCGCCGGTTTATGTGCGGGACGTGGCGGACGTAGTCATCGGCGCAGAACTGCGGCAGGGTGCCGTGACGGCCAATGGCGAAGGCGAAGCCGTGGCGGGCATTGTGCTCATGCTCAAAGGCGCGAGCGGCCGGGATGTCGTCAATGGGGTCAAGGAAAGGCTGCCGGCGATTCAGAAGGCACTGCCACCTGGTGTTGAACTGGTGCCTTATTACGACCGCACCGACCTCGTCAAGAAAGCCATTCACACCGTCACTAAAGCCCTGGGAGAAGGTGCGTTTTTTGTTTTCATCATCTTGATTGTGCTGCTCGCGGACATTCGCAGCGCCATCATCGTGACGCTGGTTTTGCCGCTGGCCGCGCTCTTCGCGTTCATCATGATGAAGTGGTATGGCTTGAGCGCCAATCTCATGTCGCTGGGGGGTCTAGCCATCGGCATCGGCATGATGGTGGATGGCGCGGTGGTGATGG
>PMKE01000134.1 GCA_003158585.1 Alphaproteobacteria bacterium
TCCAGCTCGTCCACCTTCTTGAGCAGCACCGGATTGAACGCGAGGTCGGGCTTGGCCTCTTCGGTGACGCGCTCGCGCGGCTCTTCGAAGTTGATGAAGACCTGAAGCTGGTCCTGAAGAATGCGCGCCGCATAGGCCACCGCATTGTCCGGCGTGATGGCGCCGTTGGTCTCGACCGCCAGCGTCAGCTTGTCGTAGTCGAGGATCTGGCCTTCGCGGGTGTTCTCCACCTTGTAGGAGACCTTCTTCACCGGCGAGAACAGGCTGTCGACCGGCATGAGACCGATGGGGGCGTCCTCGGGACGGTTGCGGTCGGCGGGGACGTAGCCCTTGCCTGTGGCGACCGTCAGCTCCATGCGGAAGTCCACCTTCTCGTCCAGGGTGCAGAGCACGAGGTCGGGATTGAGAATCTCGACGTCTGCCACGGCCTGAATCTGACCGGCGGTGATTTCACCAGGACCCGTCGCACGCAGCGACAGGCGCTTCGGTCCCTCGGCATGCATGCGCAACGCGATCTGCTTAACGTTGAGCACGATGTCGGTGACGTCCTCGCGCACGCCGGCGATGGAGGAGAATTCGTGCAGCACGCCCTCGATCTGGATCGAGGTCACGGCCGCGCCCTGAAGCGACGACAACAGCACGCGCCTGAGCGCGTTGCCCAGCGTCAGACCGAAGCCGCGTTCGAGCGGTTCCGCAATGATGATTGCGGAACGGCCCGCGTCATGCCCCGCGTCGATGCGGAGCTTCTGCGGCTTGATTAATTCCTGCCAATTTTTCTGAAACATTTTTCCTCATCGCTTCCCGGACGTGTCGGATCACGCCCAATGCGTTCGACGGGTACTCTCTATCCGAACAAAAACTCTCTTTCTGGTCGCACGGCCAACGGAAAACCGTCATCACGCTGTCGCTAACGACCGCACTTTTCCTGGCCGATGCTCCTATACGCGCCTGCGCTTGGGCGGCCGGCAGCCGTTGTGCGGGATCGGCGTCACGTCGCGGATGGAGGTGACGACAAGACCGACGGTCTGCAAGGCCCGTAGCGCGGACTCGCGCCCCGAACCGGGGCCGCTGACTTCGACTTCGAGGGTACGCATGCCGTGTTCCATGGCCTTCTTGCCGGCGTCCTCGGCCGCCATCTGTGCGGCGTAAGGCGTCGACTTGCGCGAACCCTTGAAGCCCATCATGCCGGAGGACGACCAGGAAATCGCGTTTCCGGCCGTGTCGGTGATGGTGATGATGGTGTTGTTGAAGGTCGCTGCGACGTGCGCCACGCCCACGACGACGTTCTTCTTTTCCTTCTTGCGGGCGCGGGGCCCCTTCTTCTCGGAGGGAGCAGCCATTTACTTCGTCACCTTCTTTTTGCCGGCGATTGCGCGCGCGGGGCCCTTGCGGGTGCGCGCATTGGTGTGCGTGCGCTGACCGCGGACGGGCAGATTCTTGCGATGGCGCAGGCCGCGGTAGCAGCCCAGGTCCATCAGCCGTTTAATGTTCATCGCCACGTCGCGACGCAGGTCGCCTTCCACGAGATAATCGCGGTCGATGATTTCGCGGATCTGGATGACCTCGGCGTCGGTCAGGTCGTGGACGCGACGCTCCGGGCCGATGCCGATCTTCTTGCAGATCTCCTTCGCCTTGGAAGGCCCGATGCCATGAATGTAGCGCAGGCCGATTTCGACCCGCTTCTGGGTGGGGATGTTTACGCCGGCGATGCGTGCCACGAGAGTCTCCGATTGCCCTTAAGGCTCTGAATTCATTCCGTTTACTTGCTACGAACGATCCCCTCAAACCCGGCCCGCCGCTCGGCGGACAAGGCCTAAGAAGCCTGAATTTCCTGGGAAATCGGCCGCAAGGGCGCGGATTATAGAAATGCGCGGACCCCAGTCAACTGCCGTTTTCCCTGGCTTTTTCCTCCCCAACAGCCCAGTCAGCCTTTTCGCTCTGCCTGGTCGATGATTGCGGCAATGGCCGTGGTGACCGCTTCGATCGGGGCCATGCCGTCCACCGTCACCAGCTTGCCCTGCCGCTTGTAGTATTCGAGCAACGGTGCGGTATTCTGGTAATAGACCGTGAGACGGTTCTGGAGCGTCTCCGGCGTGTCGTCGGCGCGGCCGACGCCCCCGCTCTCCTTGATGCGCTGCTTCACCCGGTCGATGAGCACCGCGTCGTTCACCTTCAGCTCGATCACCAGATCGATCTTGCGGCTGCGCATCTTGAGCATGGAGTCGAGTGCGCGGGCCTGCGGGATGGTGCGCGGGAAACCGTCGAACACTGCGCCCTTGTCGCAATCGGGCAGATCGTAGCGCTCGGCAATGATGCCGATGACGACATCGTCGGGCACCAGTTCGCCCGCGTCCATGATCTCCCGGCACTTCTTTCCCAGCTCCGTGCCGGCCGCAATGGCAGCCCGCAGCATGTCGCCCGTGGAAAGCTGCGGCAGCCCGCGTTTCACTTCCAGAATTTTCGCCTGGGTCCCTTTACCCGAACCGGGGGGCCCGAACATTACGATATTCAACGGCGTGCTCCTCGTAGCTTGGCCTTCTTGATCAGCCCCTCGTACTGCTGTGCGATCAGATGGCTCTGGATTTGCGCCACGGTGTCCATCGTGACACTGACGACAATGAGGATGGACGTTCCGCCAAGGGCGAACGAGACATTGTTCTCGTATAGAAACTCCGGAATGAGGCAGACGATCGCCAGATAGATCGCCCCGACCACCGTGCAGCGCGTCAGAACATAGTCGATGTATTCCGCGGTCTTCTTGCCGGGACGGATGCCGGGAATGAACCCGCCGTACTTCTTCAGGTTCTCGGCCGTCTCTTCCGGATTGAAGACGATAGACGTGTAGAAGAACGCGAAGAACACGATCATCGCGCCGTAGAGGAACAGGTAAACCGGCTGTCCGCGGCTGATGTACTGGATGACCGTGGTCACCCAATCCGGAAGGTTCTGCAGGTTGAACGAGGCAACCGTCATCGGCATGAGGAGAATCGACGACGCGAAAATCGGAGGAATCACACCCGAGACGTTGAGCTTGAGCGGCAGATGCGAGGCCTCGCCGCCGGACATGCGCCCACCCTGCTGCTGGCGCTTGGGATACTGGATGAGCAGCCTGCGCTGGGCCCGCTCCATGAAAACGATGAAGCCCACGAGAATAACGGCAAAGATCAGGAAGAAGATCAGAACCAGCGGGTTCACCTGGCCGGTCCGCGCTCCTTCAAGCCCCTGCCCCAGGATCTGCGGGAAGCGCGCCACGATGCCGGCGAAGATAATGAGCGAGATGCCGTTGCCGACGCCGCGGCTGGTGATCTGCTCGCCGATCCACATCAAGAGCATCGTGCCGCCTGTCAGCGTGATCACCGCAGTGAGGCGGAAAAACCAGCCGCCCTCGAGCACGATGCCCTGGCCATGCTCGAGGCCGATGGCGATGCCGAACGCCTGGATGGCGGCCAGCGCCACCGTGCCGTAGCGCGTGTACTGGTTGATGACCTTCTGTCCGGCGGCGCCTTCCTTCTTCAGCGCTTCCAGCTCGGGGAACACCGTCGTCATCAACTGCATGATGATCGACGAGGAGATGTAAGGCATGATGCCGAGGGCGAAGATCGCCATGCGCGACACCGCGCCGCCCGCCAGCGTATTGAAGATGTCGAGCAGGCCACCGCCCTGCTGATTGACGAAGTTGGCCATGCCGGCCGGGTCGATGCCCGGCATCGGGATGTAGGTGCCCAGGCGCGCGACAACCAGCGCACCCAGCGTGAACATGATGCGCTGCCTGAGCTCTTTCGCCTTCGCGAAATTGCTGAAATTGAAGTTGGCAGCCAGTTGTTCGGCGGCTGAAGGCATCGCTCACTCCTGTTCGGCGGCCCGGGGCCGCGTCCCCCCGCCTAACCGCCCCGTGCAGCCCGCTTTTCCGCGGCTTTGGTGCGCCTCTGGACCCTTTTGCCCGGCCCACCCTTCTTGTTCATATAGGCCTTCTTTTTGAAGGTAACAGTGACCGTCCCGCCGGTCTTCTCGACCGCTTCCACCGCGCTCTTGGAGGCGCCGGCGACCACGATATCGAGCTTGGTCTTGATCTCGCCCTTGGCGAGCAGGCGAACGCCGTCGCGGCTCTTGGAGATCAGGCCGGCCTTCTTCAAGACATCGAGGTCGATCTTGCCGGAGACATCGAGCTTCTTGTTGTCGATCGCCTTCTGGATGCGGCCGAGGTTCACTTCGGCAAAGTCCGTTCCGAAGATGTTGTTGAAGCCGCGCTTCGGGATGCGCATGTGCAGCGGCATCTGGCCGCCTTCGAAGCCGTAGACCTTGGTGCCGGTACGGGCCTTGGCGCCCTTGACGCCGCGCCCGGAGGTCTTGCCCATGCCCGACGACGAGCCGCGGCCGACCTTCGTCTTGCGCTTGTGCGCACCCGGGTTGTTGCGGATTTCGTTGAGTTTCATATCACTTGCTCTCTTCGACAATCTCGACCAGGTGCTGGATGGAGCGGATCATGCCGCGAACCGACGGCGTGTCCTCCAGCGTGCGGGTACGGTGCATTTTGCCGAGGCCAAGGCCTTTCAGCGTCGCCGTCTGAATGGCGGGCTTGCGGTTGGCGCTGCGGATCTGCCGCACGGTCACGGTTTTCTTTTTCTCGGCCATTGTCTCCACCCTTATGCGCTGGCTTCGCCGCCCTTCGGGACCTCGCGGCGCGAGATGATCTCGGCGACGGAACGGCCGCGCCGCTGCGCCACCAGGCGCGGCGACTGCTGGTGCTTCAGCGCATCGAAGGTTGCGCGCACCATGTTGTACGGATTGGACGTGCCGAGCGATTTCGCCACGACGTCGCCCACGCCCAGCGCCTCGAACACGGCGCGCATCGGTCCGCCGGCGATGATGCCGGTACCTGCCGGAGCGGGACGCACCAGCACCTTGCCGGCGCCGTGATGGCCGCGGGTTTCGTGGTGCAGCGTGCGGCCGTCTTTCAGCGGCACGCGGATCAGCGCCCGCTTGGCCGCTTCCGTGGCCTTGCGGATCGCCTCGGGAACCTCGCGCGCCTTGCCGTGGCCGAAGCCTACGCGCCCGCGCTGGTCGCCCACGACGACGAGCGCCGCGAAGCCGAACCTGCGGCCGCCCTTCACCACCTTGGCGACACGATTGATGTGCACCAGCTTATCGACGAATTCGCTGTCGCGCTCCTCGCGATCGCCGCGGTCTCTGCCTTCACGCGCCACGTGTCGTTCCTTCCCTAAGCGCAACCCGGAAAAGTGCGAAGCGGTTTTCCGTAAGGTTGCGCGTCAACAAAACTAAAATTCCAGACCGCCCTCTCGAGCGGCGTCCGCGAGCGCCTTTACGCGCCCATGATAGATATAGCCGCCGCGGTCGAAGACCACGCGCTTCACGCCCTTGGCGATGGCGCGCTCGGCGATGGTTTTGCCCACCGCTTTCGCCGCCTCGATATTCCAAGACTTCGAGACCTTCGTCTCTTTCTCGTTGGTCGATGCGGCGGCGACGGTCGACCCCGCCAGATCGTCGATCACCTGCGCATAGATGTGCCGGCCCGAACGGAATACGGAAAGACGCGGCCGTCCGGTCGCGAACTTCACGATGCGGTAGCGGGTGCGCTTCTTGCGGCGGTCGAATAGTTTGGTTGTCATGGCACCTACTTCTTCTTGCCTTCCTTGCGACGGACATACTCGCCTGCATAACGCACGCCCTTGCCCTTGTAGGGTTCCGGCGGACGCCAGCCGCGGATTTCAGCCGCAACCTGTCCGACGAGCTGCTTGTCGATGCCCGAGATCGTCAGCATTGTCGGTTTTTCAGCGGTGATCGTGATGCCGTCCGGGATCGGATAGGCGACATCGTGGCTGAAGCCGAGCTGCAGATTGAGGTTCTTGCCCTGCACCGCCGCGCGATAGCCGACGCCCTGGATCTCCAGCTTCTCGGAGAACCCGTTGGTGACGCCGACCACGAGGTTGTTCACCAGCGTGCGCGACAGACCCCACATCTGGTCGGAGCGCTCCATATCCTTGCGCGGAGAGACGGTGATGCCGTGCTCGTCCAGCTTGGCGTCGACTTCCTCCACCAGCGTGACGGACAGCTCGCCCTTGGGGCCTTTGACATGCACCGTCTTGCCGTTCACGGAGGCCGTGACGCCCTTCGGCAGCGGTACTGGTTTCTTGCCGATACGAGACATGGCCTTCTCCTAGAACACCTGACAAATGACTTCGCCGCCGACGTTCTTTTCGCGTGCGGAGGTATCGGTCATCACACCCTGCGGCGTCGAGACAATCGACACCCCGAGGCCCTGACGGTGCGGCTTGAGTTCCTTCACCGAAGCATAAACGCGGCGGCCCGGCGTCGAGACGCGCTTCAATTCGCGGATCACGGGGCGGCCCTCGTGGTACTTCAGCTCGATCTCGAGCTGCTTCAGCCCGTCCTTGAACTCCACCTCGGCGTAGCCGCGGATGAAGCCCTCGGTCTGAAGCACGTCGAGCAATCGCACGCGCAGGCGCGAATTCGGCGAGGTGATCTTCGCCTTGCCGCGAAGCTGGCCGTTTCTAATGCGCGACAAGAGATCGCCAATGGGATCGGTTATGGCCATAGTCCCGTTTCTCCTTACCAGCTCGCCTTGGTCATGCCAGGGATCTGGCCGAAATTCGCCAACTGACGCAGCGCGATGCGCGACAGCTTAAGCTTGCGGTAAAAGCCCTTGGAGCGGCCCGAGAGCTCGCAACGGTGCTTGATGCGCGTCTTGGACGAATTGCGCGGGAGCTTCGCCAGCTTGAGCCTGGCTGCGAAGCGGTCCTCGGCGGGGGTGTTGCGGTCCTCGGCCTTGGCCTTCAACTCCGCGCGTTTGGAGGCGTATTGCGCCACCATCTTCTCGCGCTTCTTGTTGCGGTTTATCTGGGATAGCTTCGCCATGACGCCTCGCCGTCAATTCGTGAATGGGAACTGGAAGCCTTTGAGAAGCGCCTTGGCTTCAGCATCGGTCTTCGCAGAGGTATTGATGATGATGTCCATGCCCCACACGGTCTCCGTCTTGTCGTAGTCGATCTCGACGAAGATGATGTGTTCCTTGAGACCCAGGGCATAATTGCCGCGACCGTCGAAACTCTTGCCGTTCAGGCCGCGGAAGTCTCGCACGCGCGGTAGTGCCATCGTGATGAAGCGGTCGAGAAACTCGTACATGCGGTCCTGGCGCAGCGTGACCTTGACGCCGACCGGACGGCCGGCGGTGATCTTGAAGGTCGAGATCGCCTTTTTCGCCTTGGTGATGACGGCCTTCTGGCCGGCAATGGCGGTGAGGTCATTCTGTGCGGCCTGGATCTTCTTGGTGTCCTGCGAGCCTTCGCCGGCGCCGATGTTGAGGACCACTTTGTTGATCCGCGGAACCTGCAATTTGTTCTTGTAGCCGAACTCCTTCATCAGCGCCGGACGGATGACCTCGTTGTAGCGCTGCTTGAAGCGCGGCACGTAGTTCGGGTCGCGCGCCTCTTCGCCCGTGGCGAGCTGCGTGCCGGCCGACTTATCGGCGCCCTTCTTGGCTTTCTTGTCAGCCTTGGCGTCGGCCTTGGCCTTCTCGATGGGATTGCCGCCGCCCTTGGGTCCCCTTTCGGCCTTGGGAGCCTTTGGGGCTTTGTCTTTACCTGCCTCAGACATCGATAACCTCACCGGACTTCTTGGCGACACGCACGCGGCGCCCGTCTCCCAGCACCTTCCAGCCTACCCGCGTCGCATCGCCCGACTTGGGATCGATATGAGCGATGTTCGACAGGTTGATCGGCATATCCTTGGTAACGATGCCGCCCTGCTGGCGCTGCGATTGCTTCTGATGGCGCTTCATCGTGTTGATACCCGAAACGATGGCGCGGTTCTCCTTGGGGAAGACCTTGAGGACTTCGCCCTTCTTGCCCTTGTCGCGGCCCGTGGTGACGATCACCCGGTCGCCTTTCTTGATCTTCGCAACCATCACAGCACCTCCGGCGCCAGCGAGATGATCTTCATGTGGTTCTTGGCGCGCAGTTCGCGCGTGACCGGCCCGAAGATGCGCGTGCCGATGGGCTCGCCCTGCGGATTGATCAGCACGGCGGCGTTGCCGTCGAAACGGATCAGGCTGCCGTCCGGGCGGCGGACGCCCTTGGCCGTGCGGACCACAACCGCCTTGAGCACTTCGCCCTTCTTGACGCGGCCGCGCGGGATTGCCTCCTTGACGCTGACCACGATGGTGTCGCCCACGTCGGCGTAACGCCGCTTGGAGCCGCCGAGCACCTTAATGCACATCACCCGCCGCGCGCCGGAATTGTCGGCTACGTCAAGCTCGGTCGTCATTTGGATCATAACGTTCTACTCCCGGCTGCCCTATTTCGCGGACACGCGCTCGATGACTTCCCAGCTTTTCAGCTTGGAGATGGGACGGCATTCGCGGATGCGCACGACGTCGCCGATCTTGAACTCGCCCTTCTCGTCGTGGGCGTGGTATTTTTTCGTCCGGCGCACGGTCTTGCCCATGACCGGATGGGTGAAGCGGCGCTCCACATCGACCACCACGGTCTTGTTGTTCTTGTCGCTGACTACGACGCCTTGCAGGACGCGTTTGGGCATATTCGTTCTCCTCAACCGGCCTTGCGGCGCTGTTCCGCCAGGATCGTCTCGATGCGGGCGATGTCCTTGCGTACCGCGCGGATGCGGTTCGTCTTCTCGAGCTGCCCGTTGGCGCGCTGGAAGCGCAGGTTGAACTGCTCTTTCTTCAGCTTGGCCACCTGGTCGCTCAATTCGTCCGCCGACTTGGTGCGGAACTCGTCCGCCTTCGACGACACCTTCGCGGAAGCCACCTTGGCCTCCGCCTTGGCGGGCTTCTTCGCCCTTTTCACGGTCTTTTTCTCGGCCATCGCCGTCCTCACTCGCTGCGGGCGACGAACTTCGTCGCAACAGATAACTTCGCCGCGCCCAGTCGCATGGCTTCCTTGGCGGTCGCCAGATCGACGCCGTCGATCTCGAACAGGATCCGCCCAGGTTTGACCTTGGCGACCCAGAATTCCGGCGCGCCCTTGCCCGAGCCCATGCGGACTTCGGCGGGCTTCTTCGACACCGGCACATCCGGGAAGACGCGAATCCAGACGCGGCCGGCGCGCTTCATTTCGCGCGTGATGGCGCGGCGGGCCGCCTCGATCTCGCGGGCGTTGATGCGCTCCGGCTCCAGGCACTTGAGGCCGAATTGGCCGAAATTGAGGATCGTACCGCCCTTGGCAGCGCAATGGATGCGGCCCTTGTGCTGTTTGCGGAACTTTGTGCGTGTCGGTTGAAGCATGACCGTGGTCTTTCCGTCTTATTCCGCTGCCGGCGTAGGTGCCGGTGTCTGAGCGCGCTGTCCGCCGCTGCGGCTCTGGTCGGTGGATTCCGCCAGCCGCTTTTCGACGGCTTGCGGATCGTGCTCCATGATCTCGCCCTTGAAGATCCACACCTTGACGCCGCAAGCGCCGTAGGTGGTCTTGGCGGTGGCGACACCGTAGTCGATTTCGGCGCGCAGGGTGTGCAGCGGCACGCGCCCTTCGCGATACCATTCGGTGCGGGCGATTTCGGCGCCGCCGAGACGGCCGCCGCAGGTGATACGAATGCCCTGGGCCCCCAGGCGCATCGCCGACTGCACGGCGCGCTTCATCACCCGGCGGAACGCCACGCGGCGCTCGAGCTGCTGGGCGATGTTCTCGGCGACGAGCTTGGCGTCGACCTCGGGCTTGCGGATTTCGACGATGTTCAGGTGGACTTCGTCCGCCGTGAACTTCTGCACCTCGTTCTTGAGCTTCTCGATGTCGGCGCCCTTCTTGCCGATGACGACGCCGGGGCGCGCCGAGTGGATCGTGATGCGGCACTTCTTGTGCGGCCGCTCGACCACCACGCGGCTGACGCCCGCCGCCTTCAGGCGTTCGCTCAGGTGCTCGCGTATCTTAATGTCCTCCTGAAGGAGTTTGCCGTACTCCTTCTTGCCCGCGTACCACCGCGAGTCCCACGTGCGGTTGATGCCGAGCCTGAGGCCAATCGGGTTAACCTTCTGACCCATTACGCTTTCTCCTTCGCGCTTGCGGGCGCGGCTTTCCGCGACTTCTTCGCCGCCGGCTTCTTACCGGCAGGTTTCTTCGCCGAGGACTTCCCGGCGGCGGGCTTCTTCGCCCCTTTCGCCTTCGCGGGCTTCTTCTCTTCCGTCTTCTCGGGCGCTTCCTTCTCGCGCACTTCCTCGACGACGATGGTGATCTGGCTGAAGGGCTTCTGGATGCCTGCGCCGCGGCCGCGGGCACGGGCGTGGAAGCGCTTCATCACGATGTTCTTGCCGACGCTCGCCTCGGTGACGACGAGATCGTCCACGTCGAGGTCGTGGTTGTTCTCCGCGTTGGCGATCGCCGACTGGAGCACCTTCTTCACCAGCTTGGCGACGCGCTTCGGCGAGAAAGTCAGCTCGTAGAGCGCCGCCTCGGCCTTCTTGCCGCGGATCGTCTGCGCCACGAGGTTCAGCTTGCGCGGGCTGATGCGTATCGAACGGCCGACGGCCTGAGCCTGATGGTCCTTCAGAACGCGGGCGCGTGATTCCTTGCCCATTATTCCGCCCTCTTCGCTTTCTTATCGCCGCCGCCGCCGCCGGAGTGACCGTAGAAGGTCCGCGTCGGCGAGAACTCGCCGAGCTTGTGACCGACCATGTCTTCCGTCACCAGCACGGGAATGTGCTTCTTGCCGTTGTAGACGCCGAACGTCAGACCCACGAACTGAGGCAGGATCGTCGAACGGCGCGACCAAGTCTTGATCACGTCCTTGCGCCCGGAGGTGCGCGAAGTCTCCGCCTTCTTCAGCAGATAACCGTCGACAAAGGGACCTTTCCAAACCGAACGTGCCATATCACTGTCCTTGCGTCGTCTTGCCGTGGCGCGAACGCACGATGTACTTCGTCGTCCGCTTGTTCTTGCGGGTCTTGGCGCCCTTGGTCGGCTTGCCCCAGGGCGTGACCGGGTTGCGACCGCCCTTGGTGCGGCCTTCNNTCGATCGGGTTCATCGCCGTGCCGCGAACGTGCGGGCGCTTGCCCTTCCAGACGTTGCGGCCGGCCTTGCTGATGACCTCGTTCATGTGATCGGGATTGGACACCGCGCCGACCGTCGCCATGCATTCGAGGCGCACGCGGCGCACTTCGCCCGAGTTGAGGCGCAGGATCGCGTAGCCCGCGTCGCGGCCGAGATACTGGGCATAGGTGCCCGCGGCGCGCGCTATCTGACCGCCCTTGCCCGGCTTCATCTCGATGTTGTGGATGATGGTGCCGATGGGCAGCGCCGAGAGCTTCATGGCGTTGCCCGGCTTCACGTCCACCTTGTCGCCGGAAATCACGGTGTCGCCCGTGGCCAGACGTTGCGGCGCGATGATGTAGCTGAGCTCGCCGTCCTTGTATTTCAGCAGAGCGATGAACGAGGTGCGGTTTGGGTCGTATTCCAGCCGCTCCACCTGCGCCGGCATGTCGAACTTCTTCCGCTTGAAGTCGATAATGCGGTAACGCTGCTTGTGGCCGCCGCCCTGCCAGCGCACCACGATGCGGCCGGCGTTGTTGCGCCCGCCCTTCTTGGTCTGGCCTTCGGTGAGCGCCTTGATCGGATCGCCCTTGTGCAGGCCCGAGCGGTCGATCAGCACCAACTGGCGCTGACCGGGTGTCGTGGGCCGATAAGTCTTGAGCGCCATCTCAGAGCCCCGTCGTGATGTCGATCTGGTGGCCCTCTTCGAGGGTCACGACCGCTTTCTTGTAATCGCTGCGCTTGAACCGCGTGCCGCGAAACGCCTTGTTCTTGCCCTTGATGCGCACCGTGTTGACCGCCTTCACCTTGACCTTGAAGAGTTCTTCGACGGCCTTGGCAATGGCGGGCTTGGTGGCTTCGAGCGGCACCCGGAACACGATCTGATTGTGATCGGTGAGCTTGGTCGCCTTTTCGGTGATCACCGGCGATAGAATGACGTCGTGATGCGTGTTCATGCCAGACGCTCCTCGATCGCTTTCACCGCGGCGGCGGTCAGCACGAGCTTGTCGCGCTTCATGATGTCGTAGACGTTGAGGCCGGCCGCGGCCACCAGCGACACCCCGGCGAGATTGCGCGCCGAAAGCTCGAAGTTCTTGTCGAAGGTGCCGTCGACGACCAGCGCGTTGACCGCGCCGAGCTTGCCGAGCCGCTTCGCCAGATCGCCGGTCTTGACGGCCGCCGACTTCGCCTCGTCGAGCACGACGATGTTGCCGCCCTTCGCCTTGGAGGACAGCGCGTGCTTGAGGCCGAGAGCGCGGACCTTCTTCGGCAGGGCGAACTCGTGACTGTGCTGCACCGGGCCCATCGCCTTGGCGCCGCCGACGAACAGAGGCGCGGAACGCGCGCCGTGGCGGGCCTGGCCGGTACCCTTCTGCTTGTACACCTTCATCTTGGTGCGGTTGATCTCGCCGCGGGTCAGCACCTTGTGCGTGCCGGCGCGGCGCTTGGCGAGCTGCCAGACGACAACGCGCTGGATCAGGTCGGCGCGCGGCTCCAGGCCGTAGATCGCGTCGATCAGATCGATCTCGCCGCTCGATTTGTTGTCGAGGTTGAGGACCTTGGTTTTCATGGTCAGCCCTCCGCCTTTCCGGCAGGTGCAGCCTTTTCGGCCTTCTTCACCGAAGCGGGTTTGGGCGCCTCGTTGGGCAGGACGCACTTGACGGCGTCGCGCACCATCACCCAGCCGCCCTTCGATCCCGGCACGGCGCCGCGGACCATGATGAGTCCGCGCTCGACATCGACCTTCGCCACTTCCACGTTCTGCGTGGTGATGCGATCGACGCCGTAATGGCCGTGCATCTTCTTGTTCTTGAAGGTCTTGCCCGGGTCCTGTCGGCCGCCCGTGCCGCCCAGGGAGCGGTGCGAGATCGACACGCCGTGCGTGGCCTCCAGGCCGCGGAAGTTCCAGCGCTTCATGGCGCCGGTGAAACCTCGGCCGATGGTGATGCCGGTTACGTCCACTTTCTGCCCGGCGACGAAGTGATCCGCCTGGATAAAATCGCCGATTTCCAGAAGGTTGGCCGCGTCCACACGGAACTCGGCCAGCTTGCGCTTGGGCTCGACCTCTGCCTTGGCGAAGCGGCCGCGATCGGCCTTGGTCAGTCTCTTCGCCTTGGTAAAGCCCGAGCCGAGCTGAACGGCGGTGTAGCCGTCCTTCTCCTCGTTGCGCGTCGCCACGACCTGACAGCCGTCCAGCTTCAGGACCGTGACGGGGACATGACGGCCGTCCTCCAGGAAGAGGCGGGTCATGCCGACCTTCTGCGTGATGACGCCTGTGCGCATCGCGCTTACTCCTTAAAGAGCTACGATCTCGACATGCACACCGGCGGCGAGATCGAGCTTGCTAAGCGCGTCCACCGTCTGTGGCGTCGAGTCGATGATGTCGACGAGCCGTTTGTGAGTCCGGATTTCGAACTGTTCGCGGCTCTTCTTGTCGATGTGCGGGGAACGATTCACGGTGAAGCGCTCGATGCCGGTGGGCAGCGGAATGGGACCGCGCACTTGCGCGCCCGTGCGCTTGGCCGTGTTGACGATTTCCCGCGTCGAATTGTCGAGGATGCGGTGATCGAAGGCCCTTAGCCGGATACGGAAGTCCTGACCTTGCATATTCTAGCTCCTCAATAACCTTTCTCGACCTGGATCCCCTTCCCTCGCGATGCTTCGCATCGCTCGCCGGGGATGACGCGCCTTTCGGCGCGTCACTTAATAATCTTCGCGACGACGCCCGAA
>PMKE01000097.1 GCA_003158585.1 Alphaproteobacteria bacterium
CCCTCGAATAACGCAACAGGCCCCACAAGGGGGAGGTAATATGGATTCGACATCCTCTAAGCGAGTTCCCATGCCATACGACCGCTCCAACATTTTCGCGAAGATCATCCGCGGCGAGATTCCGTGCGTGAAAATCTATGAGGACGAGAAGACCCTCGCCTTCATGGACGTGATGCCCCAGGCCGACGGCCATGTGCTGGTGGTGCCCAAGGAAGACGCCGAGAACATCTTCGACCTTTCGCCCGAGGGCCTCGCGGCGATGATGGCGACGACGCAAAAGGTGGCCAAGGCGGTGAGGAATGCGCTGGCCTGCCCCGGCCTGATGCTGGTGCAGTTGAATGGTGCGGCGGCGGGACAGAGCGTCAATCACATCCACTTCCACATCATCCCGCGCACAGGCGGCATCGACCTGAAGTTCCACGCCCGCGAGATGGTGGGGCGCGATGTGCTCGAACCCATCGCGGCGAAAATCCGAGCGGCGCTGTAAATGGGGAAACAAATGTCTGCCGGAATTATCATCCGCGACCAGAAGACATGCGATTTCGCGGTGGTGCGCGAGTTGGTGAGCGCCGCCTTCAAGACGTTGCCGGTCGCCTGCGGGCGCGAGCAGTTCGTCATGGATGCGCTGTGGACGACAGGCGCCGCGAGCGTGGCGCTGGTGGCCCAAGACGGCGGCGAGATCGTGGGACAGGCAGCGTTCTCCAAGGTGATGGTGGGCGGACAGGATGTGGGCTGGCACGGCTGCGGGCCGGTGTCGGTTCTGCCTGCGCGGCACAAGCAAGGCATCGGCAGCGCGTTGATGCGGGCCGGGCTGGAACGCCTGCGCGCACTCGGCAGCAAAGGCTGCGTGGTGGTGGGCGATCCGAACTATTACCCGCGCTTCGGTTTCACGAACACGGATGCGATGTTCGAGACCGGCGTGCCGCTGGAAGTCTTCATGGCGATCCGGTTTGCGGGCGAGATGCCGAAAGGCGAAGTGAAGTTCGACGAGGCGTTCGAGGCGACAGGATAAGTCCGCGCGTCGCCCGGAATTCCTTCCGCAGCACTGGGAACAAGCCGCAGCGATCCGGGGGGATAAGGCAATCACCTGAATAAAGTAAAACTCGAATTCAACTCTGCATTTTTCGGTCTAACTCCCTGCCATGCCTTAAAATTCGCCTTCCTTCGCACCGGCATTCTCCTGTGCCGTACCACTACCATAACGCGAATCTGCGCCTGTCCGCGCAGGCTTCGCACGTATCTCGCATGTAGGGGCGATTTTCTACTCGTCAAGAGGGTGCGACATTGTGGAACGACCGCGCGCTCGGCAGCAAAGGCTGCGTCGTGGTGGATAATCCGAACGATTACGAGCGCATCAGCTTTACGAACATGCCTAACAAGTTCAAGGCATAGCTTTCCTACAGTCGTTACTTCACCAGTCAAGGACAAATCACTCCCAGGCATGCGTTGTTTGCGAATCAAATATACTTAGGAAGACATGCGCGCGAAGCGACAACGTCTGACGAGAGCACTCGAAGAAGCAGTAGCAATGGCAAGTCGCCGTCGATGCTGTCTGTGCGTATATCTGGATAATTTGGACGAAGTAAGACACGGTCAAATCGCACACTTGAACCGTGATCGCAGTGATGCCCGTTATGAAAATCTCGTATTCCTCTGTCTCCAGCACCATGACCAATACGATAGCCGGCCGCGTCAATCAAAAGGTCTCATGGAGGGTGAGGTTCGACGCTATCGCGACCTTCTATATGCGAAATATCCGAAACTTGGCGCGACCGCTTTGAAACGAGCACGGCGCTCGCAACAAGACCAAGTTGATGCACTTCCAGATACCTCACAATACCAAAAAGTGCGAAGACGCCATCGGAAGAAACTAGGATTTCTAATAAGGCCCTGGAGGTATCCACTTTGGTGCGAGGCGAACCAGCCGGAGTACTTCGCGTTCAAAGCGGGTAACGGATCAGACGGCATTTGCCTCGTCGAGCGAGTTGATTTGCCAGATGGTCGAGTGGCAATTATTTGCATCCAAACTGCCGGAAATCCTGGTAATTCGATTACAAATTGCGTTGAGGAGATCTGCTTTCAGGTCTGTGAGCGGTTTGAAATTCCCGCCGAGAAACTCATCTGGCTTGAACATTATGACGATGATAGTTTCGTCGAATGGAACTTAGTGACGTTTGCGAGACATCCGCCAGATCACCCGTTCGAAGAGCCTCGTTGGACAACAATGACCCCTGCGTTATGGAGTTCCCTTAGGTTGTCGCCAAAGCAGAAACTTGTAAGTACTGGTTTCACTTTTGAGTCAAAAGTGAAGAAGCACTTCGAGTGGCCACCCCCTTAGTCTCTCGCGCTAGCTTTGTGGTCTGTCGCCCCCCACCCGATCCGGCTACGCCGGATCGACCTCCCCGCAAGGGGGAGGTAACGATTAAACGTTCTCTTCGCTCTTGGAGCCGTCGGGCGGGGGGAGTTGTTTGGGCTTGGCGGGTTCGGTGATGAATTCGAAGACGAGCTTGTCGGTCTGGCGATCCAATAACACCCGCACGGTGCCGCCGTTCTGCAGCTTGCCGAACAGGATTTCGTCGGCCAGGGGCTTCTTGATGTGGTCCTGGATGACGCGGGCGAGCGGGCGCGCGCCGAAGCTGTCGTCGTAGCCCTTCTGGCCCAGCCAGCGCGTGGCTTCGGGCGTCAGGTCGAACGTCACGTCGCGGTCTATCAACTGGGCTTCCAGTTCGAGGACGAATTTCTCCACCACCTTGTCGATCACCTCGCGCGACAGTGACGCGAAACCGATGGTGGCGTCCAGGCGGTTGCGGAATTCCGGCGTGAACAGGTTCTTGATCGCCGCTTCGTCCTCGCCCTCGCGCTTGCCGCGGCCGAAGCCGATGGATTCCTTCGCGGCGTCGGAGGCGCCCGCATTGGTGGTCATGATGAGCACCACGTTGCGGAAATCGATCTTCTTGCCGTTGTGGTCAGTGAGCTTGCCGTGGTCCATCACCTGCAACAGGATGTTGAACAGGTCCATGTGCGCTTTCTCGATCTCGTCGAGCAGCAGCACGGAATGGGGATGCTGGTCGATGCCGTCGGTAAGCAACCCGCCCTGGTCGAAGCCGACATAGCCCGGCGGCGCGCCGATCAGGCGGCTGACGGTGTGGCGCTCCATGTATTCGCTCATGTCGAAGCGCAGCAGTTCCACGCCCATGATCGAGGCGAGCTGCTTGGCGACTTCGGTCTTGCCGACGCCGGTAGGGCCGGTGAACAGATAGCAGCCGATGGGCTTCTCGGGCTGGCGCAGCCCGGCGCGCGCCAGCTTGATCGCCGAAGCGAGCGCATGGATCGCCTTATCCTGGCCGAACACCACGCGCTTCAGATCGTCTTCCAGGCTCCTGAGTGCCTCGGCGTCGGACTTGGAGACGGACTTGGGCGGAATGCGCGCCATCTTGGCGACGACCTCTTCCACCTCCTTCACGCCGATGATCTTCTTGCGCTTGGATTCCGGCAGCAACATCTGCGAGGCGCCCACCTCGTCGATCACGTCGATGGCCTTGTCGGGCAGCTTGCGGTCGTTGATGTATTTGGCGGCCAGTTCCACCGCCGCCTTCACCGCATCGGCGGTGTAGCGGACCTTATGGTATTCCTCAAAATACGGCTTTAAGCCCTTGAGAATCTTGATCGTATCGGGAATTGACGGTTCCGCCACGTCGATCTTCTGGAAGCGGCGCACCAGNNCGGTATTCCTTGTAGGTGGTCGAGCCGATGCAACGCAGGATGCCCGCCTGAAGCGCCGGCTTGAGCAGGTTGGAGGCGTCCATCGCCCCGCCCGAGGTGGCGCCCGCGCCGATCACTGTGTGGATTTCGTCGATGAACAGGATGGCGCCCTTCAGGCTCTCCAGCTCCTTGACGACCGTCTTCAGCCGTTCTTCGAAATCGCCGCGATAACGCGTACCCGCGATCAAGGCGCCCATATCGAGCGCGTAGATGGTGCAGTCGCGCAGCACCTCGGGCACCTCGCCCTTGACGATCTTGCGCGCCAGGCCTTCGGCGATGGCGGTTTTGCCGACGCCGGAATCGCCTACGAACAGCGGATTGTTCTTCTGGCGGCGGCAGAGGATCTGGATGGTGCGCTCCACCTCGGCATCGCGGCCGATCAAGGGATCGATGCGGCCCTGCCTCGCCTTTTCGTTGAGGTTGACGCAGTAGCTTTCGAGCGCCCCGCCGCCCTGCTTGGAGGACTTCTCGCCCTCTTCGTCTTCCTCGGCGCCGCGAGCGGATTTCTGCTGGGTCATGCCGGGGCGTTTGGCGATGCCGTGGCTGATGAAGCTGACGGCGTCCAGCCGCGTCATGTTCTGTTCCTGGAGGAAGAACACGGCATGGCTCTCGCGCTCGGTGAACAGCGCCACCAGCACATTGGCGCCGGTGACCTCCTCGCGGCCGGAATTCTGCACGTGCAGCACAGCGCGCTGCACCACGCGCTGGAAGCCGGTGGTCGGCTTGGCGTCCTCGCCGTCCTCGATCACCAGGGTCAGCAGCTCCTCGTCCACGTATTTGAAGAGCATCCGGCGCAGCGACTCAATGTCGACGTTGCACGCCTTCATCACCTGCGCGGCATCGGGATCGTCGGTCAGGGCCAACAGCAGGTGTTCCAGCGTGGCATATTCGTGATGCCGGTCGCTGGCGAGCTTGATCGCGCGATGCAATGCCTGTTCGAGACTGCGCGAAAGCGAGGGCATGTCACTCCTTTTCCATCGTGCACTGTAAAGGATGCTCATGGCGGCGGGCGAATTCAATGACCTGCGCCACTTTTGTTTCCGCCACCTCGAAGGTGAAGACGCCGCAAACGCCGACGCCGTGACGGTGGACGTGCAGCATGATCTGCACCGATTCCTCGCGATTCTTGTTGAAGATGCGCTCCAGGATGTGAACCACGAACTCCATAGGCGTGTAATCGTCGTTGAGCAGCAGCACCTTGTAGAGAGAGGGCTTTTTGGTCTTGGGGCGCGTTTTTGCGACGACACCCGTGCCGGGTCCCGTGCCGTTGTTCCTGCGATTGTCGCGCTCGCCGCTCATGCCGGTCGATTATAATGGGTTCAAGGCAAAATTCCGCAACAAGTGACTATACGTAGAGTTTATATATGCGGATGAACGCCCCTTGGCCGGGCTTAGCGGCGGCTTCCTCTGCCGTAGCGGCGAATTTCACGGGCGGCATCGTCTTCGTTTCGAGCGCGACGGACATAATTCGAGAAGTGACTAGCCGTCACTGAAAAGACGGTCATCGCCCGTCAGGACCGCTCCGCTGCGGTGCTCGCTCGTCCGGCTGCGCTATTCGGGTCCGGAACCCCCTTTGCGCAGCAGTACCGGAAATGCAAAGAAAAGATTGCGTCGCCGACAGAACGTCTTATATGCCGCGCGGTAAACCAAGCTTAAGAGCCCGAAAGGTAACGTGTAATCCCTGAGTTGACTTGCGTTACGGCGCACGATTTGGTCCTATTGTTGCAGAGGGACGCCTGAGACCCGAGGTTTTGGGGCTGTGTATGTTTAACAATTCGCGTGGCCTAAGCGGCTTTGGCGCGGGCTTTTTGGCTGCCCTTGCGCTGACGGTTGCTTTGGCCGGCGTCGTTTCCTCTCCGGCCGATGCGGCACGTCGTCACCGCCATTATGCCCGTATGCCCGCCTCCGCCACCGATCCGGTCAAGGACGCAGCCCTGATTGTGGACGGCGAAACCGGCAAGGTCCTCTACGCGCGCAATGAGAGCTCCATCCGTCATCCGGCGTCCCTGACCAAGATGATGACGCTGTATCTCCTGTTCGACGCGCTCAAAAAGGGACAACTCACTCTCGCCAACGCGCTGCCCATTTCGGCACATGCCGCGGCGCAGAGACCAACCAATCTGCATCTCAGCGCGGGCGACACGATCGGCGTCAAGACAGCCATCAAAGCCGTCGTGGTGCGTTCGGCCAACGACGTGGCGGTGGCGATCGCAGAGGGCCTGGGCGGGACCGAGTCCCACTTCGCCGAGATGATGACCGCCAAGGCGCGCGCGCTCGGCATGCGCAACACCTTCTATCACAACGCCTCCGGCCTGCCGGACGCCTTGCAGATCACGACGGCTAGCGATCTGGCGATCCTGGCGCGCCATCTGGCTTACGACTTCCCGCAGTACTTCCACTACTTCGCCACGCCGTCCCTCTGGTACCGCGGCACGGAATACATGACGCACGACAACCTGATCGGCCGCTACCGCGGCGCCGACGGCATCAAGACGGGTTATACCGGCGCATCGGGCTTCAATCTCGTCACGTCCGTGGTACGCGACAACACACATGTCATCGCCGTCGTCATGGGCGGGCGCACGGCACGCCGCCGCGACAGGGAGATGGTGCGGCTGCTCGACAGCACCTTCGCGTCCATCGGGCGCAATCCGATGCTGGTGGCGCGCGCGCAGGTGCCCTGGCAGTCGGTGGCTATGAACACGACACCTTCGCCGAACCTCGCATTCTCGGGAACCGTCTTTGCGCTGCCGACCGGTCCGGTCGGCGAAGGCGACGACGAAGACACCGCCGAATCCCGCGCCGACGACGACGATGTCGACGAGACGCCGGTCGTGCAGGCACGGCCGGTGAAACGTCCCGTCGCCGTCGCATCATTCAATCCAAATCCTCCGGCCGCGACCCCGCAGCCGAAGCCGCCCGTCGTGGTCGCAGCGTATCAGCCTAAGAAACCGGCGGCCGCTCCGGTCCGCTCCGCTCCGGCCCTGCGCCCCGTGATCCTCGGCGAGAACGACGCCGCCGGAACCACGCCGGCCCTCGGACTGCACGACTGGACAATCCAGATCGGCGCCTTCACGAATTTCGACCTGGCCCGCACGCAGCTTGCCGCCTACGCCGAAAAGTCGATGGACGTGCTCGGGCAGGCGCAGCGGATCGTGGTGCCCTTCCAGTCGCTCGACGGGCAGTTGCTGTATCGCGCCCGTTTCGGCCCGTTCCTCGAACGCGAGGCGCGCCAAATCTGCGCCCGCCTGACGGAGCGCGGCCAGACCTGCTTCGCGGCTATCGCCACGCGGTAGGGCCTGTCATCACATTCTGTCTTGTGTCCTGTAGGCCTTGACGAGCGGCCCTATGTTTGCGGCCAGCGCCGCGAGGGTCACCAGAACATCGAGCGTGAAAACGACCGGGACGACCTCGATCCCGGAAACGCTGAACAGGCTCCCCCGGAAGAACACGATCAAGACGACGGCGATCTGGGTCAGGCCGTGCGCGGCCGATCTGGCGGCGTCCAGGGCCTGCGACGTCGCCACCGCCCCGAGCTGTTTGGAGAAGGAACGCAGATACGGCAGGGTAATCTCGGCGGCATAGATCGCAACTGCCGCCCACCACGGCATCCAACCCACGACCAGCAGCGCCAGGAAAATCGACAGATGGAAAATGGCGTCGCAGGTCGCGTCCAGGCTCTTGCCGAATTCGCTTGTACTGCCCGAACGCCGCGCCAGATAGCCGTCGAGGAAGTCGGTCAATTCGCCGAGCGCAACAAGCACCGCGGCGCCGATCAGATAGGCGCGCGAGCCGCTGACGATCCACAGCGCGGCCATGGCGCCCAGCCCGACGCGGGTCAGGCTGAGAAGGTTCGGAAAGGTGTAGAATTCCCGCACGGCTCCGTCCCTCGCCCCTACCGGACTGCTTCGATTTTCGCTGCGCGCCGGAATTCGTCGTCCGTCGCGAGCAGAACCCGGAAGTCATAATGGATATAGCCCGCCGAAGCCCGCCATTCTAGCGAATGCCGGAACTGATCGAGGTCGTGGATGCGCGAGATCAGCAGCGTCTTGCCCGCTGCGCGCACCGCATCCGCACCCTGCCGCATGAAGTTCGCGCCGACGCGCCAGCGGATCGCAACCCCGTCGACGAAGGTGAGGTCCGACAGGCTGACAATCTTCATCAGCGGCCATTGCGGCGCGACGGCGACGACGTGCTCGCCCATGACGCATTCGGTATGCAGCGTCACGGTGGTTTCCGGGGCGATGTCCTTGACCAGACGCAGCAGCTTCAGCGAAAAGCCGTCGATCCAGAAACGGCCCGGGAAATGCCGGTTCAGGAAAGCCAGCACCTTCTCCAGCGCCTTCGCCGTGCTACCCTTACCGACCTTCAGCTCCACCACGACAAACGCATCGTCGTTCTTGAGGGTTTCGAGGTCTTCGAGCGTCACCAGCGTGTGCGCGCGTTTGCCTTGGTCGATCGCCTCCCCGCTCAAGGTGTCGAACACAAGGCTGGGGTGGCGGAAATAGAGGTCTTCACTCCCGCCGGTGAAATCCCAGCAGATATCGCCTTCGTAGATGTGGACGCGGCCGGGATTGCCCTGCACCAGCGCGCGGGCCTCGCCGAGGGCGGCAAAATCGTTCAAAGCGCGGTGGTGAATGTAGCCGTAGGAGGAGAATTTCGCGAAGACGCTCATCCGGGTCACGCCGATTTGCGCAGGATCGAGACGATGTAATCGACCAGCGAATACACCGTGATGCCGACGGCCGCGAGCATCAAGAGTGCGAAGAGCAGCAGCGTCGTGCCGTTGACGCCGAAGAGCACCGCCAGCCCCACGATAGCGAGTTGGGCCACGCCCTGCACGATGGCTTTGATCTTGCCGCTCAGCCGTGCGCCTTGGGTCTTGCCCTGACGCTCGGCGTATTCGCGCAGATTGGCGACGATCAAGTCGCGCACGAAGATCGGCACCATCATCCACAGCGGAATCCAGCCGTTGTAGGCGAAGGCGAGGAACACCAGCCCGCGGTAGAGGGCATCGGCCATCGGATCGAGAATTTTGCCGGGCGCCGTCACCTGTCCGGTGAGGCGGGCCACATAGCCGTCGAGCAGGTCCGACGCCTCGGCTAGCAGCATCACCGCCAGGGCGGCAGCGATCGCCTCAGGGTAGCGTGATACGAGCAGGAAGGCGCAAACGGGCCCGCCGACGATCCGGGAGGCCGAAATCGCGTTCGCGAGGGTGAACAGCCGATGGCCGCCATGAGCCTTCATCGTGACGTTCAATTTGAGGTTTCTCGCGCCTTCCATGCAAGCGAGGCATAGTATGCCTCTTAGTGCTTGTCTATGTCCGCCCCGCCTGCGTCCCACCGCCTGATTGGCCGGAGCACCCCGCCTCTGGTATTCTCGATCGTTACGGGGGGTGTCATGAGCAAGAAGCCGGGAAAGCTGCGGAAAACCGTGCGGGCTACGGGCTCGCTGATCGCGTTTTGCGTCACATACTTGATCGTCTTCGCCGCCGCGGGCGCGATTTTTCTGCTGATCTATCCCAATCTCGACGGCATCGTGGCGTGGCTGTACGGCGTACTGGTCACGGGAGCGCCGCCCAAGGCCGCAGGATTCCTGGCATCCGTCGTCAGCGCATTCGTCGTGATCTGCTACTCGATCATCACCGGAAACCGCAAGCATAAGCTGCGAATCATGCGCTACCGCTGGGTGGAAGAACTGCTCCTGGAGCGCAAACACTTCACCCGCGACGACATTCTAAAATACCACGCGGAATACAACTGGGACGTTTACGCGGGCATTTCCTTCAGCACGCTGTTGGTGATCGTCTCCTTGCTGTTCACTATCGGACAGAGCAGCAAGTACACGCAGGTCGACTTCGTGATCATCTTCGTTTCGCTGCTGCTGCTGGCGGTATCGGCGATCTTGCTGGCGCTGGTGGATATGTTCCACACCAACACGCTGAGCCCCCTGGTCACGTCCCGCAAGCGCTTCGAGCTGGTCGATATCGTAATCAAGTTCGGGTCCTTCGCCATCGTGCTCCAGGTCTGCGCCATCACGATGTTCCTCAGCCTGGTGAATCCCTGGTTGTCGATTGTAGTATCGACCGTATCTCCGGCGGTGATCGTGCTGTTCTCGCGGCTGCGCAGCATCCCTTTGGATGCGCTCGTCGCAGAACACCAGCTCAATGACGAGGAAGCGGAGGAAGTTCTGCACGTCTGAGACCGCGGGCATTGCGAAAAGCGGGGCTTTGTGCCATCGCTGGGGCGCAGCCCCGGACCGGCCGGAATGAGAAAACTCAGCGAGTGCGACGTCCGCATCTTCTCGAACGTCGAGGCGATCCTCAGCGACCTCGACGACACGCTGACGTTGAACGGCAAGCTGCCCGCCGTCGCCTATGCGGCGCTGGAAGCACTCAGCGACAGCGGCATCAAGACCGTCGTCATCACCGGCAGACCGGCGGGCTGGTGCGACCTGATCGCCAGGCAGTGGCCCGTTGACGGCGTGGTGGGCGAAAACGGCGCCTTCTACTTCCGCTACGACCAGGGGGTGCGCAAGATGATCCGTCGCTTCCTGCGCTCCGACGACGAGCGGCGGCGCGACCGCGCCAAACTGACGGAGTGGTTCGAGGCGGTACAGAAATCGCATCCCGCGATCCGCCTCGCCGCCGACCAGGACTTCCGGATCAGCGACATCGCCATCGACGTACGCGAGGACGTGGCTCCCCTCTCCGACGACGAGGTGAGCGAGATCATGGCGGAACTCGCGGCTTTCGGCGCCACGGTCAAGCTGAGCTCCATCCACATCAACGCCTGGATCGGCGCTTTCGACAAGCTGAGCATGTCGAAGCTCTATCTCGCGGACGAACTCGGCATTCCGGAGAACGCACTGCGGGAGCGCGTGCTCTACATCGGCGATTCCCCGAACGACGAGCCCATGTTCCGCGAACTCACCCTGACGGTCGCGGTGAAGAATATCGAGGACTACATCTTCCGCCTGAAGCACATGCCGGCCTTCATCACGGAGGCACCCGGCGGTCTCGGCTTTGCCGAGATGGCACAAACTCTGCGCAAACGCGGGACGTGACCTCTCTTCGCTATTCCGAACTCAGCAGCGCCGCGTTGCCGCCCGAGGCGGTGGTGTTGACGGTGAAGGTGCGCTCCAGCGCCATGCGCAGCAGATAATGCGGCCCGCCCGCCTTCGGCCCGGTGCCGGAGAGGCCTTCGCCTCCGAACGGCTGCACGCCGACCACCGCACCGATCTGGTTGCGGTTGACGTAGACGTTGCCGACATGCACGCGCTCGCGGATGTACGCCGCCGTGGTCTCGATGCGCGTGTGGATGCCGAGCGTCAGGCCATAGCCCGTGGCGTTGATCGCCTCGCAGACCTTGTCGAGCTTGTCGGCCGAATAGCGCACGACGTGCATCACCGGCCCGAACACCTCGCGTTCGAGCTGCGAAATGGCGTCGATCTCGAAGATGTGCGGCGGGAAGAACACGCCCGCCTGGTGCTCCGGCCCGAGCGGCAGCCTGCGCAGCAGCTTGGCCTCGCGAGTCATCTGTGCGGCGTGCTGCTCCAGCGTCTTGCGCGCTGCTTCGTTGATAACCGGGCCCACGTCGGTCGCGGGGTCAAGCGGATCGCCGAGGCGCAGTTCGTCGGCGGCACCCAGCACCATCTCCAGCATCTTGTCGGCAACGTCGTCCTGAAGGAACAGCACGCGCAGTGCCGAACAGCGCTGGCCGGCGCTGTCGAAAGCGCTGGTCACGGCATCGCGCGCCACCTGCTCGGGTAGCGCCGTGGAGTCGACGATCATGGCGTTCTGGCCGCCGGTTTCGGCGATCACCGTGGCGATCGGCCCGTCGCGGGCAGCGAGTGCGCGATTGATGACGGCGGCGGCCTCCGTCGAACCCGTCAGCACGATGCCCGCGAGGCGTGCGTCGGGGAAAAGAACGGCGCCGAGCTTCGCGCCGCTGCCGGGCAACAGATGCAGCACATCGCCAGGCACACCCGCTTTGTGCAGCAGCTCAACGCCCGCGGCGGCGATCAGCGGCGTCGGCGCGGCAGGTTTGGCGAGCACCGCATTGCCTGCGGCGAGCGCACCCGCAACCTGCCCCGTGAAGATGGCGAGCGGGAAGTTCCACGGACTGATGCAGGCGAAGACGCCCTTGCCGTGCAGAGACAACTCGTTGGATTCACCCGTCGGTCCGGGCATGAGGATCGGCTTCGAGAAGTGCAGCCGCGCCTGGGCCGCGTAATAGCGCAGGAAATCGACGGCCTCGCGCACTTCGCCGAGCGCCGTGGGCAGCGTCTTGCCGCCTTCGCGCACCGTCAGCGCCATCAGGCGCGTACGGTCGGCTTCGAAGAGGTCTGCGGCACGTTCGAGGATCGCGGCGCGCCCCTCGCCGCCCAGCGCTTCCCACGCCCCTTGCGCACGATGGGCCAGGCCTAGCGCTTCCTGAGCATCCTCCGCCGTCGCCTGCGCGACGTGGCCGATCAACCGCATGCGATCCGCGGGATCGTAGACGGCCTCGGCTTTGCGTTCGCGCCGCTTGCCGCCGACGACGGGCGCAGCGGATGCCGGTTCGATCAACGCCTCGCGCATGGCGGCGAGCATAGGTTCGCTCGCGCCGGGATCGCTCCATAAAAAACCGGACGAGTTCTTGCGGTCCGGCAGCAGGCCTCGCGGCTGCGGGATACGCGGATTGCGCAGCGGATTTTCCTTGGCAAGCTGCTCCACGGGATCGGCGATCAGTACATCGAGCGGCGCTTCGTCGTCGGCCATGCGGTTGACGAAGGAGGAGTTGGCGCCGTTCTCCAAAAGCCGCCGTACGAGATAGGCCAGAAGGTCCTCGTGGCTGCCGACCGGCGCATAGATGCGCGTGGCGGCGGCCTTGGGCTTCAGCTCGTGATAAAACTCATAGAGGCTTTCGCCCATGCCGTGCAGGCGCTGAAACTCGAATTCGTGGTTGCCGCCGGAGAGGACTTCCACCGCCGACAGCGTGTGCGCGTTGTGGGTGGCGAATTGGCCGTAGATCGCGTCGCGCGCTCCGAACATGGCGCGCGCGCAAGCGATATAGGATGTGTCGCTCGCCGCCTTGCGCGTGAACACGGGATAATCGGCAAGGCCGAGTTCCTGCCCCCGCTTGACCTCGGTGTCCCAATAGGCGCCCTTCACCAGCCGCACGGGAATGCGGATGCCCCGGCGCCGCGCCAGATCGATAAGCCACTCGAGTTCCGGCAGGCCGCGCTTCTGATAAGCCTGGACGGCGAGGCCGAGCCCGCTCCAGCCTTTCAACTCTTCCTTGGCAAGCAGCGCCTCAAACAGATCGAGCATCAGCTCCAGGCGGTCGGCTTCCTCGGAATCTATAGTGATCGCGATATTGGCCTCGCGGGCGCGGCGCGCCAGGTCGGTCATTGCGGGCAGCAACTCGGAAAAGACGCGCGCGCGCTTCACCCATTCGTAGCGCGGATGCACCGCCGACAGCTTCACGGAAATGCTCGGCCGGTCGTAAATCGCGGCTTTCTCGGGATAGGCGGCAGCGATCTCGCCGATGGCCGTGCGATAGGCGGCAAGATGGCGCTCGGCGTCCTTCGCGGTGTAGGCGGCCTCGCCCAGCATATCGAAGGAATAGCGGTAGCCCTGCTCGCGCCAGCGCCGGGAGTTGCGTAGGCCCTCGTTCATGGTGCGGCCTAGAACGAATTGTCCGCCCAGCATGCGCATCGCGGTGGTGATGGCCTGGCGGATCACCGGCTCGCCGGAGCGCGACACCAGTTTCTTCATGATGGCTTCGAAGTCCCAGCCCGAGGTCAGGCCCATGCGCACGACGCGGCCCGTCAACATCAGCGCCCAGGTGGAGGCGTTGACGAACAAGGAATCCGATTTGCCGGCGTGGCTGTCCCAGTCGGCCGGGGCGATCTTGTCGCGAATCAGCCGGTCGGCGGTCTCGGCGTCCGGCACCCGCAGCAGCGCCTCGGCGAGGCACATCAGCGCCACGCCTTCTTCTGTGGACAAAGCGTATTCCTGGGTGAAGGCGTCAACGCCGCCTCCCTTTGCGCCTTCTTCGCGCAGGTGCCCCGCAAGTTTGCGAGCTATCGCCTGGATGGCCGCGTTTTCGGAGGGAGCTAGCTTCGCCTTGACGATCCGTTCGGCGGAAACGGCGTTTTCGTCGGCGAAGTAGGCGTCGGCGATGGCTTGGCGCAATTTGTCTGGCATGGGTTTGTTTCGCAGGGTGGCACGTACATTCTAGCGGAGAGTTGCCTGCCCGCGCTAATGTGATGCCATGAACCCAGCACCTCAGATCGTGACGACTGTCGCGGAACTTCACCACCGGATCGCCGCCTACCGCCAGGATGACGCGCGCGTCGGGCTCGTGCCCACGATGGGCGCATTGCACGCCGGGCATCTTTCCCTGGTGACGGAAACGCAAAATCGCGCCGACGTGGTCATCGTGAGCATTTTCGTAAACCCGGCCCAGTTCGCGCCGCACGAAGATTTCGAGCGCTATCCCAGGGCGCTCATGGCCGATGCCGAGAAGCTCGGCCTCGACGGCGAGACCGACCTCATTTTCGCGCCCTCGGTGGGCGAGATGTACCCCCCCGGCTTTTCCACCTGCGTCGAAGTGGGCGGCCCCAGCCGGGGCTTGGAGACGGATATCCGTCCCCACTTCTTTTCGGGCGTGGCGATCGTCGTGCTGAAGTTGCTGCTGGCTGCGATGCCGGACGTCGCCACTTTCGGCGAGAAGGACTACCAGCAGCTTCTAGTGATCCGCAGGATGGTTGCCGACCTCGGCCTCAACATCGAGATCGTGGGCGCGCCGATCATTCGCGAACCGGACGGCCTGGCGATGTCTTCCCGCAACGCCTATCTCTCCCACGACGAGCGCAGGATCGCCGGGCAGATGAACGTCGTCCTGAAAGGGCTGATCGCCGAACTGCGCGACGGCAAGACCATTACCGCTGTGGAAGAGACCGGCAAGCGTGCGCTGCTGCAGGCCGGGTTCTCGTCGGTCGATTATCTTGCCGTGCGCAATGCCGAGGACCTGTCGCCGCTTGCCTCGCTCGACCGGCCCGCACGCGTGCTCGCTGCCGCCACCGTCGGTACGACGCGGCTGATCGATAACATGGCGGTGTGAGTTTTCCGCTTCATCCCGCAAGCTTCGGGCGTCTGGCCGACAGCCACGCTTCGACGAATACCCACAGCAAAAACGCGCCGATCGTTAAGCGTTCGAGCAGTCCTCCGAACGTCCAATGCCGAGCGATGCTGAACGCCGCGGGGCCTCCGGTAATAAAAACCACCGCCAGCGAAACGAACGAATATACGGCGGCTTTGCGCTGCCCCAGCTCGCGCCATTCCGCCCGGCCGCGAAGGAATATCGCCAGCATTGTGAGCAGCGACATTGCGCCGGCCAACACGATGTGGACAAGCCCCGCCGCGGTCATGTTCAAACCGGGCGCATCCTGCCGGAAGAAGAACATAGCGATGCCGAGAAACCCGATCACCGCCAGCAGCATCGCCGCTAAACTTCCCGGCCGATGCCTTTCGCCGAACCACCACGCCAGACCGAACAGACATAAGAGAACGTCATAACAGGCAAACAAAACGTTCATCAGCAGTGCATTCGGCACACCAGTGGAAGCGAGCAGACTGATCGGGTCTCTCAGATGGGAGTATTCCGGCCACAGCGCTCCGCCCAGGACGACCGAAGCTGCATAAAGAACCGGAGCAGCCATACCCAGCAACGAAGTGTGCGTTCGTGCGTTCATTTTCCTAACGTTCCCTAATAGCTGCGCATGCGTAGAGGTGAATTGAGGCAGGTTGATGAACCCCACGCTACAGCAACCCCAGTTCCGCGAGTTCTATCTTCAGAGCTTCGGGAAGGTTCTTGCCCTTGAGGTCGCGTGCGTCGGGCGGCGCGTCCTTAGCCTCCAGATAGCGCCAGCCTTGGAACGGGCGGTGGGAGCGGCGCTGGGTGGCGATCAGCTTGGGGTCGTAGACGATGCCGCAATGGGGCACTCCGTTCCTGACGACGTGCTTGAGTTCCAGGATGCACTGGCGCACTGCGATCTGTCCCTTGACGACCCAGTAGAGCGAGCCGCCGTCCACGATCTCCGCGGCACGTTTTGGCGTCTGGCGTGTGACGTGCATCAACACCAGCGGCTGCTTGCGCTTCTTCTTTTCCTTGAGGCGCGCCGACTGCCAGTCCGCCAATTCCTGGACCGTATCCACGCCGACGCAGAGCTTGATGAGATGAATGGTCACCCGGCCTCCTCGAAGCGCACAGACACGCTTCGCATTCCGGTCATCGCGCGCGATCCGGCGAATGGCTCTTAGAGCTTTTTCGCCGGACCTGCGAGAGGCGGGGCTTCCACTGCCGATGATTGCCGTAGCGCAAGGCGCGCCGCGATCCATGCAGACCGCAAAAATCTGTACCGGGAAGGCGGAGTTACCTTCCCGGCAGATTCAACCTTGCGAAGGTTGGCGCGGTCAGAAGATCTTTTGGATGAGCTTCTTGATCGCGAAGACAACCGTGTCGGCAACGAGGAAGACGACGTAGAAAGCGATAAGCTTTTCTACGAGCACCTTGTCGAGCACCGGCATGGCGATCGAGCCGCCGTTGAGCAGCGCGGGCACGACGATCAGTGCCGCGATGTAGACCACTGCTGCGAGCACCGGCAGAAGAATGATGCCGAGTGCTCTCCTGGCCAGAAGGCCGAAGATCACCGCGACGATGCCGGCATAGAGATAGTTGATGCTGTGCAAGTCCGCGACTAAATACGTCGGGAAGTTCGTGAAGACGTCCATTGATTACCCCCACACCATACAAGTGAAGCTGTAGTTTACGTCATTTACGGCTTGTTAGCTATTCCGTTACGGCAGAAATTCGCAAGAAAGCGCCGTCAATGCTGGGCGGCCCCCGGCCGGAACAGTTTCGTGCGTATGAAGAAAAACACCGCGATGACGATCACATAACCCACGTAAACGGCGGCTGTGTTGCGCCAGAAACCAAGATCGAGCAGCGGCGGCAGGTGCAGCGGCGCGAAGTGATCGAACACCGGGATGAGGACGAGCGCGACAATATGGATCAGCGTCGCCGCCAGCGCGATCTCCCACAGCTTCCGCCAGCTCGAAAGCTTGAGTGCCGCAAAGAACGCGATAAACAGGCCTAGAAAAGCGTTAACCTGATCGAAGCCCGTGCGCAGGAAATCCAGCGCCACATCGAAAAAGTGTAGAAACTGATCCATATCTTCCCCCTGCCCTTAACGGCCCCCAAGGCCAACCTGCGGACAGCATAATCGATTCAGATGGGCGACCGACACTTTCCGGGCAGCGTTTCTGGACGCAACCCTTAGTAGCCCACCAGGGTCTTCCAACCGAATAGTAGCATGCCGAAAATGCCGCCGAGCAGGAACACCACCAGCGCGACGACGGCGCAGCCGAGCCAGCAGCCGGTGCAACCCAGCGCCCGCATGAACGGCGGCGGGTTGATATAAATGCGCGTGGTGGACGGCGGCGGGTAGGGGTCGGTCATCGTGCTGTCATCCGAACAAGATCGAATCTGAGCCGCATCGTGTCATGGCGAGCGGACGCGGGCCACAAATCGAAACCGGACGAATTGCCCATACAAGGCTGCACCATCTTGTGTCGTGTAGACATATGATATACAAATAATCTGTGTGTATCATTGAGGTGTGCCATGCAGGTTGCCAAGTGGGGAAACAGCCTCGCCATCCGCTTGCCCAAGGCCATAGTAGAAATTCTCGATCTAAAGGAGGGTGACGAGATCGAAATCACAGTCGCGGACAAACACGCTCTTGATGTCGCCAAGGCGCCGCTGCCACGCGATTTGCTGGCCCGTCTCCGCAAATATCGCGGAGCCATGCCTAAGGGATTCAAGTTCAGCCGCGACGAGGCCCATGAGCGAGACTGATTTCTTCGATACCAACGTCCTGCTTAACCTATTGTCGCCTGACGTGACAAAGTCCGAGCGCGCCGAGGATTTGCTTGCCGATCGCGGCACAGTCAGCATCCAGGTTCTCGACGAGTTTGCATCCGTCGCGACGCGCAAGTTTAGAATGTCGATGAAGGGCGTCCGCGATACACTTGGGATCGTACGTCGGATTTGCACGGTCGAAGTCGCCGACATCGAGACACACGAGCTTGGGCTCGACATTGCGGAACGGTACAAACTCTCCGTGTACGATTCGATGCTGCTGGCTGCCGCAATCAAGGCCAAGTGCACGACGTTCTATTCCGAGGACCTGCAGAACGGTTTCAAGCTCGACGGCCTGACGATCCGCAATCCGTTCACGTGCTGAACGCGCCGAATTTTGTTTCCGGCACGGGTGCATTCAAGCAGGCGGAGAGCGCCAGTGCCAGCACGCGGCGCGTGTCGGCGGCGGCAATCATCCGCGATATCAGTTCTTCCACAACGCCGACATGCCGGCGGCGTCGGATTGGAGGGGGGGACTCGTTGGAGAAACGAAAGATCTGAACTTACTCATGCTCCCCTTTCTTACCTCCCCCTCGCGGGCAGGGGAATCGCATTTGGC
>PMKE01000135.1:0-14444 GCA_003158585.1 Alphaproteobacteria bacterium
GGGTGGGTGACTTTGTGGCCGTAGCCGTCGCGCACGTAGAACACGTCCACCACGCGCTCGCCGTAGGTGGCGATCATCGCCGACGAAATCGACAGGCCGGAATCGAACAGCGCCTTGGAGACGTCGTAGAGGAAGCCGATGCGGTCCCCGCCGCGCACCTCGATCACCGTCGCCGTATGCGAAGCCTCGTGGTCGAAGCTCACCCGCGAGGGCACGTGGAAGGCGCTGGCCCGCGTCATCGTGGGGCGCCTGGCGATCAGCTTGTCCGGCCAAGTCTCGCCGCGCACGATCTTGAGGATGGTCTTGCGCAGGCGTTCGACGCGCGCGGCGTCGCCGAACGGCCCGCCTTCGGCGTCCTGCACCGAGAAGATGTCCAGCGCGAAGCCGTCGGAGGTGGTGAACACCTTGGCGTCCACGATCGAGCCGCCTGCCGCCGCGATGGCGCCGGTGATCTGGGCGAACAGGCCGGGATGGTCGGGCGTATAGATCGTGATTTCGCTCACCGAGCGGAAATCGTTGGACACGGCGTCGAGCGCCAGAAGTTGGCCCTTGGCGTCGGCCGCGGCCATCAGGCGGGCGTGGCGTTCGTGCGTGGCGCCGTCCAGCGTCAGCCAATAGGGATCGTAGTGGCGCGACGCCAGCCGTTCGCGTTCCTCCTCCGGCAGGTCGGCGAGGCGCGCCGCGAGCACCTTTCTTGCCTCTTCGACGCGCGCCGAATGCGCCCGCACCGTGTCGCCGCCCACCATCAGCGATTCGGCTTCGAGATAAAGTTCGCGCAGCAGCTGGCCTTTCCAGCCGTTCCACACGCCGGGGCCTACGGCGCGGATATCGGCGACGGTCAGCACAAGCAACAACCGCAGCATCTCGGGCGACTGCACCACCTGGACGAAGTCGCGCACCGTCTTGGGATCGGCGATGTCGCGGCGCTGCGCCGTGTCGCTCATCACCAGATGGTTTTCCACCAGCCAGGCGACCGTGGCGGTGTCCTCTTCCGACAATCCCCAGCGCGGACACAGCCGCTTGGCGATCCCGGCGCCGAGCTCCGAATGATCGCCCGGTAGGCCCTTGGCGATATCGTGCAGCAGCATGGCGCAATAGAGCACTTCGCGCGGCTGGATGCGGTGGAAGATGTCGCTGGCGACGGGATGCTCCTCGGTGAAGCCGCCGTGCTCGATGGCGGCGACGTTGCCCACCGCGCGGATGAGGTGCTCGTCCACCGTATAGTGGTGGTACATGTTGAACTGCATCAGCGCTACGATGCGTCCGAACTCCGGCACGAAGCGGCCGAGCACGCCGGCCTCGTTCATCATCCGCAGCGTCCATTCGGGATTGCGCGGGCTTGACAGCACCTCCAGGAACAGCCGGTTGGCCTCGGGATCGGCGCGCAGGGCATCGTCGATCAGGTCGAGCGAACGGGTGATGGTCCTCAGCGCATCGGGATGGATGTCGATACTCTTGGCGTCCGCCGTGTGGAAGATGCGGATGAAATTGACCGGATCGCGCTTGAAGACGCCCGGCTGGGCGTCGAGCCGTCCCGTCTCCACGAAGAAGTCGTCGTTCGAGCTGCGCGGCTTGAGGAATCCCGGCATGATCCGCGACAGCGAAGGCCGCCGCTTGCGGTTCTGCACTTCCAGGGCGGCGCAGAAGATGCGCGTCAGGTCGCCCACGTCCTTGGCCGTCAGGAAATAGGCGCGCATGAAGTCTTCCACCGCCTGGCGCGGATTGTCGGCGGTGAAGCCGAACTGGGCGGCCAGCCCCGGCTGCGCGTCGAACGACAGGCGCTCCTCGGCGCGACCCATCAGGTAATGCAGGCGGACGCGCACGTCCCACAGGAAGGCTTCCGCCTTCTGGAAGATTTTGTATTCCTCGCGGGTGAAGACGTTGTGCTGCACCAGGTCGGCGGCGTCGTAGACGTGATAGAGATATTTGCCGATCCAGTAGAGGGTCTGCAGGTCGCGCAGCCCGCCTTTGCCCTCCTTGACGTTGGGCTCGACCAGATAGCGGCTTTCGCCCTGGTGGAGATGGCGGTCCTCGCGTTCGGCGAGCTTAGCCTCGACGAAATCCTGGCCCGAGCCGGTGGCGATCTCCGTCCAGAACTTCTTGCGTAGATCCTCGTAGAGCGCCTTCTCGCCCCACAGGTAGCGCGCTTCGAGCAGCGCCGTGCGGATGGTGGAATCCTGTTTGGCGAGGCGCACGCATTCGGGCAGCGAGCGCGTGGCGTGGCCGACCTTCAGTCCCAGGTCCCACAGCATATAGAGGACGAACTCGATGACGCGCTCGTCCCAGGCGGTCGGCTTGTATGGCCGCACGAACAACAGATCGACGTCCGAGCCCGGTGCCAGTTCGCCGCGCCCGTAGCCGCCCGTCGCCACGATGGTGAGGTGCTCGCCGGGGCCGCCGACGGGATGGAAACGCCGGACGGCGAAATCGTAGATCACCTGGATGACCGTATCCTGGATCGCCGACAGGGCGCGGGCGGCCTCCTGGCCGCGCAGCTTTCCGGTCAGCACCTGGTCCTTGACGCGGTCGCGCGCGTTCTGGAAGGCGCCGCGGATCAGCAGCAGCGCTTCCTTGCGCAGCATGTCGGGCTCGGGGACGCGCTCGGCCAGGGCCGCAAGGTCCTGGCGCAGCACTTCGCCGTCGAGCGGCCTTGCGCGGTGCGGTTTCTCCAGACTGGCGGTGCTCAACGAAGCGCTCCCCGATTTGCGGAGGAATAGAAGGGCGCTCCGGCGGCAAAGGCAAGGTGGCGAATTATTTGTTTTTCGTTTGCCCCCGCGCCCAGGCGAGGTAATCCTCGTTGCCGCCCTCGATCGGCAGGATGAGGAAGCACGGCACCGAATAGGGATGCAGCGGCCGGGCCGCGGCGATGACCTCGTCCGCCAGGGCTCGGCGCGTCTTGATGAAGGCGGCGACTTCGGGACCGGTCTCCAACTTGCCCTGCCATTCATAGACGCTGGTCATGGGGGCCGTGATGTTGACGCAGGCGGCGAGCTTCGCCGTCACCAGAGCCTCGGCCACGCGCCGGGCGGAGGCTTCGTCGGGGAAGGTGGAATAGATGAAGACGAATTCGCTCATGGGCACTCCTATAGCATGATCCGGGCTCCGTCCTCTGTTTGGGGAGCAATAGCCACCCGATTCGCTTGGTTCTAAGTCTTGATCTTGGGCATCTTGTGTTTTGCGGCCGAGCAACTCGCGATAGAGTCACCAGTTCCAGGGAGGACGGGGATGGGGACCGACTGCTTCATTAGCTATGCGTCCACAGATATGAAACTTGCGGAAGGGTTGAACGAGCGGCTGACGGCGGCGGGCTTCACGGTTTGGTTCGACGAAAACCGCCTCAAGCCGAAAGCCGGTTCCGACTGGTACAAGGAAATCGAGGCGGCCTGCGAAGATAGCCGCATCATCCTTCCGGTGCTCACTCCGGAATGGAAGAAATCCGAATGGACGCGATACGAAACCTACGGCAGCGATGCCGTCATCCCGGTTCTCTTTCAAGGCGATTGGGAAGCGGTGAAGACCGGACCACTGTCGCATTGGCAAGCGCACGATCTGACGGCACCCGATGAAGCCAAGTGGCAGGCGCTGTTCGAGGCCGTCCGCACTAAGCTGGCGGAACCGCCGCCGGAGAAGGCCCAGCGTATCGCCAATCTGCGCTACCCGCCCAACCCGTATTTCGTCGGACGCAAGGAGAAGCTACTCGAAATCTGCGAAGAGCTGCACACCGGCCATACGGCGGCGCTGACGCAGGGCCACATCCGCGCCATCACGGCGCTTGGCGGCGTCGGCAAGACGACGCTGGCAAACGAATACGTCCACAAATTCTGGCGGCTCTACCGGCAGATTTTTTGGGTGGATGCACGGCTGGATTATGAAAGCGAATTCGCCCGCATCTTCGACCTGCTATTCCCCGAGCGGGCGAAGCTCGAGCTGAAGTCCTCCGAAAAGGCGGAGACCGCATTGCGCGAACTTTCCGGCCCGACGGAACGGCTTCTGGTGATCGACAACGCCGAGGACGAGAAGTCCGCCTCGGCCTGGATTCCGAAATCGGGCGGCTGCCACACGCTGATCACTTCGCGCTTCACCGATTGGTCGGCCGCGGTTAAGTCAATTCCGGTCTATGTCCTGGAACCGGAACCGGCGCGGGAGTTTCTGCTCAAGCGCACAGCGCGCAGCGTGGAGGGCGACGAGCTGGGGGCGTGCGATGCCCTGGCGAAGAAGCTGGGCTATCTGCCGCTGGCCCTCGAAATCGCCGCTGCGTACATCGCGCAACAAGGCGAGAAGTTCGGTTTCGGCGATTATCTGCGGCTCTACGACCGCGCCACCGCTGGGCTGCTCTCCGAGCACAGGCTGGGTTCGACGGAGTATCCCGATGCGGTGATCGCTACCTGGAAGGCGACCATTGAGAAGCTGATACCACAGGCGCGCGCGCTGCTGCGCGTCTGTTCCTGCATGGCGGCGACACCCATACCCTTCGACATGTTCGTGAACGGTGCCGAGCAGGTTTGGGCACTTGCAGGCAGCTTCGGTGAGGTTGGCCCGGCACCTGCCGATGCGGAGTTTGCCTTGCGCACCGCCGCCGGCGGTCTGAAAGCCTTTTCCATGTCCGATTTCGACGGTGAGGTGCTGCAGTTCCATCCGCTGGTGCAGACCGTCGAATGGCTGAACGCGACGAAGGCCGAACAGGACGCCGCCGCCGCCTGCGCCGTCACTCTGCTGAACGATGCAATTCCCCTCGTGGAGTTCGTGAACTGGCCGCTCTGCGCGCAGCTGGTGCCGCATGCCGAAGCGGCGGCTGCGGTTGCCGGCAATGAGACCGGAAATCCGCTGGCGCGCCTGCTTAACGAGGCGGCAAGCTATCTCTGCGCGCAGGCGCAGATTTTGAAGCCCGAGCGCCTTTTTCGCCGGGTGCTGGAGATCTACGAGCAGGATCGCGAATCGAACAAAGCGGTCATCGCTTCGTGTCTCAACAACCTCGCCGGAGTGTTATGGGATGCCAACCGTCTCGCCGAGGCCGAGCCGCTGCTGCTCCGGGCGCTTGCCATCGACGAGGAGAATCACGGCCCCAGGCATCCCGATGTCGCGATCAGCCTCAACAACCTCGCGGAGCTGCTGAGCGACGGCGGCCGCTTCGCCGAGGCCGAGCCGCTGTTCCGGCGTGCGGCGGAGATCGACGAAGCGAGCTACGGGCCCGGGCATCCCGCTGTCGCCAGGGACTTGAACAACCTCGCCATATTGCTCTATGGCACGGGCCGTTACGCCGAGGCGGAAGTTCTGCTGCGCCGGACGCTGAGCATTTTCGAATCGAACTTCGGCAGCAACGATCCGAGAATCGCCAAGGCAGCCAACAATCTCGGCGAGCTGCTCAGAATGCGCGGGATTCTTCTGGAGGCGGAGGAGCTTTTCCGCCGCGCGCTGAAGATCGACGAAGCAAGTTTGGGGCCGGAGCATCCCGATGTCGCGATGGCGCTCGGTAACCTCGCCAACTTGCTTCGTATCAGCAACCGCCGTGACGAGGCCGAGACGCTGTGCCGCCGCGCTCTGAAGATCGACGAAGCATATTTGGGGCAGCAGCATCCCAGCACCGCGCTCATCCGCAACAATCTTGGGGCGATACTCCGGCAGAGCGGCCGCATTGCCGAGGCTGAGGCGTCATTCAAACAGGCTCTGCACGCTCTGGAAGTGAGCTTGGGGCAGGATCATCCCTCCGTCACAGCGTCCCTCAACAATCTCGGAGAGCTGTATATGTTCACGGGGCGGCTTGCCGAGGCCGAACCGATGTTCCGCCGGGCGCTCAAGCTCAGTGAAGCGGATCTGGGTCCCGATCACCCGAGCGTCGCCCTGGCGCTCAACAACCTCGCGATGCTGCTGGTCGAGACCGGGAAGACTGACGAACCCGAGGAGCTCTTGCGCCGCGCCATTGCGATCAATGAGGCCTCGCTGGGACCGGATCATTCCGACATTGCCCCGGTCCTCGGCAACCTCTCGAGAGTGCTGGCGGAGACCGGCCGCTATGCCGAGGCCGAGCGGCTGTGCCGCCGCGCGCTCGAGATCTCCGAGGCAAGCTGCGGGCCCGCGCATCCCGACGTCGCCAGGGAACTTAATACCCTCGCGGTGCAGCTTAGGGCCGTCGGCCGCCTTGCGGAAGCCGAGTCGCTCACCCGCCGGGCGATGAAGATCGACGAAGCGAACCTCGGACCGGAGCATTCTGCCGTCGCCATGGATCTCAACAGTCTTGCGCTCGTGCTTCACCAGGCCGGCCGCCTCGCGGAAGTCAAACCGCTCTTGCGTCGGGCGCTGAAGATCATCGAAGCGGACTCGGGACCGGATCATCCGAATGCGGAGATTGTGCGCCGCAATCTCCAGTACTTCCTCGACGAGTTCCGCCGCGACGCGGATGCCCCGGTCGAGACGGCCCAAAAGGAGACTGATTGAAGTAATCCGCCGCCCATTCCGGCGATAGCACTGACACAAAACGAAACGGCGCGGGAGTGATCCCGCGCCGCCCGTTTACGCTCAAATTCTTCGGCTCAGACGAGCTTCAGATTGACGGCCTTGGGGCCGCGCTTGTCGGCTTCGACGTCGAAGCTGACGCGCTGGCCTTCGTTGAGGCCACGAAGTCCCGCGGCTTGAACGGCGGTCATGTGGACGAACACGTCCTTGCCGCCGTCTTCCGGCGCGATGAATCCGAAACCCTTTGTGGTGTTGAAGAACTTGACTTGACCGATGGTCATGACGGCTTTCTCCTGAAAGCATTGGAAGGTCCCGCCGCGAACACCATGTTCGTTGCGGTCGTCAAAGTCGCACCAGATTTTTCAGGAAAAGCGTCGTAGTCGTCACTCCAGGCCAATCACTCCCACTGGGAGTATCGCATGGGCGCGCTTGAAACTTTGTCTCTGTGGCTTGCGCGGCCTCGACCGCGCCCATATAGGCGAGGGCTGCCGCGAAGGCAAGACGGGCTACCGGCGCGCCTCCAGCGGGACGTGTCCCGGCTGCTCCGCAACACGGTAAACCCAAGCGGATACCGCAGGATATTCCGCGAGGTTGAAACCTCCGTCGGCCGCCGAATGGGTGTAGGCGTAGAGCGCGATGTCGGCGATCGAATAAGCGCCGCCTGCAAACCAGTCATGCGTTTTGAGATGCGTCTCCATCACGCCGAGCGCGGCGTTGCCTTTGGCGTGCCATTCGGGAACCAGGTGCCGCTTCTTCTCCAGCTCTTCCGGTTTGGCGAATGTGAGCCAGTAGCGCGCCACCGCGACATAGGGCTCGTGGCTGTATTGCTCGAAGAACATCCAGTTGAGCATCTGCGCGCGGTCCCAGGCGCTTTTCGGCTGTAATCGCGTGCCTTCGCTGAGATGGAAAAGGATGGCGCCGGATTCCGGCAACAGGCGGCCGTCCTCATATTCCAAGAGCGGCACGCGGCCGTTGGGATTGAGCTTGAGAAACTCCGGCGTGCGCGTCGAGCCGTCGTGCAGCCCATAGTCCTTGAGCACGATCGGAATGTTCAGCAGGCGCGAGGCCAGCCGCACCTTGTAGCAATTCCCGGACATCTGCATCTGGTGAAGAATAGGCATCGGCGATCTCCTTCACTGAGAGTCCTACCCCGATTCACTGATGCTTGCGATGCGAGCCACCCTTGCGCGTGCCCGGCCCCGAGGTGCGAATGATTGTGCCGCAGGCGACACGGGCGCCGGAATTGCCGTCGGGCTGGCTCGTGTAATCGTCGGCCTTGGCGCGCACGATGATCGAGGCGCCGTCGCGATCGAAGATCGACTTCTTGCCGTTGCCGAGCGAGAAGGCGCTGGTGAACATGGTGGCGTGCAGCCGCCCGGCCTCGTCCGCGAACTGGTTGGGCAGTTGGCCGGGGCGCGGGCCGCCCTTGGCGAAATAGCCGTGGGGCTTCTTCGGATCGAAGCTGAAATCCGGTCCCGCCGAAGTGAACAGCTTCTTGGGATCGCACGAACCGGTGGTGTGGATCGTCACGGCATGGGCGCCGGGCGACAATCCGTGTACGTCGATTTCGACGAGCACGCCGTGCGCGGCGGAGCGCAACGTCGCCCTGCCTGCCTCTTTGCCGTCGAGGCCGATCAGCCTGGCGGAAGCGCCGGCAGCGGCCTGGGCCGGGCCGCAGACGAGCGCCAGAAGCACAAGACCGAGGACTGGTTTCATCGCTTTGCTCCGGCGCGGAATGCAGGCGGCATTCTGGCGGGCGGGAAGCCGGGGCGAATCGGACACAAGGTCGCGCGTCGCCCCCCGGCCCAGGCCTTCGGCGGCGAAAAATCCGCACTTGCGGCGCCTTGCGAGTGAGATCAATAATCAAGAACTGTTACGCAAGATGCGGTTCGATCATTGACTGCCGTGCCGCTCTGGAGCGGAATCCGCCGCAAGGCTGCACAGCATAGCAACGCAGCTGGCACGGGCGCGCAATGGGGGCTCCGGAGGCGGCCGACAATACAGGGGATGATAATGAAGAAGCTGCTTCTGGCATGTGCCGCCTGCGCGGCGATCGCGGCCGCAGGCAACGCCCAGGCAGTGACTATTCCGACGCTCACCCAGTTCCTGACGAAGTGCAACATCAACTCTGACGATTGCCGCACCCAAATCCGCGGCTACATCAAGGCGGCCGACGACCAGAAGTTGATCTGCCGGCCCGCGGACCAGTCCCTCGGCGACGCCTCGTACGAGGCGCTGCACTGGATGCGCGACACCGGCGCAAGCGACCAAACGCTCCATGACGGTCCCTACGACGACGCCATGTGGGCGGCCATCTCGACGCTGTGGCCGTGCAAGAGCGAGTGAACGTCCTGTTTTCCACAGCCTGATCGGCGCCCGACGTATCGAATCGTGCTCTATTGCGGGCCGCAAGAAAGTCGAGGCCCGTCAATGACCGCGCGTTTGGAAGTCATCGTCGGGCCGATGTTCTCGGGCAAGACCGAACTGCTCATCGCCAAGTTGCACCGCGCGCAATACGCCAGGAAGCGCGTGCGCATCATCAAGCCTGCGCACGACACGCGCACCCAGGGCTTCATCGCCTCGCGCGCCGTGCGTCCCGACGGCACGACGGAAGTCACCGACACGCTGTCGGCGGTGATGGTGCGGACGGAGGAGGATTTCGAGCGCGTCGCGGGTCCGGGGGATTTCGACGTGCTGGCGGTGGACGAGGCGCAGTTCTTCCCGCTGGACGAGCCGCTGCGCGATTCCCTCGGCTGGTTCGGCCGCGCCTTGCGCCGGCTGCTGCGCGAGCGCCGCGCCAGCCATCTGCGCATCATCGTCGCGGGGCTCGACATGGATTTCGCCGAGGAGCCCTTCGGCCCCATCCCGGGCCTCATGGCGATCGCCGACTCGGTGGAGAAGCTGACGGGCGTCTGCATGATCTGCGGCTCGGACGCCGGCTACATTTCGCAGCGGGTGATCCCCGGCGACAAACAACTCGTGGTGGGCGACGCGGGCGAATATCAGGTGCGCTGCCGCAGCTGCTACGCGCCGCGCTGACAAGTTCTAACGAAGCAGACGATCCAGAGTCGTTTGCTTTCAAGTTGACCCAATGGTTGTCATCCCGGGCGAACGTCCTGAGCGCAGCGAAGGACGCGAGGCCCGGGACCCACTTCACAACGAACGCTTGATACCCAGTGGTTCCCGGCTCGCGCGATTGCATCGCTTGGCCGGGATGACACGTGAGTTGAGTGGAGAATCTTGAACACAAACTGCTTTAGTGCGGCGAATCCGAAGTTCGCGTCATTGATCTTGATGGCACGCGGAGCGCGCGGAGGTTAAGAGAATCCGCGTTCTCCGCGCCTCCGCGTGATTCATTCTTCATGCCGTCGAGGCCGCGAACTTCCGGTTCGGGACACTAGTGCCGTCCGTGATGGCCGCTGTCGCTGCTGTCGTCGGTGTCGTCGCCGCTACTGCTGCTGCCGCCACCATGTCCACCGCCGCCGTGGCCGCCTCCGCCGTGACCGCCGCCACCATGACCGCCGCCATCGTGGTCACCGCCGCCATGACCACCCCCATCGTGGTCACCGCCATTGTGGTCACCGCCGTCGCGATGACCGCCGCCGTCGCGATGGTGACGGTTGCCGTGGTCGTCGTAGTAGTAATCGTAGTTGTTGTAGTTGTTGTAAGTGCCGTCCGGACAGCCGCCTTCGCCGCATTGATACGGCACGCATCCTGCCAGTGCGCCCAGCGCCGCCGCCCCGGCCGCCAGCATGACAAGTTTCGACAGTTTCGCTTGCAGCATTTTTCCCCCCAACCTGGCGCCGCCTTCCGGGGGCAAGCATAGCACGACACGGCGGTTCCGAGGGAGCGCCCGCCGCTCGGGCGGACGGCTTCGCAACTGCGAAACATCCAGCCCGAACCGCGGCTTAACTTGGAGCGATTGTAATTTGACGCGCAATCGCCTATACAGGCGCCACGTGGTTCTTACGTTCGTCAGACGAAGCGCTCCAACTGTTGCGACCCGCCGAAGAGCGCGCCGAACGAGACGGACCTTCCAGACTCTGATGCTCTCGTTTTCCACGTCCGTCCGCGCATGTCGCGCGTGCGGAACCCGATGACCAAAGGAAGACAAATGACCATCGGAACCGTGAAGTTCTTCAATTCTGCAAAAGGCTTCGGCTTTATCTCTCCCGAAGGCGGCGGCAAGGACGTGTTCGTCCATATGACGGCCGTAGAAGCAGCCGGACTGCGCACGCTCTCCGAAGGGCAGAAGGTGTCGTTCGACATCCAGCCCGACGCGCGCGGCTCGAAGGCAGCCAACCTCAAAGCCGTTTGAGGATAGCTGTTTGAAGTTTGGGGCGGCGGGGGAGACTCCGCCGCCCGACTTTCGGAGGTAGGTTCATCGATGATGTCCGACGACAAGCCCCAGGCTTCCAAATTCACGCCGCCTCCCGCCCAGCGGGAAGCCGCGCGGAAGCGGGCACAGAACCATTTTGCCGCCTCCGAACAACGCGACACCGAAGTCCGCAGGGAAATCCAGCGCCAACAGGCCGCCACCGCGACCAAGACCGCCAAGCTGCGGGCGCTGCGTCTCGAGAAGGAAGAAGCCGACCGTATCGAGGCCGCCAACGCGCCGCCGAAACCGCCGCGCGTCAAGAAAAAGAAGGTCAAGATCGCCTGATCGCGCCTTCGGCACAGCCAATACGAGAAGTTGCGTCGTTCGAGCGGTAAGCAACGCACGCTGACGAACGCGTCTCGCGCAGCATTCGCCTGCTTGACCGCCTTTGCGGATTTATCGGATAATTCGGGCCGTATCGTATTCAGGGGGCTGAAGATGCGTTGCACGGGATTCGCGGCGATCGCGATGCTGCTGAGCCTGGCCTTGCCGGCGCTGGGCGACGACGACATCGCGTCGAAAATGGTGAACGATCCCTCGACCGGTTGGGCGGCGTCCGGTGCGGGAGCCAAAGCCGAACTCTACAAGGACCCCACGGTCCAAGGCGGCACAGCCGAGCGCCTGACCATCAGCGGCAAAAGCACCAATCCCTGGGACTTTGGCGCCAGCGTCGTGATCAGCAAGCCGCTCAAGCAGGGCGATGTGCTGTTGCTGGCGTTCTGGGCCAAGGCGGAAACGCCGCCGGCCGGCGGCACCACCATCGATTTCAAAGTCAATATCCAGAACAACTCGGCGCCTTACACTTCGTTGGGCTCGGCAGATCTGCATGTTGGGCCGCAATGGAAGATGTATTTCGTCGTTGCCGTCGCCGACAAGGACTACACGGCCAACACCGCGGGCGCCCAGCTTCAGCTGGCCATCGGCGCACTGGTGATAGATCTGGGACCGCTGTTCATCCTCAATTACGGCCAGGGCTACGACAAAACGAAACTGCCGAAGAGTTGAGGGTAGCGAAAGTGCAGACCTAGGGTCGCTTGCGTTCAAGGCGACGCACGAATACTCGCTTGTCATGGCCCGCCTGGTGCGGGCCACCCAGGTGACCCAACTCAGATTTCTCCGATCAGGCGCGGCTCTTTCTTTTCACTTTGGCGGCGATCCGTTTACGCGCCAATGCGAATTCCGCTTCCAACGCGTCGTACTCGGCCTTAACCGCCGGGTCTTTCAACTGCTTCCGCTTCCAAGCCTCGAAGCTTCTCATTCCTTGAGATTGGTGCAGCGCGTTAACGCGCTTCGTCGCCGTTGCGTTGACCTCTTTGAGCAGGCCCTGTTCGGCGAGGAAGTCCTCGAACTTCGAACCGCGGCGGGAGCTGTCTTTCTTCTTTGTCAAGGAGCAACGCCGATAAGCACGAGTGGCACAGCAGGAACGCCTCGGCCTTCACGGACGAGGTTATATAGCTCACTTTCGTAATATCCCACACCAGAGGCCATTTCTTCCTGCAACTCTTTCATTGCAAGAATCTCAATGCCCACATCGATCACGTTGCCGATGTAAAACGCCATGTGTTTGACGAATAAATCGTAGGCCACGAACGAGTATTTTCCGAATTGTACTTCAATGGCGACGCGATCCTTCACAAAATCAGTTTGGTTGTATGAAAGGATGGCACGCTTTCCATCGGCTTCTATAAGACGTTTTTGTTCAGTGGCGGGTAGTTTCAATGTCTTATCGATGAGTGTCGCGTCTTCGGTTACCCAGTAGCGGGTGATCTGTTTCTTCCATCCGCGATCCGCGAACGCAATGTCCATTGCCTTATTCATCGCGATGGGTGAATAGAGCATCTTGCCCTTAGTCCGCTTTTCTTTTGATTTTTTTGTCCTGCATTTTGCAGCGTCAATGCCAGCGACTACCTGTACGATTTCCTTCCACAGCCCTGGTTTATGGACCTTTATAAATTCCCACCCGTTTTGGTGAGAGTGATAGGTTACTATTTTCATGATCGTCGCGCCGGGCGTGCGAACGGCAACACAAGTGCCTTTTCCATTCTTTTTTGCTCTTTGTGACCGCCATAAGGTTTCTTGGGGTCATAAACCGGCTTATTCATTGGACGCGTCTGCAAAGTACCGGCTTTGAGTGCATGAACGCGCTCCCAAGCAACATCCACATAATCCTGAACGACGTCACTGCCGTAACCGATGCGGCCGTGCTTCGCAGCTGCCACGACAGACGAGCCAACTCCCATGTACGGGTCTAACACGCAGGCGCCGGGTTCAGTCAACGCCAGTACCAAACGTTCGACAAGCTCGACCGGGAATTGGCACGGGTGAATCGTTTTCTCGACGTGGTTATTTTTCACGTTCGGGATGATCCAGACATCGCCGGGGTTCTTGCCGAGCGGGTTGCAGGATAACTGACCTGCTTTCGGTCCCTTGAAGTATTTTTTTCCCGGATACTTGGAAGGCACTCGGATGGCATCGAGATTGAAAATGTAGTCGTCGCTCTTTGTGAACCACATAATCGTCTCGTACCGGCCGGACAGCCGTTTCGAACAATGCAGGCCATGTTCGAAGTGCCAGACGATTCTGTTTCTCAGCTTCAACCCGTGCTCGCGAAAGATCGGATACAGGATTATGTCAAGGGGAACGATTTCGCCTTTGAAGACATGATTGCCTACCTGCCAACACAGCGAACCGCGCGGGTGAAGGAGACGAACACACTCAGAAATGACCTGCGCTTGTGTGTTCACGTAAGAATCAAGCGACGATCGCGCTTCATACGATTTGCCGATGTTATAAGGCGGCGAGGTGACGACGAGCTGCATGCTCTCGTTTTTCAGCGGCCGCATGAAGGCAAGATTATCCGCGCAATGCATGTAAGCATTGCTGTCCCGCAGAAGGCGCAAGATCGATGATCGCGGCACGGTCGAATCCTTTGAGGATAACGTACTCTATTTGTTCTCGTTTGAAAACCAAGGAATATTCTCACGATTCGGTCATGAGAAGCGACGCCGGCTTGGCTCGGTCACCGTCCCCTACTCCCAAATGTTTTCGGCGTGTTTGGGCGCCCGGCACGTTTCAACCGCGTCCGGCCTGACTTTCCCTTCGCCTTCGGCGCGCCGGCCGGGCCGTCCGCCCCATCCCGCACCGCATCCAGGAACGCCTTGTCCACCGCCTCTTCCACCGCGCTCTGGCGTGCGAAGGGATCGTCGGCCACGGTCAGTTCCACCGTCCGAAGCCGTTTGATCTCGTCGCGCAGCCGCGCGGCTTCCTCGAATTCGAGGTCCGCCGCCGCCTCGCGCATCTTCTTTTCGAGATCGGCGAGGTGCGCCTTGATGTTGTGCCCGATGAAGGCGCGCCCTTCGTCGGCGAGGCCCGCCAGCTCCTCCATGCCCGCCGTCACGTGGTCGCGCTCGTACATGCTGCCCATGATGTCGGAGATGTTCTTCTTGATCGAGGCGGGCGTGATGCCGTGCACGGCGTTGTAGGCCGATTGCTTCTCGCGGCGGCGCTCCGTCTCCGCCATCGCCCGCTCCATCGAGCCGGTGACGTGGTCGGCATAGAGGATGACCTTGGCGTCCACGTTGCGCGCCGCGCGCCCGATGGTCTGGATCAGGCTGGT
>PMKE01000135.1:14449-15590 GCA_003158585.1 Alphaproteobacteria bacterium
CGTCTCCACGTCCGAATGCATGTAACGCACGCGGATGCCCTGCTCGTGCATGTATTCGGTGAGGTCCTCCGCCATCTTTTTCGTCAAGGTCGTCACCAGCGCGCGATAGCCGCGTTTGGCGATCAGCCGGCACTCGGCGATCAGGTCATCGACCTGCGATTCCACCGGTCTTACTTCGACCGGCGGATCGATCAATCCGGTGGGCCGGATCACCTGTTCGGTGAACACCCCGCCGGTGCGCTCCAGCTCCCAATTGCCCGGCGTCGCCGAGACGTAGAAGGTCTGCGGCCGCATGGCGTCCCATTCCTCGAACTTCAGGGGGCGGTTGTCCTCGCAGCTCGGCAGGCGGAAGCCGTATTCGGCCAGGGTGTGCTTGCGCCGGTAATCGCCTTTGTACATGGCGCCGATCTGCGGCACGCTCACATGGCTTTCGTCGACGAACACCAGCGCGTCGTCGGGCAGGTATTCGAACAGCGTCGGCGGCGGCTCGCCGGGTTTGCGCCCCGTCAGCCAGCGGGAATAGTTCTCGATGCCGGCGCACGAACCCGTCGCCTCTATCATCTCCATGTCGAAATTGGTGCGCTGCTCCAGCCGCTGCGCTTCCAGCAGCTTGCCCTCGGCACGGAACTGCATGAGCCGCAAGTTCAGTTCTTCCTTGATGCCCTTGATCGCCTGGCCCAGCGTCGGGCGCGGCGTCACGTAGTGCGAGTTGGCGTAGACCTTGATCGTATCCAGCGTCCCGGCCGCCTTGCCGGTGAGCGGATCGAACTCGGTGATGGATTCCACGTCGTCGCCGAACAGCACCACGCGCCAGGCGCGGTCCTCGTAATGCGCCGGGAAGATGTCGATGGTGTCGCCGCGCACCCGGAAGGCGCCGCGCGCGAAGGCGTCGTCGTTGCGCCGGTATTGCAGGGCCGAAAGCTGGCGCATCAGCTCCATGCGGTCGGCGCGCCCGCCTTTCTTGATGGTCAGCGCCGTGCCGGAATAGGTCTCCACCGCCCCGATGCCGTAGATGCACGAGACGCTGGCCACGATGATGACGTCGTCGCGCTCCAGAATCGCCCGCGTCGCCGAATGGCGCATGCGGTCGATCTCCTCGTTGATGGAGGAATCCTTTTCGATATAGGTGTCGGTGCGCGGG
>PMKE01000008.1 GCA_003158585.1 Alphaproteobacteria bacterium
CACGAATGCGGTATCGGCCGTCACCGTGAACTTGTCGGAACGCACCGTACGCGCCAGGCGCTTGGGCACGCGGAAGGTCTCCAGCGGGAAGATGCCGCGCCGGTCCGGCGACACCCAGAACAGCGAAGGGTCGTTGCGCCGCTGCGCCATCGGAAACAACCCCTCGGCATAGGCGCGCAGGACGATCTCGGGGGTAATTTTCGGCGCGTGCATGGGAGGAGAGTAGGGCAACGCGCGCCCGGTTTCATCCTCCCTTTGAGAGAAGGTCGCATCTCTCGGAGCGGACGAGGATGCAGCCAAGAGAAAGGCTGCGCTATACCACGAGTAAGTGCCGCCCGGACATATCGTATTTATCCGACAATTTTCCGCCGCAAAGCGTTCCCATGCTTACCGGCGGCCGTGAGCCAAGTCGCCCGCGGCAAAGGGGGGGATCATGCGGCTTCTGAGAAGGATCGTCCTTTATCCGGTACTCGGCCTGCTCGGCCTTGTGCTGATTGCCTTTCTCGTTCTTTTCGTTTCGAGCCTGGTGACGACGGTGCCGGGTCAAGCGCGAACGCCTTCGGGCCTCGTGCAGGATCGCGCGCTGTACATCATGGCACGCGACGGTACCAGGCTTGCCGCCGATGTCTGGCTGCCGGCGGACTACCGGATCGGGCAGAAGCTTCCCACTATTCTGCACACCACGCGCTATTGGCGGGATATCCACTGGTCGTGGATCGTGAAGGGCGCGCACGGTCTCGGGCTCTTCTACATTCCCGACACCAGCATGGACGTGCATTTCTTCCTGAACCACGGTTATGCCGTCGTACTGATGGACGCGCGCGGATCGGGCGCCTCGGACGGAAGAAGCACGATCCCGGTCTCGCCCGACGAGGTGCGCGACCTGGACGATGTCGCCGGTTGGATCGTGAAGCAATCATGGTCGAACGGGCGCATCGGTTCGATGGGAGTCTCCTACAACGGCCGCCTGGCGGAGTTTGCCGCAAGTACGGGCAATCCGGCCATCAAGGCTGTCGCACCGCTATTCACGTCGTTCGATACGAACGCCGACTATCTGCCGGGCGGAGTCCAGGCCGTTGGGTTCGTCAAAAGCTGGACCGGATTCGTCCAGGAGCTGGATTCGAACGATATCTGCTTCCAGTACGGACTGAAGTGCCGCTTGATCTATGCCCAGTTCATTCGCGGGGTGAAGCCCGTGGACGACGACAGGGACGGGCGCGTGCTGGCCGGGATCGTGGCCCGTCGCCACAACATATATGCTACCGAGGCCGTGCGGAACATGCACTTCCGCGACGATCGGTATGCGACAACCGGCTTGACCTATTCCGAGCGCGCGCCCTATGCGCATAAGGCGGCCATCGAAGCCTCGCACGTTCCGATTTTCGTCATGGATGGCTGGCTCGACAGCATGCACGCCGACGGTGCGTTAAGCCGGTATCTCACCTTCTCCAACGACCAGATCGTGACGGTCGGGGCGTTGTCGCACGGCGGCAATTTCGACACCGATCCGTTCGCGCCGGTCGGCCGGGCGGCGGTTCCTTCGGAACACGATTACACGCTCCAGCTCGTGCAGTTCTTCGACCGCACGGTCAAAACCGAACATCCCGAGTCCATGGGGCGTGTCATCCGCTACTCGACTTTGGGCGCCGGCACCAAGTATCGCGAGACGGCGGCGTGGCCGCCGCCGGGCCTGATGCAGCGCACGCTTTTCCTTTCCGCCGACCGCCGGCTGGTGGAGACGGCACCCGCTGCGGAGACCGTCTGCTACAAGGTCGATTTCTCCGCGACGACCGGAGACAATAACCGCTGGTACACCACGGCCAAGGCCTCCGACGTGATCTATCCCGACCGGCGAAGCGAGGACCGCAAACTTCTCACCTTCACCAGCGATCCGTTTGCGGAGAACACCGAGATCACCGGAACGCCGGTGTTGAACATCGAAGTGTCTTCGTCTCGCGACGACAACGCTTTCTTCGCCTATCTCGAGGACGTGGCGCCCGACGGGCGCGTCACCTACATCACCGAGGGCATCCTGCGGGGCTATAACCGCAAAGTTTCGGCGTCGCCGCCCTATGCGCTGCTTGGGCCGTACCACTCGCTGCTCAGAGCCGACCTGGAGCCGATGATCCCCGGCCAGGCCGTAAAACTGGAAGTACCGTTGGCCGCCACGTCGGTCCTGATCCGCAAGGGTCATCGGCTGCGCATCGCTCTGGCGGGCGCCGATGCGTCAGTCTTCGAGCGCGTGCCGGCGAGCGGCAAAGCTCCCAAGTGGCAGGTTCGGACGGGAGGCAAGGGCGCTTCCGTCTTGGTCTTCCCTGCCAAGCCCTGGCCGCGATGAGCAACCTGTAGGTTCGCTCATAGCGATTGCGGGCCCTCCCGGGCGGGCCCGCATTCCGCTTTTCCGGCTACGACGAGGACGCGCCGTCGCCGGAACCGGTCACCACCTGTAACTCACCCCGGCAGTTCCCGTATAGGACTGCGAGTTTGAGGAAATGGCGCTGTCGAGACGCGCATCGAGCCGGAATCCGTCTTCGAACCGGAACTCCGCACCCATTGAAACGAGCGCCGAGTCCCGGGCGGGCTCGGCGCCATAGACGGTGAAGTCCGAGGACGGCAACGCCACGAAGGCCGCGTTGGCCTCGGACGCACCGAAGAAGTCGTGGGCCCAGGCGACCCGATCCGACAAATGCAGCGTCCAGTTCGGCGTCAGAATCCAATCGGGTCTGACATCAAAATCTATGCTGTGGCGGAAGCCCAGCTCCAGCCTGCCGGTATTGGTCGTGCGGCCCGCATAATGAAGCGCGAAGCTGCCGGACGACGCCGTTTCGCTGTAGGCCGGCAGCACGGACAGCACGTCCTGGAAGGCGACGTAAGGCGTGACCCATTTCAGCGAGACGCCCGTTTCATAGCGTCCGCCGTAGATGACCGCCGTGAGCTTTCCGTTCAGATCGTCGCTGCCGGAGACCGTCACGACACGGTGGGTGGTGATGTCGTCCAGCGCGACGGCGGCGGCAAAGGAGCCGTAGAAATGGGGGCTGAAGCGAACAAGGCCGAATAGCCCGGCCTGCAGGGCACTGGCTTTGCCGCTGCCGGAATCGTCGGCAAGACGGAAATCCGCAGAGCCCGCCGAGATCGCGCCGCCCAGCATGAGATCCGGCGACAGCTCCCAGTTGGCGCCGGCAGCGACTCCTGCCGTGTTCATTCTGAATTTGTGTGTCCCCAGTCCGTCCGGGTCCCCCGAGATGCTGCGTGTCCCGTCGAATGCGGACACCCAGACTCCAATCTGTTGCAGTTGCCGCCGGCTTCCGGCCGGAAGTTGTCCGTCGCCGATATGGTCGAAAATCATGTCGAGGAAGGGGGCAAACAGCGTTGTGCCGACCTGAGGAAGATCGCCGCCGATCTCGCCCGCGAGCTGCGTCGCGTCGGTAGCCAATGTTGCCGACGAGACATTGCCGAGGTTTTCAAATACCTGAGGCAGCGTGTCTCCTGCTGCGATTGCGGCGTCGATCGCACCGACCGCATTTGCCTGATTGGTGCTGACGCCGTCCGGCAGCAAGGGCGACAGCCTGGCCAAATCGATCTCAAGATAGACGTTGTCGGCATCGTAGGAAAGCGAGGACGAGAATTCCGCACCCGTGCTTGCGACCTGGGAGAGCGTGAAGCTGCCGCTCACTCCGCCATTGGCCGTCAACACGGTCTGCTTTTGGCCGAGAAGATATGTGCCGTCCTCGCTTATGACGCTGAGCGTTCCGGCCAGCGACGCGGTGCCGGACGTGACGAGCTTGGTGGCAGAGGCCGAAGTGACGCCGACAACGTAATTGCTGCCGCCGGCGAAGGTCGCGTCGCCGGTTGCGGTCAGCGTTCCCGAACTCGAACTGCCCGGCGCCAGCGTGCCGCCGCTTTTGACGGTGATTGCGGAAACTGTCCCGGTGCCTGCCAGCGTGCCTCCGGAATTGACCGTCACGCCCTGCGAGCCGGCAATCGACCCGTTGACGATGAGCGAACCGCCGTTGATCGTCGTGCTCCCGGTGTAGTTGTTCGTACCCGAAAATATTTCCGTGCCGGCATCGAGTGTCATGCCGCCGGAGCCGGAAATCGCGCCGGAGAACGTACCCGATGCGTTGGTCAGCGTCAGGGATTGTGAGCCCAGAGTCACCGCGCCGCTGCCGGCAAGCGACGTGATCAAGGGTGCTGACGTCGTTGTCGAGACGTCAAAGGTGCCGTTGTCGGAGACGACTCTGGAAGCCGCGATGCTGCCTGTGCCGCCAAGCACCAGAATGGCCGCACTTTTGATCGTCGTGGCACCGGTATAGCTCTCGACCGCGGTCAGCTCCGTAGTGCCGGAGACCTGCGTCACCCCGCCGGTCCCCGAGATCGTGGCGCCGAACACCGTGCTGTCGGAACGCCCGAACGCGAGAGTGCCGTTGTCCGTGACGTTGCCGGCAATGGAGCCGCTGGTGCCGCCGTCGCCGATCTGCAGGGTTCCGTAGGTGATCGTCGTGCCGCCCGTGTAGGTGTTGTCCCCCGTCAGGATCGTGGTGCCCGTCCCCCTCTGGACGACGGCGCCCGAGCCGAAAATCGTGCCCGAGAACACGTTGGAACCCGAATGATCGAAGGCCAGCGTCCCGTTGTCGGCGATATCGCCGGCGACCGAGCCGCCGGTCGAACGGTTGCCGAGTTGAAGGGTTGCTCCGGCGTTGATAGCGGTCAGCCCGGTGTAGCTATTGGTGCCTGTCAGGGTTTCGGTGCCGCCTTCCACCACCAGTCCGCCGCTGCCCTGGATATCGCCGGAAAATATGCCGGTTGCATTGGTGAGCATCAGGTCATGGGCGCCGAGCTCCAGCGTACCCGACCCGGAAACGGAGGCAAAGGTGATGGATGTGCCCGAGATCGCGGATGCGTCGAAGATGCCGTCCGCCGAGAGCTTGCCCGAAGGATCGAGGCTTCCGGTGGCGGAAAGCACAAGGCTTGCTCCCGAGGCGATCGTCGTGGCGCCGGTGTAGCTGTTGGCGCCGGAGAGGGTTTCCGTGCCGCCGTCGATCGTCAGGGTGCCGGTGCCGGAAATCGTGCCCGAGAAAGTGTCGGTTGCTTTGGACAATATCAACTCGTTCGCACCCAAAGTCACCAATCCGTTGCCGCTGAGCGATACTATCGAAACGCTGCCCCCGTAGCTCGTGCCGCTCCCCGTCGATATGTCGAGGACGGCGTTGTCGACGACACTGGACTTCGTCAGGCTGCTGCTGGGGCGCATGATCAGAGTGCCCGACGCAATCGTCGTCGTGCCGGAGAAGGTGCTGGAGCCCGACAAAATTTCGGTGCCGGCAGCAAGGATCAAGTTGCCCGAACCGGCGATTGTCCCCGAAAAAGTTCCCGCGGCGTTTGTCAGCGTCAGGGTTTTGGCCCCGAGATTCACGGTGCCGGTACCGGACAGAGACGCGATCGAGGTGCCCGCCGTCGCCGAAATGTCAAGCGTGCCGTTGACCGTTATACTGCTCGAGTTTGCAATGCTACCGCTGCCGGACAACGACAGTTTGCCGCTCGATATCGTGGTGGGGCCGGTATAGGTCTGGAGCGTTGTTATGGTCGAAGTGCCGCTGCCGATCTGCGTGACGGCGCCCGATCCCGTTATGACACCGTTCATGGTTGCCGTGCTGGAGCTGGAGAATGCCAATGTCCCGAAATTGGAGACGTTGTATGCGCTCGTACCGGAGCCCACTCCCAGCGTCCCGGCGTTGATGGTGACGAGTCCGGTATAGCCGGTGCTGCCCTCCAGGTATTCGGTGCCGCCGTTCAGGATCAAGTCTCCGCTTCCGGTGAGTGTGCCGGAGAACGTCGCCGACGCTGCCGTCAATGTCAGTGTCTGGCTGCCGAGTACGACCGTGCCGCTGCCGGAGAGGGATTTGATCGAAGCGCCCGTCGTCGCCGAAATGTCGAACACACCGTAGACGCCCACATTGCTTGAGTCTTCGATGCTGCCGTTGCTGGACAACGCCAGGGTGCCGCTCGTTACCGTGGTGTATCCGGTATAGGTATTGACGCCCGAAAGGACCTCCGTGCCGGAGGAGAGAATCAATCCTCCCGTTCCCGAAATCGTGCCGGAGAAAGTGCCGGCACCGCTGGATATCGCCAGATACTCCGTACCAAGGGTCACGGTGCCGGACCCGTCGAGCGAGACGACGTAGACACTGCTGTCCGAGGCTGAAATGTCGAATGTGCCGTTGTCGGTCAGGCTGCTCGACGAGGAAATGATCCCGGAATCCGACAATGCGAGAAGCGCCCCGCTGGATATCGTTGTGGCGCCGGTATAGGCGTTGTCGCTGCCGGTCAGGGTCAGCGAACCGCTGCCCTTGCTGTCGATGATGGTCAGGGGTCCGCTGCCGGTGAGGGCGCCGCTCATGATCACGGTGCTGCCGAAGATGTCGATCGTGTTGGTGCTGACGTCGTTGATCTTGAAATCCCTGCTGATCGTCTTCGAGGAATCGAGTTCGAGCGTACCGCCGTTGAAAACCGCATTGACCGAATCGCCGAGGTTGGAGGCGAGATAGGTCGAGCCCGTATCGATGTCGGAGCTTGCGAAGGCAGCTTCGTGGAGCGCGGCGACGGCGCAAAGGCCGGCTGCGAATGCCGTCTGCTTCAGGCATGTTCGCAATGCCGGCAGCCGGCGCTGATGAACGGTTTTGATAAGCGTATTACGGCGGTATCCCACGGCGCTCCTCCATCGGCACGGCAGCGCGTGGAGATCGACGGCAATAGGGAACCCGGCCCAACGTCTCGCCCGGCTGTCGCCGGGTCAGACTGCTCGGATGTCAATTCCGGTCGCTGGCATGCGGGAGGTACATAACTCTTCTTTTTGGGCCCCCGGATGCGTCCGGAGAGGCAACTGCAATCGACTGTCGCAACCGCATACTCCTGATACCGGTTGCGACAAATTCATCATACCGATTGCACTGGTAACGCCGGGAAATGGCGCAGGGCGAAACTTCCCGGGCAGCCATCAAGGGAACACACTGACACGATCAGAAAATGCGATCGCACGAGTCATTCACACTGCAATAGGCAGATTATTCACGGGCCGCGGAAGTTGCGGCGGCGGCATTAAAGGCGAATCCCGGGCCAACAGTAGTCTATGTCCCGTAAGCTGCGATGTCTGCGGGAACGGTCATCGCTCCGGCGCAGACAAAATCTATCTGTGCAAGACCACATGTCTGGGTCCCATAGACACGCAGTAAGCGGGCCATTCTTTTCCGGCGTGAAAGAAGCTATTCGAGTTCAAACAACTACAGGCTAGCGATGATGAAGGCATGACGTTTTTTGAAGCTGAGGTTTGCAAGAAATACATCTTTGATCGGGTCGCGCTTACACTGATAATGCCGCCCGCCGGCTCCGCCGGCGTGGGCGTGGCCGACGACCCGTCTAGATGGGACATCGGCTATGTATTAATCTCCATCACGCTGGTACAAAAAACCGTCGGGACTGTGTTGCATCTCTAACTGCATTTTTGTTGAGTGAAGGAACCGGTGCATGAAGACCGAAGAAGAGAAAATGCTCGCCGGCGAACATTACGATGCGCACTGTCCGGAGATGATTGCCGTGCGGATGCGGACCAAGAAGATCCTGCATCGGCTCAACGTGACGGAATGCTATACCGACACTTATCAGAGCGTCATCAACGAACTGTGCCCGAACTCGGCAAAGGATCTGTATCTCGAACCGCCGTTCCACTGCGATTATGGGGTCCATATTCATGCCGCCGAGAAGGTCTTCATCAATTTCGGCGCCGTCATTTTGGACGGCGGCACGGTGACGATCGGCGCCCATACGCTGCTCGCTCCGGGTGTGCATATCTACACCGCCCGTCACCCGGTCGAGGTCGCGGACCGGATGGTGTGGGAGGATTGCCGCCCGGTGGTGATCGGCGAGCGATGCTGGATCGGCGGGCACGTCACGATCTGCCCGGGCGTGACCATCGGCGATCGCAGCGTCATCGGTGCGGGTGCTGTCGTGGTGCGGGATATCCCTGCGGACTGCCTGGCCGTCGGCAATCCGGCGACCGTTATCCGCAGGCTTAATCTCACTAAGAAAGACGCAGGTCCGGATCGCTGATCCGGGGAACGTTTTGAAAGTCGGTTGGCGGCTCACGGCTGATCGCCGCGCCGGAAAGCTGTCTTGCATTTGTCGAGGAAAATTCTTAAAGTCAATTGTCTGACAAAATGTCGGTGCAGAGGGGGACTTCTTCAGGGGCGCGGCGTCTTCGCTGGCTGGTGCCGGTTGTGCGATCGATTTATGCAATGGAAGCGCTTTCTGAGTTGCGGTGTATTTGCAGAGGGATCGGTTCACGGTGCCAAGCACAGCAAACGCCAATCTGAACAATCGGCAGAAACGCCGTCGTCGCCGGGATTCGGTTGAGCCTGGTGACAGCATGGCGAAGATCAATACCTGCGGTTTGCCATCGAGGCTGACGTCGCGCGTATGTGAGGGCAGGACGATCACTGTCTCAAGCGAAGGCTGAACTTGCTATGGTCAAACTACTTCGCATCCTGCTGGCGGCGGTTGTCTGCACAATCGCCGGAGGAAGTCTGTTCGCGAAACCTGTGCTCCAGGTGGACGTCCATGATCCCGCCTTGGCCCGAGAAGGCAATACCTACTACCTCTACAGCACCGGGCCAGGAGTGACCTTCTACAGTTCCAAAGACAGGAAAAAATGGCTGCTACGGGGGCGCGTCTTTCCCACCGAGCCGGCCTGGGCGCGCAGCGTAGCGAGCAACTTCAGCGGTCATATCTGGGCGCCCGATGTCGCCTTTCACGACGGCAAGTATTACCTCTACTATTCCGTGTCGGGGTTCGGGAAAAACGATTCCGCCATCGGCGTGACCGTCAACCGGACGCTCAATCCCGCTTCCGCAGACTACAAGTGGGAGGACCGCGGAATCGTCCTTCGCTCGGTTGCGGGCCGCGACTTGTGGAATGCCATCGACCCCAATGTCATCGTCGATGGCAACGGCACGCCCTGGATGACATTCGGGTCCTTCTGGTCCGGTATAAAACTCGTCAAATTGAACGCGAGTTGGACAGGCCTTGCGGAGCCGGAAGAGTGGTTTTCGATCGCCAAACGCGAGCGCTCGGTGCTGCTTGACGACAAATCGACCGGGCCTGCCGAAATCGAAGGGCCGTTCCTGTTTAAGAAGGGAGACTATTATTATCTGTTCGTCTCCACCGGGCTGTGCTGCCGTGGCAAGAACAGCACCTACCGGATCATGGTCGGCAGGTCGAAGGACGTTACCGGGCCTTATCTCGACAGAGAGGGCCGCGACATGGCCGCGGGCGGCGGCAGTCCACTGATGGCGGAAAACAAGAAGTGGGCCGGTTGGGGCGGGAACGGCGTGTACACATTCGACGGCAATGACTACGTCGTCTTTCACGCCTACGAAGCGGCCGACAACAATTTTCACCGATTGAAAATCACGAAAATCACCTGGGATGCGATGCAGTGGCCCACCGTGGACGACAAGGCTCTCGATCACTATCGTGGCATCCTGGTGAAGTGATCGGAGACAAGCAAAGACAACTGCTTCTTGATTCAAGAAGCGAAGCGTTACGGGGCCTCGTCGGCCCCGGTTCCCTCAACCAGCATCCGGCCAAACAACCATGAACAAATCCAAACTGAGCATTCTCGAGAAGATCGGCTTCGGTAGCGGCGACGCTGCCGTGAATATCGTCTGGTCGGCGCTGGCGATCATCATAACCTTCTTCTACACCGACGTTTACAAGCTGAACGTCGCCCACATCGCGCTGTTGGGCTTGCTGCCCCGCATGATCGACGCCTTTGCCGACGTCATCATGGGNNCTCTACACGGACAGCCGCACCACGCGCTGGGGACGGTATCGTCCCTATCTGTTCATTTTTGCGGTTCCGTTCGGGCTTTCGATCATGCTGGTGTTCACCACGCCGGACCTGCCTTATATGGGCAAGCTGATCTGGGCCTACGCAACCTACACCCTGATGATGATCGTATTCACGTGCGTCACCATCCCATACATCTCTTTGCCCGGTGTGTTGACGGCCGATCCACAACAGCGTCTTTCCGCCAACGGCTACAGGCTGTTCTTCGCCAAGGCCGCTTCGCTGGCGGTCAACACCTTCGTCCCGGTCTTCGCCGCCCGCTGGGGGCA
>PMKE01000022.1 GCA_003158585.1 Alphaproteobacteria bacterium
TCCGCTGATCAGATAGCTGCCGTCTGCCCGCCACCGGAAGGCAGGGACAGCCGATGCGCGTTGGCGCACCAGACGGCCCACGTGTCGCCGCCCCTGACGAAACGCAAGTTGATCCTCTCCGTCCGCGCAGGTGATTTCCTGCCACAACCGATGAGCGGCAATGTCTGGCAGCGATGCCTCGGCTTCCAGGTCTACCAGCCCTCCCCAGAACGTCGGGTGTTCCTGCGCAACGACGCGACCTAATCCCCAAAGCGGTGCCTGCGCGACCGATAACGGCAAACACTCTTCTCCGGCCGCTTGCGCACCCCGCGTAACCAGCCATAGCCGGGGCGGGTCAGGCGCTTCCGACCGAGCCAATTCCTGCACCAGCAGCAAGGCATTGCCGCAGCCCAGAGTCTGAGCGGATTCCAGCGAGGCCACGGTGGTTTCCTCCGGGGGAGGAACATCGAGACTCCAGAGATGGACAACTCCGCGACAACCCGGCTTATCAGGCGCCAGGGCCGACTCGAAGAGCTTGCGGATATCTTCCGGCCGCTCGGGACGGATGCGATAATGTTCGCAGTCCGCTTGCTCGTAGGTTTCCCCGCGGCGCACCAGAACACTGCGTTCGCCGTGGGCTTCCAACAAAGCGGACAGTGCCTCACCGACGCCGCCGCGGTCGGCAAAGATCAGCCAGCTCGCCCGGCCGGCCGGTGCAGAAGGTTTTTCCGCCGTAAGCTCCTTGGGCAGCCACCGGAACTCATAAAGCCAGTCGTCGAGATTGCCGGCAGCCGCACGCCGTGTGTTTTCGCCGAGGTTCTCAAAGCGGAGCCCCTGAATCTCGGCCGCCACGCGTCCCGCGTCATCGAGGAACTGCACGTCTCCCGTCGTGGCATCCGCCTCCCGATGCCGGACGCAAGTGCGGGTCCACAGATGCGGGCCCGAAGGACCGATAACCCGGAACCGGTCGATGCGGATGGGCAAGTGAATCCCTTGCCGGTCGCTTTCCGCCGCCTCCGCCGCGACCGCCGCACCGAAAACCTGGAACCCGGCATCGAGAATTGCAGGGTGAATTCGAAAGCCGGTAAAGCCTGTCTCAGACCCATCGGGCAGCTGCACTTCGGCCAGCATATCTTCGTCGTTGCGCCACAACCGGGCGATGCTCCGGAAGAAGGGGCCGTATTGGATTCCGCTTTCAAGCAGCCTCCGGTAATATTCCTCGCCGGAGACATTCTCTGCGCATCGCGTTCGTATCTCCGCCAGCGTTTCTTGTCCGGCATTCGGAATGACACTGTCGTCCTCCTGAAGACAGATCTTGCAGGTGGCGTGCAGCATCCATGATTTGCCGGAGGGCGCCGCGCCCCCCGCGCAACTGTAGATGTGAAAGGCCGCCGTTCCATCCGCGCCCTGAGAGAGGATCACTTGAACCGTGCGGGTTCCATCTTCGGGCAGGAACAGGGCCTTGCGGAATTCGATATCCTTGAGCACGACGGACTGCGTCCCGAAGACCTCATCCGCGACGGCCAGGGCCATCTCCACATAGATCGAGGCGGGCAGCACAACGACGCCTTCGATACGGTGGTCGCGCAGATACGGCAGGGAATTCCTGTCCAGCGTGGATTCCCAGAAGTGGGTTCCCGCAGGATGAGGCAATTTGAAATGCAGGCCTAGAAGAGGATGATATCCTGCTCCGTTCCGGGCAACTTGCCCGTGATGAGCGCCGACGTCCCCTGCGGACGGTTCAAGCCAACAGCGCTCCCTTTGCCACGGGTAGAGCGGAAGTCGAACGCACCGGCCCCCGGCCGGATAGAGCTTGCTCCAGTCGACCGGGTATCCCGAAGTATAAAGCGCGCCCAGCGATCCGAGCAGCACCGTGTACTCGTCTTCCTCGCGCCGCAGGGAGGCAAGCAAGACGCCTTCCTGGCCGAAGTGATGAAAGCCCTGCTGCATGACGCTGAGCAAAATGGGGTGCGGGCTGATTTCCAGGAAGATGTCGTGTTTGTCTTCCATCAGGCGCTGAACCGCAGCGGAGAACAGCACCGGTTCCCGGATGTTCCGCGCCCAATAGAGCGCGTCGAAGTCCTGCCCGCGCCTGACTTGGCCGGTCACAGTCGAATAGATCGGTACGGTTTCGGCCTGCGGCTGCAGCCCTTCCAGCGCCCGCAGCAGATCGGCGCGCAACGGCTCCATCTGGGGGCTATGCGAGGCAATATCGACCTTCACCATGCGGCAGAAGACGTCTTCACGCTTCAACTTATCCAGAATGGCGGCGAGGGCGTCCGGATCGCCGGACAGCACCGTCGAGGTGGGACCGTTGCTGACGGCGATTGACACGCGATCTTCGTAGCCGGCCAGAACGCGCCGGGCGTCCTCGATGGTAAGTTCCACCGCAGCCATGGCACCTTTCCCGACGGTGCGCTTGAACAACCGGCTGCGATGACAAATGACCCGGATGGCATCGTCGAAGCTCAACGCGCCGGCGACGTAGGCGGCCGCCACTTCTCCCAGACTATGGCCCACCACGGCCTGCGGCTCGACACCCCACGAACGCCACAGGGCTGCCAAGGCGATTTGGACCGCAAAGAGGGCCGGCTGGACGATGTCGATTTCGTTCAAACGCGACCGGGCGGCATCGGTGGCCGTGAGTTCGGCGAGCAACGACCAATCCCCGTACGGCCGCATCGCGCGGTCGCAGCGTTCGATCACCTCCCGGAAAACGGCTTCCTGCTCCAGCAGCCGCCGCCCCATGCCGAACCACTGGCCCCCTTGGCCCGGAAACACGAAAACCAGCTTTCGCCGGCGCGCGGAAAGCCTGCGGCCGGACGACAAGCCGGGACGAGTCTCGCCCTGCAAGAAAGCTTCCAGGCTCTCAATCAACTGTGCCGGCGAATTGCCGGTCACTGCGAGACGGTGGTCGTGGTGACCAAGCCGCATGCCGGCCGTGTAACAGATATCCTGCAACGAAGCCGCGGCTTCCGGGGTGGCAAGAAATTCCTGGTAGGCCCGCGCCAGAGCGCGCAGGCCTTCCTGACTGCGTGCCGACAGCGGGAGCAGGTGTGTGCCGATTTTCCTTCTTGCATCCTGCGCTTCTGCAACGGCCGGAGGCGCCTCTTCCAGGACCACATGAGCGTTGGTGCCGCCGAAGCCGAACGAGCTGACTCCGGCCAATGCCGGACCGGACTCTGTGGGCCACGGGCACAGCGCCGTCTGCACGCGGAGCGGAAGCTCGTCANNCAGGCTCGGCGGGATCTCCCGATGGCGGAGCGCCAGCGCCACCTTGATCAAGCCCGCAATACCGGCAGCGGCCTCAAGGTGGCCTATGTTGGACTTGACCGACCCCAGCGCGCAAAGCTGTCCCGGCGGACGTTCGGCGCCCAGTACCGCGCCCAGGGCTCTCGCCTCGATCGGATCGCCCAGCAACGTGCCCGTACCGTGGGCCTCGACGTATTGAACCNNGTAGGCTTCTCGCAGGACCGCCTCCTGGGCCAGCGGATTCGGCGCCATGAGCCCGTTGCTCCGTCCGTCCTGGTTCACGGCGCTGCCGCGAATGACGGCATAAATCGGATCGCGGTCGGCCAGGGCCTTCGAGAGAGGCTTCAGCACGACGACGCCGGCCCCCTCGCTGCGAACATAGCCGTCGGCCCGGGCATCGAACGATTTGCAGCGCCCATCCGGCGCCATAGCGCCGGCTTTGGTGAAGTTGATCGCGATCGCAGGCGACAGGATCAGGTTCACGCCCCCGGCCACGGCCAGCGTGGACTCGCCGTTCCGCAGGCTGCAGCAAGCCAGATGGACTGCCACGAGCGACGAGGAGCAGGCGGTGTCGATGGCGATGCTCGGGCCGCGGAAATCGAACAGGTACGAGATCCGGTTGGCGGCGATGCTCTGGGCATTGCCGGTGCCGGAGTAGGCGTCGATGCGCTCGAGATCATTCCACTGCAGCCGGCCGTAGTCGTTGGTCGCAACGCCGATGAATACGCCGACCTGCGTGCCGACCAGACGCTCGGGTGCCAGCCCCGCGTCCTGCAACGCTTCCCAGGTCACCTCCAGCAAGAGGCGCTGCTGGGGGTCCATGCGCGACGCCTCGCGAGGAGAAATGCCGAAGAAATTGGGATCGAACCGATCCACATGTTCCACAAACCCGCCCCAGCGGGTGTTCATTTTGCCCGGCTTCGCCGGGTCCGCATCGTAGAACGCGTGCAGGTCGTAGTGATCCGCGGGGACTTCGCGAATGGCATCCACCCCGTCCCGCAGCAACTGCCAGAACGCAACCGGATCGCTCGCGCCCGGAAACCGGCAGCCGATGCCGACGACGGCGATCGGTTCGTTTTTTGTCTCGAAGACTAAGCCGGCACCGGTCGCAGAGTCCGAAGCGTCCGGCGATTCTGCCAAATACCGGGCAAGAGATTCGATAGTGGGGTAGCCGTAGATCAGAGCCGGAGAAAGTTCTCGTCCCAACCACTTGGCGAGTTCGCCGGCCAGGACCACACCCTCCGTCGAGCCGAGTCCGTAGCTGGTGAAGGGCTCCCGGATATCGATGTCGTCGGCTTCGATCCCCAACCGCTCCGAGAGTTTGGAGACCAGCCACGTTTGAATGCTTTCTGCATCGGCAGGCTTCTCGGACATGGCTCAAGTCTCACCGAGTCGTTCCAGCGTCCCCTTTAAGTATCCGACTTGACAAGCATGGCGCTGCACCTTGCCGCTGGTGGTCTTGGGAATGTGCCCGGCGCGAAGCAGCACCACCGCGTGGACCCGCGCATCATGCTCTTCGGCCACCGACCTGCGGATGGTTCGCACCAGGGCGTCGACATCGAGCGGCAAACGCCTGCTCGGACGAGTGCGCGCCTCCACGTCCGGCTGTTTTTTGCTCACCGGTTGGTATCGGGGATCGATTTCTGCGGCAACGACCAGTTGTTCTTCGCCGGTGCCATCAACCGAAAACGCCGCACAGCAAGCCGGGCGTATGGCCGGATGACACTGTTCCACAGTCAATTCGATATCCTGGGGGTACAGATTGCGGCCGCTGATGATGATCATGTCCTTCAGGCGACCGGTGATAAACAACTCGCCGTCTTTCATGAAACCCAAATCCCCGGTGCGCAGAAAAGGCCCCTCACCGGTATCTTTCAGGTAGGCCCGACACGCACGTTCCGTGTCCTCGGGCTGGTTCCAATACCCCGCCGTCACGCTCGGGCCCGACACCCAGATTTCGCCCACTTCATCAGGTGCACACAAAGTCAACGATTCCGGATGAGTGATGACAACCTTGGTATCGTGCAGAGTGTGACCGCTGCCGACAAAGGTCCGCGCATTCCGGTGTTGGGCGTCGGCCTCCACGACGCGGTGCTGTTCAAGCGCCGCCACCTCTACCGTGTGGAACATCTCATCTCTTAGAGAACCGGCGGAAACCAGCAACGTGGTTTCGGCGAGCCCATAGCATGGATGGAAGGCGCTGGGGCGGAAACCACACGGGGCGAATGCGTCCATAAAACGCTTCATCGTATCGGCGCGGACCGGCTCTGCGCCGTTGTAGGCCACGTCCCAACTGCTGAGGTCGAGAGTTTCGCGTTCTTCGGGAGTAACGCCGCGGATGCAGAGTTCATACGCAAAATTGGGGCCGCCGCTGATCGTCGCTTTGTAGCGCGAAATGGCCCGAAGCCATCGAAATGGCCGCATGAGAAAAGATAGCGGCGGCATCAGATAACCCGGACCTCCCTTGAACACGGGTTGGATGATCCCATTGGTGAGTCCCATGTCGTGGAAAGTCGGAAGCCAGGTAACGGTGACGCTGTCCGGGACGAGCGCCATGAGCCGGTCGATGTAATCCGAATTGTGAAGGAGGTTCCCGTGACTGATCATGACGCCCTTCGGTTCCGCAGTGGAGCCGGAGGTGTATTGAAGCAACGCCACGGTGTTGCCGGTCACGGCCGGTTCTCGCCATTCCGGCGCCAGATCGACGGGCACCTGGTCGGTGGCCAACCAGCGCATCTTCTGCAACTCGGGAGCTTGCGCGAAAAGGCTCCCGGCGCCGGATAGAATCGTAGACGTGGTAAGTGCCATCGTAGGCTGCGCGTTGTTGACGATGGCTCGAAGCCTGGGGAGGGTCCGCTGCGGTTGAGCCAGATTGGGGGGAGGCAGAGGCACGCCGATCACCCCGGCATATAAACAACCGAAGAAGGCAGCGATGAATTCTAAACCTGCCGGATAAAGCAGAAGGGCACGCTCCCCAGCCGCTTGGTAGCTTTGAAGCAGCGCCCCAATGCTCCGGGCCATGCGGTCCAGAGCTTCGGCGGTCAGATGATCCCCTTCCGCCTCTCCATCGAGCAGATAAGTATAGGTTCGCAGCTCGGGCTGCTGAAGCGCTCGCCAGCGAAGAACTTCGATGAGCGTGGAGAAATCCACGCCTGGTCTGGCACGTTCCCTCTTCACGATCGAGGTCCGTGTGGTGGTTCGGGTGTGATCGTCGTGCTACACTCCTGAACAAGCAGTACAGCATGTTATACAGGACTTGGCGGGGTCGCGAAGTCCGATATTGCATCAGCGTTGAGGAAAGCACTTTTATGTCCGGCGAGAATTCTCAAATCACTACTATGACTTAATTGTAGCGCGAATCCCGCCCTAGTATTCAGGACATAGCATCATCGCAAGTTGTTGGACAAGATGGAATCGCTCTGTCGCACTTGAAAATGTTGAACTCTTTCGCCTTCGGCATACTGAACGCGTTGCCCCCGGCCTCGCCGGCGTGATTGGGTTTTGTTAGCAACCGGTATCGAACACGCGGAACAGTAGCAGCAGTTGTTGCGAACTGGCTGGCTGGTTGCCTGTCGGGCATTGCCGTTTTGGGCTTTCACAGCCCGACCGCGCTGTTATGATCCTGGTCATGTCGGTAGAGACCACCTCCCGGACAATTGGGACATCGCCGTCCGCCCAGCCAATCGCCGATCTATCGCCAAAAGAGAAACGGGCGCTGCTTGGCCGGCTCCTGCGGAGAAAAGCGAGTGAGAACCAAACGCTTCATCCTCTCTCCGATAATCAGCAGGGGATCTGGTTCTTGTACCAGTTCGCGCCCGAAAGCTCGATCTACAACGTCAGTTTCGCGGGACGCATCCGCTCCAACATGGACGTTCCGGCTTTCCGGCGCGCGCTTCAGGCGCTGGTAGATCGCCATCCCTCCCTGCGGACCACGTTTGTGGTGCACGCGGACAAACCCGTCCAACAGATCCACGAACATCAACCGGTCCACTTCGAGGAGACTGACGCCTCAAGCTGGAGCGGGGAAGAACTGCACACGCGGCTGATCGAGGAAACTCAGCGCCCGTTCGATCTGGAACGAGGGCCGGTCATGCGGGTGCGTCTGTTCAGCCAATCGGCACAAGAACACATCCTGTTGCTGGTGGTTCATCATATCGTCGTCGATTTCTGGTCCCTCGCGGTGATCCTGAACGATCTCGACGAGTTGTATCAGGCCGAACAGGCAGGCCGACCGGCGATCCTCCCTCCACTTGAAATGCAGTACACGGACTTCGTTCGCTGGCAGAGTGAAATGCTGGCGGGCCCGGCCGGCGAACGGCTGTGGGACTACTGGAAGAAGCAACTGGCCGGTCCCCTGCCGGTGCTCAATCTGCCGACTGACCGGCCGCGGCCGCCGATCCAGATGTTTCGCGGCGCGCACCACGATTTCACGCTGAACGGCGAACTGATGCGACAGCTCAAGGCGCTCGCCAAAGCTGAAGGGGCGACGCTCTACATGGTCCTGCTGGCCGCGTTCGAGCTGATGCTTCACTACCACAGCGGGCAAGAAGACATCCTCGTCGCCTCTCCCATGGTCGGCCGCAGCCAGGCCGAGTTCGAAAGGCTGGTCGGCTTTTTCGCCAATCCGGTTGTGTTACGTGCGAACCTATCCGGGAATCCGACGTTCCGGGCGTTTCTGGGTCAGGTGCGCCAGACTGTGTTGGCCGCTCTCGACCATCAGGACTACCCCACCCTGCGCCTGGTCGAACGACTTCGGCCGCCCCGCGATCTCAGCCGATCGCCGCTCTGCCAGACCATGTTTGTCCTCGACAGGCCACACCGTATCGCCGACGCAGTGGACCCGGCCTTCGCGACGGATGGGCACGGAATGCGGATGAATCTCGGCGGGCTCGTGATGGAATCGATCCCCCTGGAACGCCGGGCCGCGACTCTGGATCTGGTCATGTTGATCATCGAGACGCCCGGATCGCTTTCCGCCTCGATCCGCTTCAACACCGATCTGTTCGATGCCGCCACCATCGCCCGGATGGCAGACCATTTTCACATGCTGCTGGAAAGCGTCATCCGCAATCCGGCCGCCGCGATCGGCGATCTGGAGATTCTGAGCGGCGCCGAACGCGAGCAGTTGTTGGTCGAGTTCAACGATGCCGAGGCCGATTACCCCGATAACAAGTGCATCCATCAATTGTTCGAGGAACAAGTCCGGCGCACGCCGGACAACGTGGCCGTGACGTTCGAGGGACAACAACTAACCTACGCTCAGCTCAACGCCCGCGCCAATCAACTGGCCCATCATCTCCAAGCTCTGGGCGTAAAGCCGGAAGTGCCGGTTGCCATATGCATGGAACGCTGTCTGGAGTTGGTCGTCGGGCTTCTCGGTATTCTCAAATCCGGCGGTGCTTATGTGCCGTTGGATCCCGCCCATCCCAAGGAGCGTCTGTCCTTCATGATGAACGATGCCCACGCGGCGGTGATGCTGACGCGCGAGCACATGATGGAGAGCGTACCCGGGAGCGGCATTCACACCGTATCTCTCGACTCCGACCGGCAGGCCATTGCCGCGAAGAGCGAAGAGAACCCGGCAAGCGTGGCTTCGGCTTCGAACCTCGCCTACATACTTTACACGTCCGGCTCAACCGGACAGCCCAAAGGTGTCATGGTCGAACATCGCGGGCTGTGCAACACCATCGACTGGATAATCCAAACGCTCGAACTGACGGGCGATGACCGCTGTCTTCTCAAGACACCGATCACCTTCGATGCCGCCGGACGTGAATTCTTTCCGACCCTCTTGACCGGCGGAAGACTGGTTATTGCCGAACCCGGCGGCCATCGTGACAGCCGATATCTGGCGGAAACGATCCGGCGCGAGCGGATTTCCATTTTCCACTGCGTCCCGTCCCTTCTGCAGTTCCTCGTCGAGGAGCCCGCATTCGACGACGCTCTCGCCTTGCGGGCCGTCATGTGCGGCGGCGAAGCCTTGCCGGCCCAACTGGTCACGCGATTCCAGCGCCGCTCGAAGGCCAGGCTGTACAACGTGTACGGCCCGACGGAGACGATCATCGACTCGACCTGCTGGTTATGTGAAGGGGGTAACGGCCGCTCTACCAGTCCGATCGGCCGGCCGATCCCGAACGCGCGCACCTATGTTCTGGACGACGCGCTTCGTCCGCAGCCGATCGGGGTAGCCGGCCACCTGCATATCGGCGGGGTGAGTCTGGCCCGCGGTTACCTCAACCGGCCCGAATTGACCGCCGAGAAGTTCATTCCCGATCCCTTCAGCGCCGAGCCCGGAGCACGACTGTACAAGACCGGCGATTTGGCCCGCTTTCTGCCCGACGGAAATATCGAATTTCTCGGCCGCGGCGACTGCCAGGTAAAAATCCGCGGGTACCGCATCGAGCTTGGGGAAATCGAGGCCGCGCTCCGCCAACACCCTGCCGTGCAGGAGGCCGCCGTCCTGGCTCGGGAAGATGCACCGGGAGAGAAGCGGCTGGTGGCTTATGTCGTCGCGGACTCGACAACCGATGAGCTGCGCCGCCATCTCAAAGACAAGCTGCCCGAGTTCATGGTGCCGGCGATCTTTGTGTCGCTCGATGCCCTGCCGTTGCTGTCAAATGGGAAGTTGGACCGGCGGGCGCTGCCGGCGCCGGACCGAACGCGCCCCGAACTGGACGCGGCGTTTCAGACTCCCCGCACGCCTACCGAAGACCTGCTGGCAGAGATTTGGGCCCAGCTCCTCGGCATCGAACGCGTCGGCATCCAGGACAATTTCTTCGACCTCGGCGGCCATTCGCTTTTGGCGACCCAGCTCGTGTCCCGCGTGCGCGAAACCTTCCAGGTGGAAATCTCGCTGCGTCGTCTGTTCGAGGCGCCGACTGTGGCCGGTCTGGCCGAAAGCATCGAGGCCGCTCGCCGGGCCGGACAGAACTTGTCGGCGCCGCCCATCCTGCCGGTACCGCGGGACGGAGACCTGGCACTCTCATTTGCCCAGCAGCGACTATGGTTCTTCGATCAGTTGGAGCCGGGCCTGCCGGTCTACAACATTCCCGCCGCCGTCCGTCTCAAGGGACCATTCAACTTGGCGGCGCTGGAGCAGAGTCTCAATGAAGTCGTAAAGCGCCACGAAGCCTTGCGCACCGCGTTCAGGAATGTGGGTGGACGGCCAACGCAAGTGATCGCGCCGAACTTGACGATCGATCTGCCTGTCGTCGATCTGCGCAAGCTGCCGGCGAGCGAGCGCGAAGCCGAAGTTCGCCGAATGGCAACCGCAGAAGCCCGGCTGCCCTTCGATTTGTCCCGGGGCCCGCTCCTGCGAGGCACCGTATTGCGGCTCGATGACGAGGAGCATGTGGGGCTGCTGACCATGCACCATATCGTCTCCGACGGTTGGTCGATGGGAATACTGATCCGGGAGGTGACGACGCTCTATGTCGGCCTTTGCGCCGGCGGGACATCGCCGCTGCCCGCGCTGCCCATTCAATATGCGGACTTCGCCCACTGGCAGCGGCAATGGTTGCAGGGTGAAGTCCTGGAAAACCAGATTGCCTATTGGAAGGAGCAACTGGCGGGTGCCCCCGCTGTTATCGATCTGCCTACGGACCATCCCAGACCGGCGGTGCAGACCTTCCGGGGTGCGCATCAACCGTTGGTGCTGCCCAAGCATCTGCAAGCCGGCTTCAAGGCCCTGAGCCGCCAGGAAGGGGTGACTCAGTTCATGACGCTGTTGGCGGCGTTCGAGGTACTGCTGTTCCGCTATTCCGGTCAGGACGACCTGATCGTGGGTACGCCCATCGCCAACCGCACCCGGATGGAGACCGAGGGGCTGATCGGCTGCTTCGTCAACACGCTTGTCCTGCGGACCGACCTTTCCGGCAATCCCAGTTTCCGGGAGCTCGTGCGGCGGGTGCGCGAGGTATGTTTGGGGGCGTATGCCCACCAGGACCTGCCTTTTGACCGGCTGGTCGAAGAAGTGCGCGCGAAGCGGGACTTGAGCCGCAATCCGCTCTTCCAAGTGATGTTCGAGCTGACCAATGCGGCACAGCGAACGATCGAGCTGCCGGGCATGACACTCAGCCCCGTCGAGGGCGACAGCGAGGCGGCTCACTTCGACTTGATTCTGCGGATCATGGACACCGAGCAGGGGCTTTCGGCCGCGCTCGTCTACAACACCGATCTGTTCGAAGCGGACACGATTGCCAGGATGCTGGGGAATTTTCAGACCCTGCTGGAGGCCATTGTCTCCGATCCCGAGCAGCGCCTCTCGGACTTGCCGCTCCTGACCGAAGCTGAGCGGCAGCAATTGCTGGTGGGGTGGAGCGGTACCAAGTCCGATCATCCGGCCGATCTGTGTGTTCATCAGCTCTTCGAGGCGCAGGCTGAGCGAACGCCGGACGCCGTCGCCGTCGTGTTCGAAGGCGAGCAGTTGACCTATGGCGAGTTGAACCGCCGTGCCAATCAACTGGCGCATCACTTGCGGGCGCTGGGAGTCGGACCCGAGGTATTGGTGGCCATCTGTCTGGAACGCTCGTTAGAGGCGGTCATCGGATTGCTGGGCATTCTAAAGGCTGGCGGCGCATACGTGCCTCTCGACCCTGCGTATCCCAAGGAGCGCATGGCATTTCTGCTGAAAGATGCGCTGGCGCCGGTGCTGTTGACCCGGAAGGAGTTGGCGGCGGGCCTGGCGGAACAGGATGCCAAAGTCATCTGTCTGGATTCGGACTGGGAGACCATTGCCCGCGAAAGCGGCGAGAACCCCGCCGGTTCGACCCGCCCGGAAGACCTGGCCTATGTCATCTACACTTCGGGATCGACGGGGCTGCCCAAAGGCGTACTCGTTTCGCATGGCGCAATCGCAGGCCACTGCCGGACCGTTCAAGGATATTACGAGCTGACCTCCACCGATGTCGTGCTCCAGTTTGCTTCGTCAAGTTTCGACGTATCCCTGGAGGAAATCCTGCCGACGCTGATCGTCGGTGCCCGGCTGGTGGTCATGGGGACGGACGTCTGGCATCCGGCGGAATTTCATCGAAAGATTTCGGAATTCGGGCTCACTGTCCTCAATCTGCCGACCGCCTACTGGCAGGAACTGGCTCGAGAATGGGCGGGCGTTCAGCTGGTCCCGAATATTCAGCCGAGGCTCTTCGTTGTCGGCGGCGACACGATGCTGCCCGACAGTCTGAAGCTCTGGCAGCGAACACCGTTGAGCGCAATCCGGCTCGTCAACGCTTACGGCCCGACCGAGACGACAATCACGGCAACGGCCTTCGAAATACCCGGCGAGGACACGACGTATCGGCGGGTGCCCATCGGCCGCCCCCTCCCCGACCGCGCGATCTACATTCTGGACGAGCACGGCACCCCCGTTCCGATCGGCGTTCGCGGCCATCTGCATATCGGCGGAGCGGGCTTGGCCCGCGGCTATCTGAATCGGCCGGAACTGACCGCCGAGAAATTTGTTCCGGACACCAACAGCAGCGTGCCCGGAGCGCGCATGTACAAGACCGGCGACCTGGCTCGGTATCTGCCCGACGGGAACATCGAATTTCTCGGCCGTGCCGACCACCAGGTGAAGATCCGCGGGTTCCGCATCGAGCTGGGGGAAATCGAAGCCGCGCTCGGCCGACACCCGGCCGTACGGGAAGCTGCCGTGCTGGCTCGGGAAGATGCACCGGGAGAGAAACGGTTGGTGGCTTATGTGGTCGCTGACTCGACAATCGACGAGTTGCGCCGCCATCTCAAAGACAAGCTGCCCGAGTACATGGTGCCGGCGATTTTCGTGCTGCTCGATGCCTTGCCGCTGATGGTCAACGGGAAGATAGACCTCCGGGCGCTGCCGGCGCCCGATCAATCCAGACCGGAGTTGGAGAAAGCCTTCGTCGCGCCTCGCGACGACCTGGAACTTCAACTCGCGCAAATCTGGGAGGAGGTTCTGGGCGTTCACCCGGTCGGGATGAGAGACAATTTCTTCGAACTCGGAGGCCACTCCATTCTGGCGGTGCGTCTGTTCGCCCTCATCGAGGAACGGCTGGGCAAAAAGCTTCCCTTGGCGGCCGTCTTTCAAGGGGCGACCGTCGAGCATCTCGCCGAAGTTCTCCGACAGCAGACGACACCCGGCCAACCGTCCTCGCTGGTGGCAATTCAACCCGGTGGCAGCAAACGGCCGCTCTTCCTGGTTCATCCGGCCGGGGGACACGTTTTTCCCTATGTTCATCTGGCGCGGTATCTGGGTCCCGATCAGCCCTGCTACGGACTGCAAGCCAGGGGCCTCGACGATGGCCAAGCTCCCCATGCGCGGATCGAAGACATGGCGGCCTGCTACATTCAGGCCCTGCAGACCGTGCAGCCGACGGGGCCATACCTTCTTGGAGGATGGTCCATGGGAGGCGTGGTCGCCTTCGAGATGGCGCAGCAACTGCACGCGCAAGGTCAGCGAGTGGCCTTGCTCGCCTTGCTGGACGGTCGCATTCCCACGTCCGACGAGACGTTTCCGGAGGAGGATTCCGAAGCGATCACGTTGGTCGAACGCTACTTCGGCATTTCGTTCGGTTCGATGGAGTCCCTGGCGAAGCTTGCCAGAGATCAGCAATTGGCCTTTGTGCTGGAACGGGCGAAGAGCGCCGGCCTGGTACCCGCGGAGCTTGACATTTCCCAGGCTCGCCGTTTCGTCGAGATCGTCAGGAGCAACCTGCGTGCGACGCAGGACTACGGACTGCACCTCTATCCCGGCCGCATAACCTTCTTCAAGGCGAGTGAAACGCTTGATGGCGCGTCCTCGGACCGGACGATGGGCTGGAGCGATTGGGCCGGTGGCGGCGTGGACGTCCACGTCGTTCCGGGCAATCACGCCAATCTGATGTATGAGCCTCACGTCGAAGTCCTTGCCAAGGAATTGACGGCTTGCATCGAGCAAGCGTTGTCCGCAGAGGAAATCGAGCAGCAGGAAAGATCGATCCCTGACCACCGCCTTTGATCCCTGGATTGCCTTCCGCAGACCAAACCCACAGGCCCGCCTGCGTCTGTTTTGTCTTCCGTACGCAGGGACCGGCGCCTCGATTTTTCGCACCTGGCAGGACGGCTTGCCGGCAGATGTCGAGGTCTGCCCGGTTCAGTACCCCGGCCGGGGCACTCGGCTGAAGGAGACACCTTTTACTCGGCTATCGCCTCTTGTGGAGGCGCTCGCCGAGGCCCTGGCTCCGCTGCTGGACAAGCCGTTCGCAATCTTCGGTCACAGCATGGGAGCCCTGGCCGGTTTTGAACTCGCCCGTCAGCTCCGTGGACAGTCCGGCATTCGGCCGGTTCGCTTTTTTGTCTCCGCGGATCGTGCACCGCAGATACCCCCTCGAGACCGGCCGATCCACGCCTTGTCCGAGGACGACTTCCTGGCCGAATTGCGCCGCCTGAAAGGCATCCCCGGAATTGTCTTGGAAGATGCAGAACTGATGCAGCTCATGCTTCCCATCGTGCGGGCGGACGTTGCTGCTTACGAGACATACGTGTACGCAACCGAATCTCCTCTCGACTGTCCCATTTCAGCCTTCGGCGGTTTGCAGGATCGCAGGGTGAATCGCGCCGATCTCGAAGCATGGCGCGAGCAAACAAGTGCTTCCTTCTCGCTGCGGATGTTTCCCGGCGACCACTTCTTCTTGAACGCGACCCAGCCGCTCATTCTTCAGCTACTCTCCCAGGAACTGCGCGGAGATGGGTAAGCTCCCGCCACATGACGCAACAGGAGGCACGGCCGGTGCAAGGAAACGCGGAACATCACCGCACGGAACGGACAGGGTGGCTGCGTGCTGCGGTCCTCGGCGCAAATGACGGATTGCTTTCGACGGCAAGTCTTTTGCTGGGTGTTGCGGCGGCGCACGGAAGTCACAGCAACGTTCTGGTCGCCGGTGTCGCCGGCCTTGTCGCAGGTGCCATGTCGATGGCAGCGGGCGAGTATGTGTCTGTGCATTCTCAGGCTGACACCGAGAAAGCCGATCTCGCTCGTGAGCGGGTGGAACTCAAGAATGACAATCGGGGTGAGCATATGGAGCTGGCGTCCATCTATGTCGGTCGCGGCCTCGATCCCGTACTCGCAAGACAAGTGGCCGATCAACTCATGACCCATGACGCGCTTGGGGCGCATGCTCGCGACGAGCTCGGCATCTCCGAGACGCTGAAAGCGCGTCCCACACAGGCCGCCCTCGCGTCCGCCTTCAGCTTCGCGGTCGGCGCGGCGATGCCGCTTGCCGTTGCGGTGATGGCGCCGCACCAGGATATTATTGTCGCCGTGTCCGGGGCTACGTTGCTCTTCCTCGCACTGCTTGGCACCGTGGCGGCGCGTGCCGGGGGGGCCCCGATGGCGCGGAGCGCGGTACGAGTCACGTTCTGGGGCGCATTGGCGATGGGAACGACCGCCGGAGTAGGCGCACTATTCAGCGTGCTGGTCTGAGCGCCAGCGAACGAAGAACCCGACCAGGTATGAAAGCAGCACCCCACATCGCTTCGGTTCCGCCGTGGTGCTCTCCACCGGAAACTCCGGTGTTAGGTTGCGATGAGATCCACGTTTGGCGGGCGACATTGGACCGGGACCCGTCACAGATTCAGAGCTTCCTCCACAACCTTGCTGCGGACGAACGGGCGAGAGCCGAGCGGTATTATTTCGACAGAGACCGCGAGCATTTTGTCGTCGCTCGCGGAGTGCTCCGGGACATTCTCGGCCGCACCCTGAATCGGGCGCCTGAGAGCCTCTCCTTTTGTTATGGCTCTCATGGAAAGCCTGCCCTTGCCGGAGAAACCGGGGACGATGCCATCCGCTTCAGCGTGTCCCACTCCCAAGGCATCGCCCTTTACGCGGTCACGCGCGGCCGGGAGGTAGGCGTCGACCTCGAGCACATCCGTACCGATCTGGCCGTTGCGGAGATCGCCGAGCGGTTCTTCTCGCGGCGGGAGACTGCAATGCTCCGGACATTGCCTGCCGAGTTGCAGTGTCAGGCGTTCTTTCATTGTTGGACGCGCAAGGAGGCCTACATCAAGGCCAGGGGCGAAGGACTTTCACTGCACTTGGACCAGTTCGACGTGTCGCTGTTGCCCGGAGAACCGGCGGCCGTGCTCGGCACCCGACTAGATCCGTCCGAAGCCTCCCGCTGGTCTTTGCAGGAACTCGACCCCGCCCCCGGTTATGCGGCCGCACTTGCCGTGGAGGCACACGGCCTGCGTCTTGCTTGTTGGCAATGGCAGCCGTCAGTCTGAATGTTTCGACTGATTTCTTTTCCGCGCCCAACTCTCGGCGAGCCGTTTGATGACGAAATAGGTGAGCAAGGTAACGGGAATGGCGATGACAACCGAGCCGATCAACATGGCGGCATAGACGTCCCAACCTATTTTGAAAACATCCCACCCCTTTTCGAAAACGTCCCACAGGTGGGCATGAACCAGCGTCAGCGGATGCTGCACCTGGAGAATGAACGCGCCCAATCTGTATTCGGCCAGCCAGATCAAAGGCAATAGCGGGATATAGAGCATCGCTGCCGTCGCTCCGGCAACAGCAGAGACCATGTTCCTCTTCAGCAGCCACACCACCGCGGTTGCCACGATCAGCGGAGATGGATTGAGCGGCAGCAAACCGGCAACGATGCCGATGGTGAAACCGGTCGCGATCTGGTCGGGCCGGGCGTCGAGCCGCCGCAGCTTGTTCCAGACATCCCAGATGCGTTGCTTCAGAGTGATTCTGGCCATGGCTCAGAGCTCGTGTCCGGCGGCCTCCACATCGCTGGCGATCTGACCGTCACGCAANNTGGGTGGTATAGACGAACGTCGTGCCGTGAACACGATTGAGGTGTTCCATTACATCGAGGAGAGCGGTCGCCGTCACCGAGTCGAGATTCGCCGTGGGCTCGTCCGCCAGAATCAGCGCCGGCTCGGTGACCATAGCTCGCGCCACCGCCACCCGTTGTTGCTGCCCGCCGGACAACTCGCCCGGACGACGATTTTCGAGACCGGCAAGACCGATTTCCGAAAACAGCTTCAGCACTTTTTCCTTTCGTTGCTCCTTAGGCATCCCTTGCAGGAGCAGGGTAAACTCGGCGTTTTCCAGGGCGGACAGGACCGGCAGCAGGTTGAAGGCTTGGAAGACGAAACCCAACCGCCGCAGCCTCACGCCAGCCAGCGCTGACTGGGACAAGCGTTGAAGGTCATTTCCCTCCACCAACACCGTTCCGCTATCGGCGCGGTCGAGCCCGCCCATGATGTTAAGCAACGTGGTTTTGCCGCAACCGGACGGTCCGGCAACCGCAAGAAATTCTCCCGGAGCAACCCGCAGACTGATACCGCGCAGTGCCGGAACCTTGATTAATCCCATGCGGTACGTCTTTTTCACGTCCTTCAGTTCTACCGCCCACTCAGTCACGTTGCTCTCCATCGATGCTAAAACACTTCCAATGCACCGGGCAGTTTGGTTCGCGCCGCTTTGAGCGCCGGATAAAAGGAACTGATGGTTGCCGTCAGAAACACAATGCCGACGGACGAAACGATCCGCGACAGGCTCAAGCGCGAGTAGATGATCGGGTCGAAAACGAGAGCGGACGGGAGGCTGCTCTTGAAGAACCAGCGCAGATCCAACCCGGCGGTGGCAAAGTAATGCTGGACGCTCAACCCCAGCACCAGACCCAGGGCGAGGCTGATCGCGGCAAGCGCCAACGACTCGCCGATGATTATGACGGCAAGCTGCATTGGCCGAATGCCCAGAGCCAGACAGAGACCGAATTCATAGCGGCGCTGGATTACGCGCATCAGAATGGTGTTGAGTATTCCCAACCCGACCATCGCGAGGACCACGCCGTTCATGACGTAATTGAAGGCGTCGTCCAGCACCAAAAGCCGCGCCACGGCCGGCATGGCTTCGCGCCAAGGGAGAATTTCAACCGGAACTCCCCTCAACTGCCTTCTCAGGCCCCGGGCCACGAACATTGCATCGCCCTCTTGTTTCAGGAGAATCGCAATCTGCGTGACCCGGTCGGGTGCTCCGAGCAGAGTTTGGGCCTCGGGCAACGGCACCTGGATGACATGCGCATCGATCTCTTGAATGCCCGTGCGAAATATCCCCCGTACGCGCAGCAGAGTGGCCTGCATTTCTCCTGCACCTGCGTCCGTCGTCCCCGCGTCGGGCGATTGGACCGCCTGGGTCGTCAGCACGACTTTGGAGCCGATCTTCAGCGCCAGCTTGCGAGCCAAATCGGCGCCGATGACAACGCCGGGCCGCAGGTCGTCATTGAGATAATTCCCCTTAACGATCCGCTGGGGAATCAGGGACACGGCCCGCTCCCTTTTGGGGATGACCCCCATAATGCGCACGCCATCGGCGTTGGCAGTGGAGCTCAGCAATCCGGAAGCCAGCAGCCGGGGGCTCATGCCTTGCAGAACATCTTTCATGGCCGCGGTGTGCAGGAACTTATCGGTCAGGGACACCACATGGGCCGGCAGCAACAACTCCTGAGAGCCGCTGTCCTGGTACCCTTTCGCCTGGATGACGACGTGCCCCGGGCCGAATCGTACTCCGTTGGCGACCACTTGTTCGTGGCTGCCGTCGAGCAGGCCCAAGGAAATCAACAGCAAAGCCAGACCCAAACTCAGGGCGATAATCGTCAGCAAAGTTCCGCGGAGACTGCGCCAGAGATTGCGCCACCCGATCTTCACCAGCAGAAGAACGCCCATTGCCGCTATACCTTTCGGAGCGCTTCTGCCGGCCGGAATCGGGCCGCCCGCAGCGCGGGATAGAGGGCCGATACGATCGCCGTGATGGCCAAGCCCAGAGCCGCCTCAGTATAAGCAACGAAATCCTGCTGGCCATACCAGAGGGGGCCTACAACGATTCCGGCCACGGATACTGCGTCGCCGCCTCTACTCAGATTGAGACCATGAGTCTGCAAATACCAGAGCAAGGGAGCCCCAAGCGCTGCGCCCAGAATCAAACTGGCTGCCGCCAAACTAGCCGCCTCCGCCACGATGAGCCTGATTACTTGAACCGGACGCATTCCTACGGCCATCAGCACGCCGAGCTCGCGTGTGCGTTCGATGATCGACATGAGCATGGTACTGACAATGCCCATCGCCGCCGACACGAAGAAAATGAAGAAAAGAATGAATGTAACGCGACGATTGAACTGCAGGTAATCGGACAGCTCCGGCGCCAGCTCCGGCCACGGCATCACACGAACCGGCAAGATTTTGCTGAGTTGCGCGTCAAGTGCCGCCGCCGTCGTCGTTGCAGCAGTAACGTCATGGAGCTTGATCCCGACTTCGTGGATCCTTCCCGGCGGCAGGCGCAACAGCTCCTGAAGAGAAGCAAGCGGCATGACCACCAGACCCTGGTCCATGGCGTCGAGCCCCGTGTGAAACGTCCCGGCTACCGTGTACAGATCGTTTCCCATCGAACCGTCGGCCGCCGTCGTCAACAGGACGATTTGCGCCCCCACTTCGACGCCGATTGTGGTGGCGAGTTTATCTCCGATCACTACGCCTTTGGGCATCCGTGCGGTGAGATAGCTCCCCTTCACCATCCGGGTTTGCAGCATGGTGATCTTCTGTTCCGAATTGGGGACGACGCCGAGGAGTTGCGTCCCGGCCGATTGACGGGTCGCGCTGACCAAGCCGTAGCCGTAAACCCTTGGACTGGCGGACTGAACCCGGGGATTGGCGGCGATGGCGGCAATCAACGCGGCGACGTTCGTCCCCTTTCGTCCGCCCAAGGTCTTCTGAATGGAACGGTCCGGGTAGTAATCCGGGGCGTGTACCTCGATATCGGAGAGAACCAGCCCGGTGCCGCTCTCGATCATCTGCTGCCTTAACCCGGCCATCAGACACGCAACGAACAGCAGCATGGCGTAGCCGAAGCCGATCGCCGACATGGTGATCAGCGTCCGCCTTGGATTACACCAGAGATTGCGCCACGCGAGCCGCGGCAGCCATCCGCTCATTGTTTCAGGTTCTTCAGGGAAAAAGTCTCCTCGCCGATCGGGACATCGAAGACGATGTCTTGGTATGTGACAGTCGTTTGTTCGCCCGTTCGGTCCAGGGGCCTCACGACCAGATGCGTGGGAATGAGCTTCCCGCCTACCGTCCGGTATTCGGAAAAGGTCATTTCCCGCACCGGTTTTCCGTCCTCGTCATAGTAGCGCAACCATAAGGGCATGAGGTCTGCTTGGCGAATTACCATGACAATTTTCCCCCACACCACCGCCGCGGCCGGCTTGGGCGTCAGGGTATATTCGAACACCGCGACCCCGTCCCGCTGGCCGTCAAATGAGGTCGCAACAGCGTAGTCGCTTGTAAGGCGGGTCTGGTTCACCAAGTCGTTGAGGGTGAGGTCGCTGCCCATCCAGGAGGTCGCCATCATCGAGGCCGGCATCGTCATCGTGCGGTTCGCCTTCGGCAGATATATCCAGGCCTTGTTNNCTTGGTGATCTGCATTTCCACGGTGGCGATGCTGGATTGTCTGATGAACTGGCGTGCCACCCGGTCCACGTTATCCCGCGCCCGTTGGTCGTCGGCGGCTTGAGCGACTTGCCCCAGGCTCGACAATGTCAGGCCCAGGCAGATCGCGACGCCCGCTGTTTGTGCCGTTCTTCTTATGGTTCGTCTAAACGCCGTAAAAATGCTTTTGCCCTCTTCGGTATCGAGCATGGTCAATAATCCTTCAGCGGTGACAGGGTTTGAGCCGCTCCCACGAAGTGGTCCAACGGAAATGTCAGTCTAGCACCAAATCGGGCGGAAGTGAGAGAGGGGCACTGTAAATGCTTTACAGAATCAAACTTGTCGTCAACCGAGACGGTGCACGGCTGATCGACCGGAACGGCGGCGATACGGGTCTGAGTAGTTTCCGAATCTACCGTTTTCACTTGGCCGACCTCTATAGTCCTGGCGATCGGCCAGACGACGCAAGTGTTGCGGCGCAATCTTGAGCCGCAAGCAATCGTCGAGGAAACACCATGCGCAAACTTATGTATCTGGGCGTCGGCGTTGCCATATTGGGCCTCGCCATTTTGCTGTTCGGAGGTTTCAGCTATACCGAGACCAAGCCGGTGTTGGACGCCGGTCCGATTCACATCACCTCCCAGGAAAAGCACAACGTTTCGATTCCCGTGATCACGGGCGTCGTCATACTGATCGCCGGCCTCGGCCTCATCGTCGCCGGACGGCGAACGGCTTGAACGATTTGCTTTCGTCGGGGACTAAGCGCGCGGTTTGACGCTGATCTTGCGCCCGCGAGCGCCCGAAAACCGTCGGCGTAGGTATATTCCGAGGGTGTCGCCGCCGCTGCGCGAAGTCCAGGTTTCCTCGCGCTGTCAACGCTTGAAGCGTGACCATGGGCTTGCTCGCGAGCTGGCCGATGCGATTCCATTGACCTCAGGAGAAAATTATGTCCAAGACCGTCATGATCGTAGCGCTGCTGGCCGCAGCCGCGTCGCTTTCGGCCTGTCAAACAGAATTGCTTTCCAGCGATCGAATCGCCTCGAATACCGCTTCGGTTATCAACGTCCGTCCCGACCAAGTCACAATCGCGGACAGATACTCCGATCAGACGAACACCTATTACACCGCTCGCACGAATGCCGGCGCCAGCTATGCCTGCGTTATCAACGGCGGCGGTCTCTTGGCTGCCGGCATGGTCGATACGCCGACGTGCAAGCAAAACATAAGCCCAGCCGCAGCCCAAACCACAGCTCCGTGATAAGCGAAGAAATTCGCAGGGCTGTATAATTGCCTGCAATGCGGCCCCCTTGAGGGGTGATTTTCGTGTCCAACTCCGACCCCTCTGACGATTTGTGTCAGCGTCCTTACTATTGGCCTTTGCCGGCCGGGAAGGGCTGAAGGGGATGATCGGGGCGATCCGGCGCGCATATTTTGAGGCGCCCCGCCTGGGCGAAAAAACCGACCCTCAGTTCAGGACCGAAGTGGAAGTCTTGGTATAGGTCGCGTTGACGCCGTCCGATTTGTACTCGGTATAATCCGCGTGCGAAGAGACACGTACTCCTGGAACCTAATGGAACGAGTTAATAGGTGATGGATAAGCTGTCGCCGGATGACCGGATGATGCGCGTCGGTCATACAGGCTTGCCTCCCGGACGCTTGTTGCGCGAATTGCGGGACTGACCGCTCTCTGAGAGAGCAATTGCAATCGCCTGTTTCCGCTTCTTGACCTTCGGCCCCTTTGGCGAGCCGGAACGGAGCGTTCCGCGCTTAAACTCCCCCATGACCTCTTTCGCGGCCGCCTGTTTGGCCTTCTTCGTTCTCGGTTTGCGTACTGGCATGACGACCTCCTTCGGATGTGAGATATTCTATGAGCGCCGCTATCACCCCCGCTAGCTCTTTCGTGCTGCGCTGACCGGGCGTTTCCTCGCATTCGGTATCGAATACGGTGACGGAAGCACTATTCCCCTCAGCGTGGGTTGGGTGTCTGCGGGCGCGCACAATGGCGCCGGTCTGCGCGGAACGAGGCGACCCGGCTTCGCGCTATCGCGCTTCGACGCGGCAGTTTTCGCCGCTCGGCGGCGAAGACTGGTACAGGCGGGTGGGGTTGAACCACCGACCTCNNCGCTCTAGCCAACTGAGCTACGCCTGCACGTCCAGGGGGCGGGAACCTAGGATTCGCGGGCAGCAAATGCAAGATGCCCGCCGGGCTGGCGCCGCCCGCCGGGCGCGATATGATCGCCCACCATGATTACGATCCCCGCCCTAAACAAGAACCTACGCACCGTCCTGATCGCCGTTGCCGCAGTGGTCGCGTTTGTCCTGGTCCTGCCCTTCCTGGTGCCGATGGACGCCTATCGCGGGCGCATCGAGAGCGCTGCCGAGCATGCCACCGGGCGCACCCTCAAGATCGAAGGCCCGATGCGGCTGATGATCTTCCCGCATCTCGGGCTGCGCGCCCACAACGTGACCTTCGCCAATATGCCGGGCGGACACGCCAGCGCCATGGCGACGGCGGGCGAGATCAGCCTCTCCGTGCGCATCCTGCCGCTGCTGACCGGCCGCATCGCGCTTGACAAGATCGTCCTCGACCGGCCGGCTATCTCGTTGGAAGTGGACAGACAAGGCGAGGCGAACTGGAAGTTCGCCAAAACGGCTCAAGCCGGCCGAGGAGAGAGCGGCGAGAGTTCGGTCACCCTGCCCTCCGGCACGGAGTTCTCCGGCATCGAGATCGACGACGGGCGCATCACCTACGACAACGCCAAGACGGGCACGCACCGCACCATCGAACACGTCAACGCCAGCGTCGCCATCGAGCGGCTCGACCGGCCCGTCACCGTCAAAGGCAATCTGACCATCGGCGACGGCCGGCTCGATTTCACCGCCCGCATCGCGACGCTGCAGACTTTGCTCGGCAACGGCACGACCGCCGTCGATCTCTCCGCCACCTCCGAACTGTTGCAGGCGAGCTTCAAGGGAGTGCTCAAGCCCGCCGGCGGCGTCGACGGCGTCTTCAAACTCGACACCGCGAATTTCCGCGCCGTGTCCGGCCGGTTCGGCGAGGAGTTGCCGCCGGGCGGCGGGTTGATGGACATGTCGCTGGAAAGCCGTATCGTTTCGCAAGACAAGGTCTCCACCCTCTCGCCGTTGCGTGTGTCGCTCGACAACCAACACATGACGGGCAAGCTGACGCTCGACCAGCGCGGCAATATCCCCGTGCTGGACGGCACGCTGGCGCTGGACCGCCTCGACCTCAATCCCTATCTGGCTTCGGGGGGAAACAAAGGTCCGTCGGTTCCCGGCAAATCCGAACCGGGCTGGAGCAAATCGCCGATCGGCCTCGCCCTGCTGAAGAAATTCGACGGGCAGCTCACGCTGACGGCCGGTTCCCTTCGCCTGCGCGGATTGAAGCTCGGCAAGACCACGCTGCACGTCTCGCTTGCAGGAGGTGTGCTGGCTGCCCGCCTCGATCCGATTGCGCTGTACGGCGGGACCGGCCGCGCGTGGCTCGACGTGGACGGCCGCGGCCCCGTTCCCCTGTACCGCAATGTCCTGTACTTCGGGAACGTCTCACTGAAGCCGTTCCTGAACGACACGCTCGGTCTCGACAGCTTCGAAGGCATCGGTTCGATGAACCTGGAGGTGACCGCGCGGGGCACCAGCGCCAACGCCGTCATGCACGCCCTCTCGGGGAAAGGCTCGATCTCGGGCACCAACGGGCGCTTCCGCGGCGTGAATCTGGGCCTCGTGGCACGCACCATCCAGAGGGTGCTCGGCGGGAATGCGACGGGCACCGTCGCGAACACGCAGTTCCACGACATGGGCGGCAGCTTCGTCATCGCCCAGGGCGTCCTTACCAACAACGACTTCCGGCTGACCGGACCGGCGATCGAGATGACCGGCGCCGGCCGCGTCGACATCGGGGGCCGCACGGTCGATTTCCGCCTGGTGCCCAAGGCCGGGAATATCGGCGTTCCGTTCTTCGTCAGAGGTTCGTGGGATCATGTCCATTACGCGCCCGACGTAGCGGGCGTGTTGAGCGGCGTGATGGACAATCTCAAATCCGGGCGCGCCCCGCTGAAGGGCCTGTTCGGCGGAGGCGGCACGCAGCAGGACAACAACGGCAAGAAGAAAAAGAGCGTCGGCGATGCGCTGAAGGATTTGTTTGGCATCCACTGAGGAACAGATGAAAAAATGGGTACCCGTAGCGGCCGTAGCCGCGGCCTCCGTCGCGATCGCGGCCTTGTTCGGCTATCTTTGGATGACCAAGCGCGGGCCGGAACTCACAATCGCCACCTGGTCCGGAACCTATGGCCACGCGCAAACGACGGCGCAGGTGCTTCCCTTTGCACGGGTGACCGGCGCGAGAGTCCGCATCGCGTTTTATGACGGCGGCACCGCGGAGCTGGCGCGGCAGGTCGCCGCGAAGCAATACGCCTGGGACGTGGTCGATCTCGAACTGCCCGACGCCGTCGCCGCCTGCCGTCAGGGACTGCTCGAGCCGATCGACGCCGCCAAACTTCCTGCTGCGCCGAACGGCGCGCCAGCCGCAGAGGATTTCGTGCCCGGCGCCATCGGCCCCTGCTGGGTGGCGAGCGTGATCTACAGTCAGGTCGTCGCCTACGATCCGCGCCGCTTTGCAGGCGCGGCGCCCTCCTCGCTCGCAGACTTCTTCGATGCTGTTAAGTTCCCCGGACCGCGGGCGATGAACCGTTCGAGCGCCAAGCTCAATGTGGAAATGGCACTGCTGGCCGACGGCGCGGCGCCGAAGGATGTCTATGCCTTGCTGTCCACGCCGCAGGGCGTGGCGCGGGCGCTCGCCAAGCTCGACACGATCCGCGGCAGCCTCGTGTGGTGGACGGCGGACGATCCGCCCGCGCGCATGCTGGCCGAGGGCCGTGCCGCCTTCGCCACGATCCGCAACGGCGAGGTCTTCGATGCCGCCACCGACGGCCGGCGCCTCGGCATCATCTGGGATCGCCAACTCTATCAGTTCGAAGCCTTCGGCATTCCCAAAGGCAATCCCAAGCGCGCTTTGGCGATGGACTTCATCCGTTTCGCCACGCTGGCGGAGCACATGGCGGGCGTGGCGGACTGGGTGCCTTACGGACCCGCGCGCAGGAGCGCCGTGGCGCTGGTGGGCAGCAACCCCGAGCTGAAGATCGCCATGACGCCATACCTGCCGACGGCGCATTTCGAGACGGCCTTCGCCGTCGACGACGAATGGTGGCGGCTGCACGGCGCCGACGTCGAAACGCTGTGGCAGGCCTGGATCGCGGGGCGAAGCTGACCGCGCCCTTGCCAACAACGCCGCAAGGAGGCAGTTTCCCGGCGCGCGACCCCGTAGCTCAGCAGGATAGAGCGGCGGTTTCCTAAACCGTAGGCCGGAGGTTCGAGTCCCCCCGGGGTCGCCAGCCTTCCCGGTATTATGGCGCAAACGCCACTGGCGAACCGCTAGAACCATTCCAATATGGAAGCGCGCCATGAGCGCGCATCTTATCCCCCAGGAATTCCACTTTCCCGCGTGTTCGCGGGCACTGGCCGTGTTGGCCTGGGCCGGGACTCGTGGGAGGAATCTAGCATGCTGGACTTCCTACTCCTGCTTATCGCTGGCGGATCGCAACTCGTCCTCGCGTACTTGGGGATTCGCATGAGCACGAGACCTGTTCGCGACGCCCGAAAGATGGAATTGGCTTTCATAGTGGCAGGCACTATCGGGTTTGTTGCCCTAATTTGGGCGATTATCCGGCAGTTGACAAAACTACCCGGCCCCGTTATCGCTGGTTTCGACAGGCCGCACTCTTACTGTTCCTTTCGGAAATAGTTGTACTCGGGGCCGCCTATGGGAATGAAACGGTTAGCTGTGATTACGAAAATTGCGCAATAGCCCATGAGATAGTGTCCACCAAAAATGTCGCCATACCTCAAGAACCCATAAACAAACAGATTAGCTCGCGTCTTACTGTTGTCGGCAAACCCATACCACAGTGGATCGGTCATGGGTTTTGGGATCATGTTTTCCTCAAGCGAATAGTGCAGTTGCGGCCCTATAGCGACGCCAATAGGGAATACCGTCCGTCGGGTTTCACCGAGTTGAGGATTGTCGGGGTCGATTGGTTGTGGGAATTCGCCGCGTGGAACAACAAGCACATGGTCGCAATGTTCAATCAGGATAGCGGGGGTTCGTCCAATATTTTCAAAGAAAGATATGAGATTTCCCTTCGGCGCTACGACGCCCAACGAATCGACCTCAACCCCCGTTTGACTGACCTTAAAGGCAAGGAATGGCCGCTCAAGTTCAGTCAGTGCGCGGCGTGCAATATCGACCGAGTCTCGCCCGGCCTGAGCCGATACCTTCGTTACGCGCCAAAGCAAAATTGTCGAAAGCACCAGAGCAATTGTTGCGAGGGCAGTGATTGCAGCGCCGTTCTCGTTCGCAAAGCCCCCAGAACAGGAGAGCCATATGCTTACGACGCTAGGGTCAGAAACGAGGATAGCGGCAGATTTATCATAGGTGTTTTGGGCGGTTGGATATTGGCCTTGATGCTGTTCGCAATCTCGAAAGCCTTGCGATGACACGACAAACCATACGACAACGCTTAAGGCAATTGCGGTGCCTAGACCCCACAGAACATCCGGCAAATAGCGCCGCAATTTCAACATCCGCGAATAGCCTCGCCAAAGATGTCCTCATTCATACGGTTGTTGTAGCGGAACTGAAACTCAGCGACGTACAGCGGGAGATATTTGGCACTAACCTTGTGGAATGTTCCGACCATGCCGCGTTTAATCAGGGACCAGAAACCCTCGATAGTATTGGTGTGGATTGCACCGACGACGTATTCGCCAGCCATATGGTCAACCATTTCGTGCGGGAATTCATCACCAAGATGCTTGTAGCCAACCCATTGATCCGTGCAGAGCAGGCTGACTTTGTGCGAGACGGCTTCACGGACGAACCGAGTGAGCGTATCGGCGCGGACGTTCTTGACGACGCGGGCGATGACACCACCCTTACGACGAACAGCGCCAGCGATGATGGATTTGCCCGATCCGACGCCACCAGTCCCGCCGCCGCCGCCCCGCTTGTCTATGTGCCGGTTCTTGGCTTTCCCGCCGACGAACGTCTCGTCAACTTCAACAACGCCCACGAGCTTGCGGAAGCCTTCGTCAGCCATGCCTGCGCGAATGCGGTGACACATGGACCAAGCGGTTTCGTAGGAGCCGGTCCCGATCACGCGATGGACTTCCAAAGCGGCGACACCCTTCTTGCTGGTGAGCATCATGTGAATGACGCGGAAC
>PMKE01000039.1:0-575 GCA_003158585.1 Alphaproteobacteria bacterium
CAGTTCGTGCGCTATCTCGACCGCGCCAAGAACTCGCTGATCCCCAACCCCGTCATGATGATCGCCGAGCGCGAAGGCATCACGGTGGAAGCGGCGCTGACGTGGAACGATAGTTACCACGAGAGCATGCTAGTCTTCACCAACAACATCCCGCAGCGCGACGGCGGCACGCATCTGGCCGGCTTCCGCGCCGCGCTGACGCGCGTGGTGACGAAATACGCCGACGAGTCGATGGGGGCCAAGAAGGACAAGGTGGCGCTGACCGGCGACGACTGCCGCGAGGGCCTCACCTGCGTGCTGTCGGTCAAGGTACCGGACCCCAAGTTCTCCTCGCAGACCAAGGACAAGCTGGTCTCCTCGGAAGTGCGCCCGGTGGTGGAAGGCATCATCCTGGACAAGCTGGGGCACTGGCTGGAGACCCGCCCCGGCGAGGCCAAGATCATCGTCGGCAAGGTGATCGAAGCGGCGGCGGCGCGCGAAGCCGCCCGCAAGGCGCGCGAGCTGACGCGGCGCAAGAGCGCGCTCGACGGCATGTCGCTGCCGGGCAAGCTGGCGGACTGCCAGGAGCGCGATCC
>PMKE01000039.1:684-53368 GCA_003158585.1 Alphaproteobacteria bacterium
CGCATATCCGCACCCTGCTGCTCACCTTCTTCTTCCGGCAGATGCCCGAGCTGATCGAACGCGGCCACATCTTCATCGCCCAGCCGCCGCTGTACAAAGTCACGCGCGGCAAGTCGGAGCGCTACGTCAAGGACGAGCGCGAGCTGGAGAACTTCCTGATCGCCGAAGGCGCGGCGGGCGCCGCCCTTACGCTGCATACCGGCGAAGTGGTGACCGGCGACGATCTTGCGGCGCTGGTGGAGAAGGCGCGCGCGGCCGTGGCGGCGCTGGAAGGTTTCCCGCGGCATTATCCGCGCTTCGTGCTGGAGCAGGCGGCGATCGCAGGCGCGCTCAATCCCGAAATCCTCAACGACGCGGCGAAGGCCACCGAAGCGGCGACCTACATCGCGCGGCGGCTCGACCTGTTGTCGGACGAAACCGAGCGCGGCTGGCACGGCGAGCCGACACCCGACGGCGGGCTCAAGTTCTGGCGCGAAGTGCGCGGCGTGCGCGAGGCGGTGGCCATCGACGGGGCGCTGATCTCCTCCACCGACGCGCGCAAACTCGACCGCATGGCGGGCCGGCTGCAGGCGACCTATCTCAAGTTCGGCACGCTGGTGCGCAAAGACGAAACCCGCGAAGTGCGCGCGCCGAGCGGGCTGCTCGACACCATCTTCGAATGGGGCCGCAAAGGGCTGACGCTGCAGCGCTACAAGGGCCTGGGCGAGATGAACCCGCAGCAGCTGTGGGAGACCACGCTGGACGAGAACGCGCGCACCCTGCTCAAGGTGAAGGTGGAGCACGCCGACGAAGCCGACGACCTGTTCACCAAACTGATGGGCGAGATCGTGGAACCGCGGCGCGAGTTCATCCAGGAGAATGCGCTGTACGCGGCGCTGGACGTGTGAGGGCGGCGACACTGGATTACCCCGCCACCTAATGCTACTTTAGCGTGTACCGGTGCTTGGGGGTGAGAAATGGGGCTTCGGTTTCAGCGCCGTGTGAGTCTCTTTCCGGGCGTAAGACTGAACTTCAGCAAAAGCGGGATAAGCACGACAATCGGAGTGAGGGGCGCCCGCCTTACGCTGGGTCCACGCGGCACGTACTTGAATACTGGACTGCCCGGCACGGGCATTTCCTATCGAACTCGCCTGGATGCTCCCTCGCGACTTACTCCCAGATCGCAGCCGGCACTGAGCGAAGCGGCCCATTATGGAGAAGAGAACGAAGTCGCCAGCGCCCCCACACGTACGCTGACGACAGTTGGCCTCGACGAATTCAAGACGCTGATAGTTGAAGCATCAAAACGCAGAGCCACACTCCACGACGAACTTCTACGTGCCAAGCGTCGCGAACGTCGTGCTGCTCTGTCCTTGTGGCTGGCTCGGCTCTTCGTTGTGCGGCTCGCCACCCAAAGTTACGTGCCCGATTTGGCGAAAAGAGCATTCGATGCGCGCAAAGTGCGAGAGGCCAAAGAAGATGAGTTGGCATGTTGTGTAGTAGATGTTGATTTCGGCCTCTCCCAGAGCGCGGCCAACAAGTACGACCTCATGACGCAAGCGTTCGAATCGCTCACAAGATGCGAACGTATTTGGGACGTCACCTCATTCGCTTCAATTGACAGGTTTCACGCTCGCACAAGCGCCCACATTGCCGTCGATCGCAAACCGGTAGCATTCTGCCTCAAGGGTATTGAAGTCTTACGGTCATCGAAGCCCTCATTTTGGTTAAAGAATGCCAACGGGGCGGACCTGTTTATATTTCCCGCGTTCACGGTCTTGTGGAATTCCGTTCACGACTTCGCGCTTATCGATGTTCGAGAACTAAACGTCGCCTACTCCCAAACCCGGTTTACGGAAGAAAGCGCCGTCCCTCGGGACGCGGAGCAAATCGGTACTACTTGGAAAAAGGCAAACAAGGACGGGTCGCGGGATCGGCGCTTCAACGATAATTACCAGATCCCAATCATGAAATATGGAACACTCGACCTGCGCACGGCGGCGGGAGTGAACGAAGAATACCTTATCAGCAACTTTGCCGCAGGTGCCAAATTCGCGAGAGCTTGGGCAGACTATCAGAACGAACTAGCTAACGCACAACCACAACAAAGCGATTCCGTTGACACTGAACCAGATCAAGACACTTCTTCGGAGAAGCCCCCAGAAGAGTCGTTCGTAGCGCCTAGACTGCCAAAAACACTTCTATATGACTGGATCGCGCTTCCGTTCGTCATCGCGTCGTTGATTTGTACGTGCTACTTTGCAGTGATCGAAACACCCGTCATCTTGAGATCAATTCAGGAGCCTTCTGCCAGCAGCGAACCCGTGTCGGTGGAGCAGAAATCTCCGGCTTTGCCGCATCGCTTCGTCGTCATCGCGAGACCGGCCGTCAATCTTCGAGCGCAACCATCTTCATCGAGCCAAATTGTCGGGCGTGCAACACAGGGAGATCAACTCGAGGTGTTTGGCGAGGTCGGGCGGTGGCTGCAGGTTGGAAACGGCCAGCCTGTTGGCTGGTTACGAAAAGACCTGGCGAGAAGCACCGATTGATCTGACTGCCACGCGGGCGATCCGATGTTTGATCATCCCCCCACGTGGCAGACCATCGTCTTCGAATGGGGCCGTAAAGGGCTGACGCTGCAGCGCTACAAGGGCCTGGGCGAGATGAACCCGCAGCAGCTGTGGGAGACCACGCTGGACGAGAACGCGCGCACGCTGCTCAAGGTCAAGGTGGAGCACGCCGACGAAGCCNNCACCAAGCTGATGGGCGAGATCGTGGAACCGCGGCGCGAGTTCATCCAGGAGAATGCGCTGTACGCCGCGCTGGATGTGTGACTGCGTTTGCAGCGGCGCGTTTGCCCCGATATAAAGGTATGGTTTTGCGATGGGGGGACATCGTGCGCGCCAGAATTACTATCACTCCGCTCTTGGTAACGATTCTCACATTTGTTTCGGGATGCGCCTCGATCAGTCGCGTGCCGGATAGTCAGGTCGTTACCGAAAAGCAGGTTTCCGAAAAGAGCTACGTTCTTGGAAAGCCCGCGGATGCATTCGTCGGCAACGTCGTCATCAGAGTGAAGGACTACGTCAGCACAGAAGTCGCGCTGAACAAGGTTGAGGTCACCAGCGACTTCGTGTTCGATGGGCCGCTCTGGACGCGTCAGTTCCGTCGGGGCGAGGGTTTTCGCCTGGCCGGCATCGTCGAATACGAAGGCTCGAAATTCAATGTGGCGAGGATAGACGAACAGCGCGGCGTATTGTTCGACGATGCGGGCGTCGTGTTCGAGAAGATGATCGCAAACGTCGATGGCGTCGGTATGGGACCGCCCGTCTTCGTCGTATACTCATACACCGTCCAGCCGCCGGGGCCTCACATGAGACGGGTGGTCGAGCAGCGGACGGCCGGACGACAAGCGGGACAGAACTACGAAATCGTATTCACAGGCGTGACGCCCGACACGATCCGGATGAGCTACCGGGAATATACTGCCGACGATCTTGCACGGCCGGCGTTTTCGCAGGAATTGACATATCCGCGAACCTCGACGGAAATCCGGTTCCGCAACCTGGTCATCTCGATCATTGAAGCGACGCCCGACCACCTGCGCTATGCTGTGTTATCGGATTAACTACGCTGCGAACGGGCCGGGGCCGTCGCCACGCAGGTATACGTTCATAGCCGTTCGCGCATGAGAATAAGAATTGTTTGATTGAGCGTCGCGCGTGTTTGCGTGCGCATTTGCACGTGGCGCTCTATTACAAGAGAGGCGTAAACTGCATTCCACATTTACAGGGGTATAAATTGAAAATCCTAGACAGATACAGCAAGCTCTCGCTTGCAGCGCTTGTCTGCGTGTTCGTCGCGGGCTGCGCGACCGAAAGCCACCACGCCATAACACCGGAGACAGTCGCGTCGGCGGGCACTGTGTACAACGGCGTCAGGAGCACGATCGTCGTCGGACAGTTCGATAACCGGTCGACTTACATGCGGGGCATCTTCTCCGAAGGAGAGGACCGCTTGGGAGCTCAGGCCAAAGGTATCTTGATCACGCACTTGCAGCAGACCGGGCGATTTTCGGTGCTCGACCGCGGCAACATGCCGGAAATCTCGAACGAGGCAGCCATCCTGGGCAAGCAGCTGAAGCTCAAGGGTGCCAACTACGTCATCACAGGCGAAGTCGCCGAGTTCGGTCGTAAGGAAGTCGGCGATATGCAGTTCTTTGGCGTCCTCGGCAGAGGCAGGAAGCAGGTCGCCTATTCGAAAGTGGATATCAAAGTGGTGGACGTGTTGACGTCCGAGGTCGTGTTCTCGACGCAGGGGGCAGGCGAGTACGAGTTGAGCGAGCGGGAGGTGCTCGGGTTCGGCGGAGCGGCCAGTTACGACTCCACGCTGAACGGCAAGGTGCTCGATCTGGCAATCCGCGAAGCCGTCAATCGCCTCGTCGAAGGCGTCGAACAAGGCAGGTGGAGGCCATAGAAGTGAGCTATTCCTGGATGAAGCTGCCGTTGATTTCGGCGGTCGTGCTTTTCGTGGCCGGTTGCCAGTCGAGCGAGAAGTACTATTGGGGCCATTACGAAGACCTCATCTATGTGTCCTACGCCGAGCCCGGAAAGATACCCGTGGAGGTCCAGGCGCAGACGATGGAAGACGATCTGCATAAAGCGGAGGCTGCCGGGAAACCCGTGCCGCCGGGATTCCACGCACAGCTCGGATATCTCTATTCCAAGATGGGACGCGCAGACGCCGCGCGCGCCGAATTCGAATCTGAAAAACGCCAGTTTCCAGAATCCACGGTGCTGATGGATCGGATGCTTGCCAACCTGTCGAAAAGGTAGCGCCATGCGCAAACTCGTTACCGTTCCTGCAACACTGGCGATGTTCGGCTTTCTGGTGGGTTGTGCCTCGCAAGTCCCGTACGACTACAGCAACTTCCGGGCCCATCCCCCACGCTCCATACTCGTGCTGCCGCCGACGAACAACACGCCGGATGTCAACGGCACTTACGGCTATCTTACGACAATGACCCGGCCGTTGGCCGAAAAAGGATACTACGTCTTCCCGGTGATGCTGGTGGACCAGTACATGAAGGAGAACGGGCTTCCTTCCGCAAACGAAATGCAGAACGTGCCTTTGCCCAAGATCCAGGAGATCATCGGTGCGGATTCCGTCCTGTACATGACGCTCACGCAGTACGGGACGAAATACGAGCTTATCAACAGCGCCACGGAAGTAGGTGCGACGGGCAAACTCGTGGATGTCAGAACCGGCCTACAGCTTTGGGACGGAAAGGTTTACTTCGTCCAGAACTCCAACAGCGGAGCAGGCGGCGGCAACCCGCTGGCATCGCTGATCGCAGCGGCCGTCGTGGCGCTGGTGGATCAGATCATCAGCACCTCGGTAGACCACGCGCATGAGGTGTCGAAAATCGCCAATGTCCAGCTGTTCATGGACAAAGATCGCGGACTACTCGACGGCCCCTATATAGTGCCGAAGTAATCTCCGCCTGTTGCGCGAAGTGCGCGCGCCCAGCGGGCTGCTCGACACCATCTTCGAATGGGGCCGCAACGCGGCCTGTGCTCGGCCGGGGATGACAATCCTGTTTTACTCCGCCGCCATGACCTGAAGTTCGATCCTGGCATCCTTTTGTAACGCGGCGATCACGGCAAACAGGTTCTTCGCCTGCGGATTGCCGTTAGGCCCGAACATGCGCATCAAACTTTTGGGCGGCAGGCGTACTTTCTTGCCGAGTTTCTCGAAACCGATGGTTGCGTTGATGTAATCGCGCAGGACTTCCTTGCCGAGGTCCATTTCGCCCGCCAGGAACGCATCGATGCCTTCGCGCAGCATGGCCTCGCGAAAGCCGGGGTTACGCTGCATATCCTTGAGGACGGTTTCTTTGAAGTCTCTTGTCAAAGGCATCTTACCGATCCCGTTCCTTGCGCCGCTTGTAATCCAGCCACCGTTCCTGTGCGCCCGCTATGTCACGCTGCTGGCGCTTCTTGATGCCGCCGGCCAGAAGAATGACGACCGCAAGACCGTCGCGACCGAAATACACGCGATACCCGGGACCAAAATCGATCTTTAACTCGCTAACGCCTTCTCCGACACTCTTCACTTTCGAGACGTTGCCGTAAGCCAGACGGTGCAACGAGACGGTTACTCTCGCCCGGGCGGTATCGTCCAATTTCGAACGCCATAGGCCGAAGGGGCTCCGTCCGTTTTTGTCCAGGTATTCTAACTGCATAATTGGTAACATATATGATACCATAAGTCAAGACGGACACTTCTCGACTCTTTCACTCCATGATGCAAGGCGTGCGGACACACACAAAACAAAGATGCCCAACAGTAGGTTTGAACATGCCGACGAGGCCGGTTCGCCAAGCCGATGGGCGAGATCGTGGAACCGCGGCGCGAGTTCATCCAGGAGAATGCGCTGTACGCGGCGCTGGATGTGTAACGCAATTTCTTCGCGGCCATTTCCTCCGCCGCAACGATCTTGCCGTTCCGTAAAGTGCGCAAGCGTCCGGGCATTCTGCCGCATCGCCGGCAATGAGCCGCCGGTTTGACTGCCCGATCAAAGGTTTCTGCGTTTTTCTATAGCAATTCGATAGAAGCACCGCGGACGGATCGGCGCCTTCCGGCCGGCGGCAACCTGAATTCCGGATCGAACCTGCGACGACGAGGCATCGGCCGCCGTCTACAACCAAGATGAGATATCTTTGCACGAACCGTTTTGCGATTTATTCTCCGACTCCCGCGCGGCAAACAGCACGCTGCGCCGGAGGCTTGTAAGAGGGGTACTATCGCAATGTCTCGTTACAGCGTGAGAAACGTCCTGCTCGGATTGGCCGCAGCGGCCGTTCTGGCGACCTCGGCGTCCGCCGAAGACCGCCATGTGAAGATCATCAACGAAACGAACGCCACGATCGTCCATTTCTACGGATCGAATGCGGGCAGCAACAGCTGGGAAGAGGACATTCTCGGCCAGGACGTGCTCAAACCGGGCGCGTCCGTGAACATCAACTTCGACGACGGCTCCGGCTACTGCCTGTTCGATTTCAAGGCGGAGTTCTCCGACGGCGATACGTTGGTCAAGAAGAACATCGACGTCTGCAAGGTCGGCGTATTCCGTTACAGTTTGAACGACTGAGCACGGACCGCCCTGTCGCCCCACACGCGTGTCCGCCGGAAGCGGCACGCGCGCGGAGGCATTTGCGCGATCCCCTTCGACCGATTATTTCGGCGGCCGCTCGCAAGTTATTGCGGGCTTGCCGCCGGGATCGGCCTTCGAATCCCGCAGGAACTTGCCGATCTTAGGATTGCACAGGAAGGCGCTGCGCCCCGCCTCGATCAGCGCATCGACCTGCGGGCCGGTGAAGTCGAGGCTGGTGGCGCTGCGGGCGAGATCGCCGAGCAGGCAGGTGCCTTCCGACTTGCCGCAGGCGCCCGGATCGAGCCGCGTTTCGTCCGCAAGGTCCGCGAACGAGACGCGCGCGAAATAGGCGTTCACCGCTTTCGTGCCAAGGGCGACGGCATCCGGCACAACGCCCGTGCAATTGAGGTTCTCGAGTTTCGCGGCCAACTTCTTGGTCATCGCCTCCGCCGCCGCCATCGTTTCGAAACCGTTGGAGTCGATGGCCGCGCTGGTCGCCACGTTGAGGATCAACCCGATGTCGGACAGATACGGCAGCGAAGACACCTGATTGTTCGGCCGCGCCTCGCCGTCCACGGCGACGATGAGGACCTTGTCGATGCGCCCCAATCCTGTGCGGCAGGCGGCGGCGCGCGCCGGTTCGCTCCAGGAGACGGGATCGGGACCTTCAAGGTTCAGCGCCATGATGTTCATCAAGCCGCGCAACGCCACGTTGTCGGTGACGCCGCCGTCTTGCAGATAGACGAATTGCGGCTTCGCCGCGGGAGGCGTGCCGGCGGCGGGCTCCTCTTTGGGCGGCAGATAGTTTTCCGCCTCCTTGGCGCGGACATAGGAGCGCGACAAATCCTCCGGCTCGCTCGCCAGCACCCGATTGACCCAGGCAGGGCGGTGCGCGTGGCAATAGTTCGATCTGTTCGCCGCGGTGGGCGTAAAGTGGTGGTTGGTGAGCTGGATGGGCGAGAACAGCACGGGAAAGGCGCTCGACGCCGCGATGGCGTTGCCGACCGGATAGGCGTTCACGTCCGAGCAGATCAGGTCGAAATCGTTCTGGGTGAAGATGAAAGGCTGCTCGTTGCCGAAGTCGGTCGCCTGGATCACCAGCAGCGGACGGCCCTTCTTCGCCAGATCGCCGAAGGTCGGCGCGAACAGCTTGTCGGACGACGAGGAGAAATCGACGTTCGCGTAGACCTTGGCCATCTCGTCGTTCGTGGCGTAACCCGGCAGCATCCACTGCCAATGCCACGGCGCGAGATAAATCGAGATCAGGTCGCTGAAGAAATTGTGGGTGAGGAAGTTGTCGCGGTAGTAGTCGGGCGCGCCGGGCGCGGCGGGGAACAGCTTGTCGCGCTGGTTGGCGTAGGCCGCGGCGGTGAACGAACCGCCGGAGACGCCCGAGACGATGTCGATGTCGCGGTCGAACGGATGCGCTCCCGCGGCGTCGGGGATCATCGCGGCGTGCGCCGCCTTCAGCGCACCGTAGCCGAACGAGGCCGAACGGGTGCCGCCGCCGGAAAACGCGAACACCACCAGCGACTGCTGCGAGGTGCAGTCTTTCAAGTCCTCGAAATCGTAGGGCGGCGGAGACGCCTCGGGCGCCGCGGTGCAACTCGTGTCGGCGTGGACGGCATCCGCCGCGAGCGGAACCGTCTGCGCCGGCTTGTAGATGCCTTCCAGCTGCGCGCAGCCCGAAAGCAATATTGCGAATAACGCCGCCGATGCGCGTTCGATCAACCGCCTGCCCATGTTTCCCCCCTGCGCCGGGAGGATCATAGGCGAAATCGGGGCGCTTGATGACTGCGGTTTGAAGGCAAACAGGCGCGCGGCTTCCGCTTCCGCATCGCATTGACAGGCGGTTATCGCCTAAAATATAGTTTGTCGATCAATTTAGTATGGTATAAAACACCCATGAAACTCTTCTACTGCCACATACCGGGCGGCAATTTCGGCGACGAGTTGAACACCTATCTCTGGCCGCGCCTGATGCCCGATGCCTTCGACGGCACCGTACAGTTCCGGCCGAAGGCGAAAGTGGCGGTAGAGATGGACGATCCGTCGTCGCCGCTGTTCGTCGGGATCGGTACTCTCATCAGAGGCGATATACCCGCCGGTGCCACGAAACACGTGTTCGGGAGCGGGTTCGGATACGGCAAGCCGCCCCGGTTGGACGGCAACTGGAACTTTCATTGCGTTCGAGGCCCGCTGACGGCCGACGCTTTGGGCCTCGACCGGGACAAGGCCATCACCGACCCCGCCGTTCTCGTTCGCCTGCTGCCCCGGGACACGGCCGGGAAAATCCATCCGTGGTCCTTCATGCCGCATTGGGAGACGGCGCTGTCGGGAGATTGGGAACGCGTCTGCAAATTCCTGGGCATCAACTATATCGACCCGCGCTGGCCGCCGTCCCGAGTGTTGCAACAAATCTCCTGGTCGCGCACGCTGATCACGGAGGCGCTGCATGGCGCCATTGCAGCCGACGCCCTGCGCGTACCGTGGATTTGCGTGTCGTCGCATCACACCATCCTAAAATTCAAATGGGAAGACTGGTGCCGGTCGATCGGCATCGATTACGCGCCCGTATCGGTGCCCGCGTTCTGGCAGCCCCGGCCCGGTGTTCTCGGGCAGGTCATCAACGGCGCCAAGGAAGTCCAGGCGGCGCTCGTGCTGTCCACTCTCACGCGCCTTGGCGTTCCGGTGCTGAGCGGCGACAAGACGATGGATAGGCTGACCGACAGGTTGCTCATGTCGCTGACGGCCTTCTGCAAAGGCCATCGCCTCACGCTGAACACATCCCCGCAATACTGAGCCGCGCTAATTCCGGGCCGAAACCAGCCAGATCGAACCCGGTGGAGACACACCCTCGGGCGTCGCATAGCGCGCCATAACCTCGCGCACGCGGGCAAGAATCTTGGCGCGGGTCGGTTCGTCGAGATCGGCCGTCGCACGATCGAGCGCGCCCCTGTTCATCGCCTCCTCAGCCGCCTCGTCCGCATTGCGGCCCATGTTCACCGGCACGTCGCAGCTCTCGATGCGGATCTGCGCAAAACCGGCGCGCGTGAGGACGTTCTTCATGTGCCCGCCGTCGGCGAAAGAGAACTGGCCCGGCGCGTGCGGGTCCTGCTTCTCCTGCGGCGGCAGGAGATCGAGCGCCGCCTGGTACGGCGCATCGGTCCAGGGGTTGTCGGCCTGCGCGCGCCAGCAGGCGAAGGCCAGCCGCCCGCCCGGCTTCAGCGCAGAACGGATGTTGGCGAAGGCGGCAACGGGATCGGCGAAGAACATCACGCCGAAGCGCGAGAACACTAGATCGAATTCCGGCCGGAAGGGATGGATGGAGGCATCGGTCTCCACGAATTGCACTTCGAGGCCGGCTTCGAGGGCGGCGGCGCGCGCCGCTTCCAGCATCGGGGCGGAGACGTCGAGGCCGGTGACGCTGCCCGGCGACACCGCCTCGGCCAGCGCCAGCGTGGTCAGCCCGCAGCCGCAACCGATGTCGAGCACGTCCATGCCGGGCTCGGGCGCGGCGAATTCCATCAGCGCGCGCTGAACGTGCTCCAGCCGGTATTCGTTGCGCCCGCAATGCGAAGCCCAGAGTTTCCCCGCAGGCCCGTTCCAGTGCTCGATCTGCTTGAGGTTGGGGTTCATGCAATAAGACTATCTCGTATTTAACTTAGGGAATACAGCAACGAAATACGGGGCGAATAGTGCTCCCGTCCCCGAATTCACAACTGTCCTACTGCAGCAGTTCCACGCCGTACGGCGCCAAGCGAAGCGTGCCGTTGTAGCGATGGCCTGATAGGATACCCGTCTTGGTGCCGCTGATGGCAACGGCCTTCGGTTCCGTTGTGCTGTTGACATATAGCGTGCGCCCGTCGACGACGCGCGCGTACACGCCCGCCGGCGTATTAGGTCCACGCGCGATGCCGAGCTTGGCGTAAAGAGAGCGGACCAATAGGCCGATCATCGAAGGCTGACCAGCCGTGGCCAGGTAGATCGCCAGTCCCTTACCGTAGCGGTTGATCGTGACGGCTGGAGACTTTTCGGGCGTGTTCAGGAAGTTCGCGAGAGGCTTTGCCGTATCAAGCTCCAGCACCTCATAATAGGTGTCTTTCGATGTCTGCACCTTGCCGTCGATCATCACCTGCAGCGGTCTTTCGGCGCGGTAGAAGGCATTGGTGTGCAGCCCGAAGACGTCCGCCAGCCGACCGGGCAGCGGCGTGTTGAACCAAAGAGCATGCTCGTCCGCCTTGGCCGAATAGCCGGTCATGATTACCGTGCCGCCGTCTTCGATATAGCGGCGGATGGCCGCCGCGCTCTTTTCGTCCATGATGTACTGGCCCGCCACGACCACAAGCTTGTATTTGTCGAGAGGAGCATGGGCGACATTGATGATCGCCGTATCGATGTTGTCGGTGAAGAACGGGTCGAACGCGCCCTGCACCTGGTCCTGATAGCCGAGCGTGTAGTATTGACGGACGGTCGAGCTGGGACCGGGCGGGTTCGACGCCATTGCACTCTCGAAAGAATAGGCTATGGCCACTTCGGGGGTGCGATAGCGCGGGAAGCCCAGCGACTGCAATTTGCGGAATTCGGCTGCGATCTGGGCGAACTCGTCCACCTTCCAGGACGGCGTGCCGTCGTGGTCCACAAGTCCGAACAAGGCTTGCTCTTCGCCACCCTGATGCGAATTGAAGGTCCAGGCCAGAATCGTCTGCGCGTAATCGATGAGGCCGATGTAAGCCCACATGCGGCTACGCCCCTTGGTTCCATAGTAGCCGCCGCCGCCGGCCGTGAATTCGTTGAACCAGATGGGTGCGTCGAGGTCGCCCTTGACCATCAAAGCGCCGAGGCTGGCGCCCACCGGATCGCCCGGGTAGAAACCCTCCGCGCCGTAACTGACATAATCCTTGTACGAACCGAGATAATCAAAACCCTTGCGCCCGGCCGTGTCCCACAGGTTCGAAACCGCCGGAACGTTCGGAACGTTCTTCTTGCGAACGGCCTCGAGGTCGTTGATGACTGCAATGGTCTGGTCCGACCAAAAACGGTGCAGATCCAGGTAGCGCTCGACCGGGCCGGGGCCGTCGCCGTAGGGCAGTTCGATTTCGCTCCAATCGTTCAGGCGGCGCGACCAGCGCTGTGTGGCCCATGCCTTGTTCAGGGCATCGATCGTCCCGTACTTCGCCTTCGCCCAGTCGATGAAGCGAAGCCGGTCTGCCGCCGAATAGGACATGAACCCGTTGCCGATCTCGTTGTCGTAGCCGACGGCGAACAGGGCCGGATGATTCGCATAGCGCTTGGTCAACGTGTCGGCCAGGCGGATCGCCAAGCGCCGGTAGTCCGGATCGCCGATATCCTCCATGTACCGTTCGGCAGGATTTAGCATCACGCCGTTTTGCGTCACGACATTTGCGCCGGGATATTTGTGATGCAGCCATGTGGGTGCCGGCAGGCCGGGGATGTCGAGGATCACCTTGATGCCGTTTGCCGCCATCTCGTCCATGACCTTATCGAACCAAGCGAACTCGAAGTGTCCCTCGGACGGTTCGAACGAGTCCCAGGAGAGATCGCCCATACGCACGAGGTTGAATCCAGCCTTCTTCATGATGGCGATGTCGCGGTGGATTTCCTCCGGCGTGCGATCGACCGGCTGGTAGCAGGTGCCGACAAAAAGCTGCCCTTTGCCCGGCCATTCGGGATGATCGGCGACGCTTTGTGCGGACGCCTGCGGAATACCGCTCGAAAGAAAAACGGAAGCCGCAAGCATCAGTGCTGTGGCGACAAACTTCCGGTGGAGAATTGTCGATCTCATTGCGACCTCGTGTGTCGTACATACGGATGCATTACGCAGCGTTGTCGCGCAATAGTTGTTTAGCGGCCGAACGGCGCGGTACTGCCGTGCAAATTACGTGCAAATACCGTAACCTGGAGAAACTGTCCCCTATTCATCCTGTCTCACTTCTTGGGTGCACTCCAGTTAGTGTTTTTCAGTCTTCCTCTTCCGCATCGCCAGGGTGCGCAGGCGCAGGGCGTTGAGCTTGATGAAGCCTGCCGCGTCCTTCTGGTCGTAGGCGCCCTTGTCGTCCTCGAAGGTCACGAGATCCTGCGAATAGAGCGAATTGGGCGAGGAACGGCCGATGACGATCACGTTGCCCTTGTAGAGCTTGAGCCGCACCGTGCCGGCAACGAATTCCTGCGACTTGTCGATGGCGGCCTGAAGCATCTCGCGCTCGGGGGCAAACCAGAAGCCGAAATAGACCAGCGCCGCATAGCGCGGCATCAGCTCGTCCTTGAGATGCGCCGCGCCGCGGTCGAGGGTCAGCGACTCTATCGCGCGATGGGCCGCGTAGAGGATGGTGCCGCCCGGCGTCTCGTAGATACCGCGCGACTTCATGCCGACGAAACGGTTTTCCACGAGGTCCACGCGGCCGATGCCGTTCGTCTTGCCCAGCTCGTTCAGCTTCGCCAGCAGCGTGGCGGGCGACAGCTTCGCGCCGTCGATGGAGACCGCATCGCCCTTCTCGAAACCGATCTCGATCACGGTCGGCTTGTCGGGCGCCTCCTCGGGCGAGACCGTGCGCTGGTAGACGTCCACATGCGGTTCGACGTTCGGGTCTTCGAGGATTTTTCCTTCCGACGAGGAATGCAGCAGGTTGGCGTCCACCGAGAACGGGGCCTCGCCGCGCTTGTCCTTGGCGATGGGAATCTGATGCTTCTCGGCGAATTCGATCAGCTTGGAGCGGCTGGTGAGGTCCCATTCCCGCCAGGGCGCGATCACCTTGATGTCGGGCTTCAGCGCGTAATAGGTCAGCTCGAAACGCACCTGGTCGTTGCCCTTGCCCGTGGCACCGTGACACACCGCGTCGGCGCCGAGCATCTCGGCGATCTCGATCTGGCGCTTGGCGATCAAGGGCCGCGCGATGGAGGTGCCGAGCAGATAGACGCCCTCGTAGAGCGCGTTGGCGCGGAACATCGGGAAGACGTAGTCGCGGACGAACTCCTCGCGCAGGTCCTCGATGAAGATGTTTTCGGGCTTGATGCCGAGCATTTCCGCCTTGGCGCGCGCCGGTGCGATCTCCTCGCCCTGCCCCAGATCGGCCGTGAAGGTCACGACCTCGGCCCCGTAGGCCGTCTGGAGCCACTTCAAAATCACCGACGTATCCAAGCCGCCCGAATAGGCGAGCACGACCTTGTTAACTTTTTTTGCAGCCACGTTCCCGCGTCCTTGAGGAAGAGTCGGGAATATACGGCCGGCCATCCGAAATGCCAGCAGTTCCTAGCGCTTGCGGCACTGCGCGCAGCAGGCGATAACCAAGCGGTACGGCAAACCTAGAACCCGGGTTTCCTGTGCTATATTGGCCTTGTGGCGGGACGGAAACGAGATACATGCGAACCCATCTGCTGGCCGTCGCGGCTTTGCTGTCCGCAGGATGTTCTGCCCAAGGCACCGACAATATCCAGGCATCCGCGCCCGCAAGCGCCACGACCTGCCGGACGATCAATCGCGGCGTAGAATTCCGCACCTATTTCCCCGGCACGCACCGCTACGTGTACGTGTCGGCAGCCACGATACGGGGCATGGCACCCTCCGTCCTTGTCATTATCGACAAGAACTACGACAACGCGGCAGGCCCCCAGCCGGCACCCCCCGATCACGACACCACGGCCTGGTGGACCGATCGCTCGCGGACTTTCTCGTTCTCCACGGACAAGATCACGGCAACCTTCGAGACGCGGTTCACCGTCGGCAGCGTGGTCGACCGCGTCTTCAGCTCGAGTTCGCCCCCAGAATTTACGGTGCCGATCCGGGGCCTTACGCCTGTCGGCTCGCATTTCGAGGGCCAGGGCAGCAGCAATACCAATACCTACGCCTATGAGATGCGCGTCGATTTCCCCCTGAACACCGCCGACAATTTTGACTTGATCCTGCCTTCCGTAACGTACGACGGCGTGACTGTGACGCCGCCTCCCCTGCATTTTGTGCGCAACGACGACGATCCGCTCGAATCCGATATCAAATGCGGCCCGGGCTAGAACAAAATATGCGATTATTGAATCGCGATTTTGCTCCAGTTCTTTGTTTTTCGCGCAATCTAACGGAAAACCGCTTCGCACTTTTCCGGATTGCGCTCTAGGCAGAAGCCGCCGTAGCCACTATCTCTATCCCTGCAATGACCAGTCTGAAATTCTCCACGGCCGTCCACGTCATGCTGCTGCTGGCGCATGAGGGTGCGGATTGCCCCGCGCGCGCCTCGGCTTCCAGCCGTCTGGCAGGCAGCATCGGCGCCAACGCAGTGGTGGTACGACGGGTGCTGTCATCGTTGGCCTCCGCGGGGCTGATCGCCACCAAGGCCGGGGCGAGCGGCGGCGCCTGGCTCGCCAGGAAGCCGGGCAAAATCCGCCTGAGCGAGATTTATGCCGCCGTGGAAGAGCCGCCGGGGCCGGGTTTCCGCGCCAAGGGCAATTCGTCCTGCCCCGTGGGACGCGCCGCGCCGGGCGTGATCTGCACCCTGATCGGCGACATGGGCAAGGCCTCGCAGGGGGTGCTGGCGCGCCAAACCCTGGCGGATTTGCTGAAAAAGCTCGAAGCCGCCGCCCGATAAACGATAATTCACCCCCGCCCCCTTGTAACCGGTTTGCGGCTGCTTATTTGTAACAGTATCGGTAACTGTAACAATTAGGGACTGCCATGACCAAACTTGCCGTCGTTTATCATTCGGGTTACGGCCACACCCACGAGCAGGCCAAGGCGGTCGCCGCGGGCGCGGCGAGCGTCAGGGGCGTGGAAGCGGAACTCTTGCGCATCGAGAGCGCGAGCCAGGATTTCGCGCCCATGCTGGCAAAGCTCGAAAAGGCGGACGCCATCGTGTTCGGCTCGCCCACCTACATGGGCTCGGCCTCCGCCGCCTTCAAAGCCTTCGCAGAAGCCAGCTCCAAGCCGTGGATGAACCAGAAATGGCGCAACAAGATCGCCGGGGGCTTCACCAACTCGGGAAGCCAGGGCGGCGACAAGGATTCGACCCTGATGCAGCTGTTCGTGCTCGCCGCGCAGCACGGCATGATGTGGGTCAGCCTTGGCCTGATGCCCGGGAACAATTCGACCAAGGGCTCTGTCGAGGACTTCAACCGGCTGGGCGCCTCCATCGGCGCGGCGGCACAGTCGCCCGTCGATGCGGGACCGGAACTCGGCCCCTCGCCCTCCGACAAGAAAACCGCCGAACATCTCGGCCGCCGCGTCGCCGAAACGGCGAAGCAGTGGAACGCCGCACTGGTCGACGCTTAGTCCGACGAACGAGACGGCTTGCCCCCTCCGGCCGTCCTAAAGCGTGATCCGGGAAACGGATCACGCTTTAGTTTTTATTGCGCGCAATCCAACGGAAAACCGGTTCCCACTTTTCCGGATTGCGCTTTGCGCCCCGCTCCGGTCCGGTCCCCATCAAGAAGGTCGGAGCGGGGACCCTTTCATGCCGCAGCCGGAGCGCCGCTTCCCACGCTATAGTCGGCGCGACCGGGGCTAAGGCATTCGCTGCCAACCCGAGCAAATGCGTTTTTATTAACTGCTGTTTGCCCAGTCCCAGTCTTCGATCTATCGTCCGTCGATTCTATGCGTCCGTTGAACACCGGGGAAAACTATGAAATCCGCAACGATTGTCACGTTGCTGCTTGCGTCACTATTGGTTTGGGGATGCGCGACGTCTACGCGCCGCAGTTACAGTCCGGGGGGCATACCCGTCACCACCAGAACTGAGGTAGGTGACACTGTCTGGACAGGCCACGGCGTTGCCGATCCGAAAAGCCTCTCGCACGCGGTCGCAAACGCCGACACAATCGCTCTCGCAGCTGGCCGGGCGCGGATATTCGTCATCAGACAGTCGGATTCACAAGTGCTGCTGAACTACGGCGCCGGAGACGGTACCATCGTGCGGGGCGTCGTTGCACCGGAAGCTTGCCTGTTCTGGGACCACGCTGCGGGACCGATCACCGTAAGGACAAGTCTTGGGGTGCTCGCGTCGCTGGACCGATCCGGTCTGTATTCATTCGACAAACCGAATGCCGACGTATCGATCAATCTGGAGGCGGGCAAGTCGTATTTTGTGATCACGCACGGTGGGTTCACTTGGTCCTGGACGGGGGATAACTTCGGAATCGAGGCAAGCGAAGTGGATGCTGCAACCGGCCGGAAGCTGCTTGGCGGATGTTCCGAAATCCGCCAGTCGAAGCTTTTCTAGCTCGGCATCTTTGCCGGTTCCGCCGACCGCATCTCGGTGATACGGCACAGGAGCGCCGGCTAGCGCCGGGTCTTATTGCGCTTCTTCTTCGGGGCAGGCCCCGCAGCCCCGAGCAGGCCCATGTCGAGCGCGAGTTCGTCGAACTCCGCCACGCCCGCCATCATCGCGTTTTCGATCTTCTCCAGCGTGCTTTCGGCCTTCCGCGCGGCCTTCTTGCGGCGGACGGGTTTTTTCGGAGGCGTGGCCTTGACGGACTTCGTCTTGCGCTTTGCCGCGGCGGCGCGCGTCTTCTTTGCCTTCCCAGCCATGTCCATTCCTCCCAGCATCCGAAGCAGAAGCATAGAGCGGCTGCGGCAGGATGGGAACCACCATCGCCGCCACGCTCAGGACTGTTGGAGCTATTGACAACAGCAAAGAGATGTTGTAGTCTCCTCCAACATGAAGGCGGAGCTACTGCTCGACGAACGCCACGTGCTCGCGGAGGACGCTTTCGCCGAGATCGTGGTGTGGCGCCTGCCGCGGCCGGCACGCGGCTCGAAGCATGGCTACAAGTACCGGCTGGCGCTGATCCAGAGCGGCCGGTGCGTGCTGCGCTACGACAACGAACCCGGCAAAGGCGATCATCGCCATATCGGGCGGGCCGAAGAGGCTTACGATTTTACGACGCCGGAGGCGTTGCTGGCCGACTTCTGGGCCGATGTGGACGAATGGAGGCGTTGAAATGAGGACCGTGACACTGGAAATTGCGGATCGCGCAGCCGTTTCCCGCCGGGCGCTGGAGGCGTTCAAGGGCCGCGCCCAGGGCGCGCGCATCAGCTTCGCCACGCCGGAGCTTCTGTTCCGCCTCTTGACCACGAAGCGGTGGGAAATCGTGCGAGCGATGACCGGCGCCGGGCCGCTCTCAATCCGCGAAACCGCACGCCGCGTGGATCGCGACGTGAAGGCGGTGCATGGCGACGTTCACGCCCTGCTGAATGCGGGCGTGCTGCGCAAGACCGACGGCGGCATTGTCTTCCCCTTCGACGCCATCCGTGTGGACGTGCTTCTTAGGGCGGCGTGAAGACATCTTAAGAGCCTTCAGTGGCACGACGCCGTTAGCGTGGCGAGTAAGGAAGGTCTGAGTCCGTCACTTCGATTCCCAAGTTTCTTGACGCCAGATAGGATTCCAGAGCGACCCTGCGCCGGACGCGGTCTGGGTGAGGTCCAATAATTACACGTTCTATGGGCGTTTGGGGACCAAACAGAGAGTCCTCAAACAGGCCGATGTACGGTATAGCAAACGAGCCTTTCGTTAGCACTTTAAGAAGGTGATTCTGCCTTCCTTGTGGGAGGACCTTGTGACGATAGAATACAATTCTCCCCTCATGTTCATGGGCAAAACAGCTATCCTTGATAAAGGAGATAATCCTCACGAATGGCAAGAATGTGGAGTCGATTGCCTCCTTCAGTTCTTGATCATTTTCTTGTCCTTGTCTGATGCGTTCAATTATAAGTTCGGAAGATGATGCAATGACATCATAGTGGCCCTTGAGTGATGGTGGAGCGACATCGTCGGTGTATTCAACGGCACTGCAAAAAAGGCCTCCGTGCGTGTACTTCTTGGTCTCGCCCACGAACAGAGCCTTCAGCCGCTGCGGGTTGATCTGTATCGCATAACCGGCACCGCGACCATAAGTGGCCCAATGTTGCAGATCGCCGTGATCGAAACGGCGACGGTCAGACTTCGCGCACAAGTATGCTGAGAACACAAAAGGATCGACATTGCCAAGAGTAGCTTCATACATTGTCTTGACAACGTTTACTGCTTCAAGTGCAGCGGCTTCCTTAACGCTGCTACCTTGTTGAACCACAATCTTCTTGTTGACTACAAGTGCTGCAATTTTTCTTGAAAGTGGACCTTGAAGATAATGTTCAAGGGAGCGCCGTGCTCTCATGCATTCTTGTGCGTCATTCAGAAACTGGAAGTGAGTTGCCCAGAGCATTCCACTCTGGAGAATTCCGAAGAGGCCTTCAGTGCTTGTGTAGTGGAACAACCGATCGTCTTCGGAGAATTCGAGTTCAATGCCACTTGGCAACTCGTTTTTGACCACATTCATGTCTTTACCTTCACTCCAGCATCCGCGAGAGTTCTTTCGACTGCATCTCCGCCATCCGTTCGCTCGCCCGCTGTTTGAGGCTGGCGCTTTTGAGCTGGCCGCAGGCGGCCATGATGTCGCGTCCGCGCGGCGTGCGTACCGGCGAAGCGTAGCCAGCACGGTTGAGAACTTCCGCGAATTTCTCGATCTGCGTCCAGTCGCTGCATTCGTAGGGCGCGCCGGGCCAGGGATTGNNAAGGTGATGCGCCGCGCGTTGGAGACACCCGGATAAGCTTTGCAGGCGGCCAGCAATTCCTTCAACGGATATTTCTTGTTGAGCGGCACCAGCACGTCGCGGATTTCGTCGCGCACAGCATGCAGCGAAATCGCCAGCGCCGAGCCGATCTCGGCGCCGGCGCGGCCGATCATCGGCACCACGCCCGCGGTGGAGAGCGTGATGCGGCGCTTGGAAAACGCCAGCGCGTCGCCGTCGGCGACGATGGCCAGCGCCGTCTTGACGTTCTCGAAATTGTAGAGCGGCTCGCCCATGCCCATCATCACCACGTTGGTGATGCGGCGGTTCGCACCGGCGTTTTTTCTGGTCGCGCCGCCGGACGGAAAACCGGTTCCCACTTTTCCTGGCGGCGCTCCTGACGGCCAATCGCCCAGGGCGTCGCGGGCGATCATCACCTGCCCCACGATCTCGCCGGGCGTGAGATTGCGCACCAGCTTCTGCGTGCCGGTGTGGCAGAAGCGGCAGTTCAGCGTGCAGCCGACCTGGGAGGAGACGCACAGCGTGCCGCGTCCCGGCTCGGGGATGAACACGGTCTCGAATTCCTGGCCGCCCGAACGCAGCAGCCACTTGCGCGTGCCGTCGGTCGAGATTTGTTCGGTCACGACCTCGGGCCGCGCCAGCGTGAAGTGCGCCGCCATTGCCCCTCGGAAATCCTTGGCGAGGTTCGTCATGGCGGCGAAGTCGCGCGCGCCGTGGACGTAGAGCCAGTTCCACAGCTGGCGCACGCGCATGGGCGCGGCCTTCTCCGCCACTCCAGCGGCGAACAGGGCAGATTTCAGCTCGGCAGTCGAAAGGCCGAGAAGAGAGGGGTTCGGGTCCATGTCGGGCGCACTACTAGAGCGGATTTGATGCGAAGGGAATTCCCCCCTCCGTCCACCTTCGCGCCTTCGGCGCTGCGGCGGCCACCTCCCCCGTTTACGGGGGAGGTGCTGAGCGAGCATTTGCGAGCGAAGCGGAGGGGGCAATCCTACTTGGAACAAGCCGCCCGGGCGGAATCCATCGCGGCGGAAAAGCCGCTGAGGGAATAGGTGTCTGTCGTTTTGGTGCCGCGCTTGGAGACGCCGGTCACCACCAGCTTGGCCCCGCCGCGCATGGCGGCGACGAGAGCGCCTTCGTCTGCCGCGTCCTTGACCCAGGCGGTGCCGACCTTGCCGTCGTTGCGGGTGAAGAACTCCGCCCTGACCGTACCCACCTGCGCAAAGACGGGTACGCCGGCCTTGTAGGTATAGCCGGAGAACACCTCCAACTCGCCTTGCGCGTTGCGGCCGGGCCAGACGCTGACCACGAAATAGATCGGATCGCGCGACGCCTTGGCGGGCAGGATCGCCGTGGGCTTGGACAGCACGTAGCACACCTTGCCGTCGGGCGTTGTCGCCTGATAGGCGGACCAGTCCTGCGTCACGCCCAATAGCGTCTGGGCGCCCGCCGGTACGGACAATGCGCCCAGCGCAAGAACCATCGCAATGCGTGCAGCAGACGTCATGGAAAACGGCCTCGCTTAACCGAAAAGGAAATCGCCGCGGAGAATAGGAGCGCGGCCCGCCTGCGTCCATGCCGCCGGACGCTAAATTTCGGCAAGGGCGCCTGCGGCTATTCGCGCAAACCGTAGCCTTTTGAAAACAGCCGCCAAACCGCCACGGCCAGCGCAGCGAGCAGAACCAGCGAAATGACCGCTCCGAGGGGCTCCGACGCCTCGCCGAAGCCGATCATCGAGTGGCGCAGCCCGTTGATGAAATAGAAGAAAGGATTGCCGTAGGCCAGCCAGCGCACCCCGGGCGGCAGCATGTCCACCGTGTTGAACACGCCCCCCACGAAGGACAGCGGCGTGATGAAGAAAATGTTGAGCACCGTGAGCTGCTCGAAACTCTTGGCCCACAGCCCGATGACGATACCGATGAGGCCGAAGATCGCCGAGACGATCACCACCCAGAACAGGAACTCGCCGATGGCGTCGACGTGAGTCACGCCGAACAGCGCGGCGATGACGAGAATGCCCAGCGCCGTGCCGACCGTGCGGAAGACGACCGTCACCAGAGTCCCCGCGATCATCTCGGCATAGGACAAGGGCGCCACCAGCACCTCTTCCACGGAACGCATGAAACGCTGGAAATAGACCTGCGTAGACGCCTGGAGGAAGGCTGCATTGATGATGTTCAGCATCAGGATGCCGGGCAGCACGAACTCCAGATAGCGGTGCCCGCCGATGCTGGCGATGCGCGGCCCCACCACGGAGCCGAAGATGAAGATGAACAGCAGCGCCGAAACCCACGGCGCCACGAAGGCCTGGACCGGCACGCGCATGAGGCGCGAAATCTCGCGGCGGATGATGGTCCAGAGCCCGATCCAATTGACGATCATGCCGCCGCTCCCGCGATGTGTTCCGGCCGGGCGCCGGTGGCGGCGAGATAGGCGGATTCCAGGCCGCCCGCGAGAAACTCCTCCTTCGGGCCGTTGCGCACGATCTTGCCCCTCGAAACGATGGCGATGGTGCGGCAGAGGCGTTCCACCTCCTCGAGGTAATGCGAGGTGAGCAGGATGGTGGTGCCGTCGCGGTTGAGTTCCGCCAGATAGCGCCAGAGGTCGAGGCGCAGCTCTACGTCGACGCCCGCGGTCGGTTCGTCGAGGATGAGCAGTTTCGGCTGGTGGACCAGCGCACGCGCCAGGATCACCCGCCGCTTCAGCCCGCCGGACAATTCGCGGAACGGTTTCTTCTGATGCTCGACGAGGTCGAAGCGCTCCATCAGTTCGTCGACGCGGCGCTTGCGCTCGGCCGCCCCGAGCCCGAAATAGCCGCCCATCCAATCGACGATCTGGCGCGGCGTGGCGAAGATGTCGACGTTGAACTCCTGCGGGCTGAGGCCGATCAGGCGGCGGGCGTCGCGGTATTGCTTCACGGCATCGAAGCCGAACACCTCGATGGTGCCGGAGGTGACCGTGGCGATGCCCGTGACGCAATGCAGCGTGGTCGATTTTCCCGCCCCGTTGGGTCCCAGGAAGCCGAAGAAATCGCCCGGATTGACAGTCATGGAAAGGCCGTCCACAGCGACGGTGCCGCGGCGGTAGACCTTGCGCAGATTGACGATGGATAGTGCTGGAGTCATGGGCGGCAGGAAGTATCATGCCGCTTCGCTAAATGGAATCGGATCATGCAACCTATCCGTATCGGCATCCTCGGGGCGGCGCGCATCGCGCCCAAGGCGGCGGTCCTGCCGGCGCGGGACAATCCCGAGTTCGAGGTCAGGGCGGTGGCGGCGCGCGACAAGGAACGCTCCCGGGCCTTCGCAGCGGAAAACGGCATTCCCGCAGTGGCGGACGACTACGCCGCCCTCGTCGCGCGCGACGACATCGACCTTGTTTACGTTGCGTTACCGACCAACGGCCACATGAAGTGGTCCGTCGCCGCCCTGAAGGCCGGCAAGGCAGTGCTGTGCGAAAAACCCTTCGCCATAAATGCCGGCCAGGCACTCATCATGGCGGCGAATGTGTCCGCAGCCGGACGGCCCCTGATCGAGGCGTTCCACAACCGCTTCCACGCCGTCATGCGGCGCGCCATCGAGATCGCGGCTTCGGGCGAGCTGGGGCGGCTGGTGGACGCCGAGGCGGTGTTCGACGTACTGATTCCCTACACGCCGACGGAACTGCGCTGGTCCCCTGTGCTGGGCGGCGGCGGAGCGCTGATGGACCTCGGCTGCTATTGCGTCCACGCGCTGCGGACGATCATCGGCACCGAGCCCAAGGTCGTGCACGCCGAATGCACCATCGAGCGCGGCGTCGATGTCGCCACGTCGGCCGAGCTTTCCTTCCCGGACGGGCTGCGGGGCAAGCTTCGTACCTCGATGACCAAGCCGTTCTCCGCCACGTTTAAGCTGAAGGGCGAGAAGGGTTCTTTCTCCATCTCCAATTTCCTGGCGCCGCAGAATGGCTGCACCTTCGTCGTGGAAGCGGGCGGCAGGAAGCGCGAAGAGCCGACCGAGGGGCCCTCCACCTACGACGCGCAACTCGCGCATGTGGGCGACGTGCTGCTGCGCGGCGCGGAGCCCCTCACCGGCGGCGCCGACGCCATCGCCAACATGGAATGCATCGACGCGATCTACGCGGCCGGGGGATACGAGCGCGCGGTGGAGGTCCGGCAATAAGGTGCGTAACCCTTCGGAGAGGATCAGGCGGGAAGCCGCGCGCGCGGGCTGCCGACGAATTCGTGGGGCCCGATATGAGCCAGCATGCTCTGCGTATCGAGCCACACCTTTCCGTCCAGCGCGCGCCAGCGCCGGCAAAAGGCATAATCCTCGCTGAGATACTCGCCCGTGGAGGCGTCGATCATGCAGTCGAAGAAGGTATACTGGTTGGGGCTGAGGCTGGGATTGGCGGCCGTGTGTGCGGCGGTGTACCGGTATTGGGGATAGCTCGCAATCATCTTCTCGAACACCCCACGCTTCATCAGCAGGAATCCCGCCCCCGCATAGGTTCCCGTGACGAAGCCGTCCTCCTGCTCTAACATATCGCTTGTGCACGGCGTGCCGACAAAGCGTATCGGCGCGTGATAAAGCGATTCGCCCTTCTTGATGCGGCCGACCGCCGCGTCGTCCCAGTCGATCACTTTGAGCGGGTACATGCCGGCGACGACGTCCTTGTCAAAGGCGATCATGCGAAGGATCTGCTGCGGTTCGAAGCCGATATCGGCGTCGATGAACATCAGATGGGTGGCATCCGCGGTGTCGAGGAACTTGGCAACCAAGGTGTTACGGCCGCGCGTGATGAGGGATTCATAGCCCAGAGTCTCAAGCTGGACCGAAAGGCCCTGTCTGGCCGTCTGCAAGAGAAAAGCGCATATGCATTGCATATAGCGCTGGGTCACCACGCCGCCGTAACAGGGCGTGCCGATGATAAGTTTGCAGGGTGGCTGGGGCATAAACGGTCTCCGATTCTTCTGCGCCAGCGTACCATTCGCATCCGCACCGTCCGCTGCACCAACCATGTCAATTGTCTCAAATTGTATCGATGTATTCTCCCCTCCGCATCAAATGCGTGCGGCACGGCAAATGTGCCGTCATTCATAGACGCCGTTCCTTCCCACCCAAACCCGCAGTCGGCGACAGATCGTGACTGCCGGACTATTTCAAGGGGCTTCGTACGAGTTGTTACAATATCGAGCCTCGAGGCCTTCTATCCTCGATCCGGGCCGTTCTGCGCGCCTTTCGCCGGCGCTCTCGGCTTCTAACCCCTCGCACGGATCGCAAGGCGATCCGTGCTCGCCGGGGATGACAAGGCGTTATTGGCGTGAACAGGCGTCGTGTCTCGGCCTACTTCGCGCGAAGCAGCTTCGCCGCCTTGGCGACGTTGATGGGCTTCACCCAGAAGATTGCGCCGAAACGCTTCTTGCCCGCGACTACCGCGGTCAGCGCCGTGACGTTGATCTTGGCCTTCGCCAGCTTCCCGAGCGTGCTGGTAAGAGCGCCGACCTTGTCGTTGCCTTCGAGCAGGAACGCGATCTTTTTGGGCGAGAGCTTCAGCTTGAGCTTCCGCGCCACCACCGCGAACCGGCCCGGCTGGGCAGGAACGAAGACGAGCTTTGCCTGGCGGCCGTCGGGAAAGCCCGAATAGGCGAGCAGATCGATCCCTGCTTTACGCAGGGCGGCCAGAATACGCAGGCCCTGCCCCGCGGTGTGCGGGGTCTCTACGCTGAAATAACCGACTTTGCGCAACATTGGCATTCTCCATCGCTTGCCGATGATCTGTTGGGAAACACACGCCGGTCTTCGCGACCGTTAGAGGTGGAATCCGTCTTGCCGCCGGCCGGTCAACGCATCCGATTCCGTGCAGCGGTGTTCATACTACGGTGAATCGGCACGCGGTGCTAATTCCGCCTGTGCATATCTCTTCGGGGGTTTGACACGCCGACGTCTGATGGCATCGCCGATTCGCACGCATGGAAGCTTTGTGTTGCCGTAGACCGATTAATGTCGCGCATGGCGCGCTGAGCGGGGGCGAGGGGGACGGCGCCCTTCCGAATTAACACAACGTGTCATCCCGGACGCGCCGAAGGCGCGATCCGGGACCCACTTCAAAACATGCGCATGTTTTCCGGTGGGTCCCGGCTCGCGCCGCGCTTACGCGCGACTTGGCCGGGATGACAGGTTGTAGTTGCGCGCGGAAACGTGAACGGGGCGCGCGACGATTGCCCACGACGCTTTCGCCGGGCGGACGGGTAAAATGCGCGCAGACATCCTCCAGAACTCACAGCCAATCCCATGACCAGAACGCTCCGCTTCGCCCTTGCCTTTTCGCTGGCGGCCGCCATTGCGCCCGCCGCACACGCCAAGCCCTTCACCGCCCAGACCCTGGCAAGTCTGGACCGCATCGAGGACCCGCATCTGTCGCCGGACGGACGCACGGTGCTCTACACCTTGCGCACCGTCGATTACGCGGCCAACAAGTCCGCGCGGTCGCTGTGGGTGCTCGACGTGGGGACGCACGCGACGCGGCGGCTGGCGATCTCCGAAGGCGGCGCCACGAACGGGCGTTGGGCGCCGGACGGCAGCATCTATTTCCTGTCGAGCCGCGCGGGCGACATCGACCAGGTGTTCCACACCGATGTGGCGGGCACTTCGGCCGTGCAGGTGACCTCGCTGCCGCTGGCGGTGGGCGCCTTCCGCGTCGCGCAAGGGATGCTGGTGATCTCTGTTCCCGCCTTTCCCGATTGCCCCGATATCGCCTGCACCAAAGCGCGTCTCGACGCGCGGGAGAAAAGCAAGCAGACCGGCGTCGTCTACGACCGGCTGTTTGTGCGCCACTGGGACGCCTGGGCCGACGGCACGCGCAATCATCTCTATGCGCTGAGGATGGATGACAAAGGTGCGGTGCCTGTGGCGCTGATGAACGGCTTCGACGGCGACGTTCCCGCCTACCCCTTCGGCGACGATGCCGATTTCGTCATTACGCCGGACGGCAGGAGCGTCGCCTTCTCCGCCAAGTCGGGACGCGACGAAGCCTGGACGACCAATTACGACATCTGGTCCGTGCCGGTGGACGGCTCCGCCCCGCCGAAGAACCTGACAGCGGCGAACCAAGCCTGGGACGCCGCGCCGGTGTTCTCGCCCGACGGCAAATGGATGGCCTATCGCGCCATGAAACGCCCCGGCTTCGAGGCCGACCGCTATGCGATCATCCTGCGCGATCTCACGACAGGGGCAGAGCACGAGGTGGCGCCCGCCTGGGACCGCTCGCCCGAGAACCTCTCCTGGTCGCCCGACGGCCGGACGCTCTACGCCACCGCCGACGATATCGGCCAGCGGCGCCTGTTCGCCATCGACGCGGCAAGCGGAGCCGCGAAGCCGCTGACCAGGACGGGGCATGTCGCCGGTTTCGACGTGGGACCGAACGGCATCGTCTTCGCGCGCAACAGCCTGACCGGCCCCGATCAGCTCTTCTTCACCGGCCTCGACGGCGGCAAGTCCGTGCAGCTCACCAATGCCGATGCCGAAGCCCGGAAGGGCGTCGCGTGGGGCAAGCCCGAGCAGTTCAGCTTCAAGGGTTGGAACGGCGAGACGGTGTACGGCATGGTGATACCGCCCGCCGACTACAAACCGGGGCGCAAATATCCCGTCGCCTTCCTGATTCACGGAGGACCGCAGGGCTCGTTCGGCAATGCCTGGAGCTATCGCTGGAATCCGCAGGTCTTTGCCAATCATGGCTATGCGGTGGTGACCGTGGATTTCCACGGTTCAAGCGGCTACGGCCAGGCCTTTACAGACTCCATCAGCCTGCATTGGGGCGATCGCCCGCTCGAGGATTTGCAGAAGGGCTGGGCCTTCGCGCTCGCCAAATACAAATTCCTCGACGGCGAGCGCGCCTGCGCACTGGGCGGCTCCTATGGCGGGTACATGGTGAATTGGATCGCGGGCGCGTGGAACGAGCCGTGGAAATGCTTGGTCGATCACGACGGCACGCTCGACAGCCGCAGCATGGGCTATGCCACCGAGGAACTGTGGTTCGACGAATGGGAACAAGGCGGGCCCTTCTACGAGCAGCGCGAGGCGGCCGAGAGGTTCAATCCCTACAATCACATCGCGGCGTGGTCGAAGCCGATGCTGGTGATCCACGGCGGGCGCGACTACCGCATCCCGCTGGCGCAGGCGCTCGGCACCTTCACGACGCTCCAGCGGCGCGGTATTCCGAGCAAGTTCCTCTACTTCCCGGACGAGAACCACTGGGTGCTGAAGCCGCAGAACTCGGCGCAGTGGTACGACGAGGTGCTCGGCTGGCTGGATAAGTGGACGAAAGAAGAGAAATAGAACGGGCGGCGGCAATCACCGACGGGTCCGGCGCCAAAGCGTTCCGACGCCGGTGGCGGTGTACTGCGTTCCGATGCGGCGCGCGTAATCCGGGAAATTGTCCCTGAAGGCCTTGTCCACTTCCACCAGTTCCGGCGGACTGCGGCCTCCGAACAGCGTGTCCTCCAGCCGGCTGCGCGCTTCCGGCGGCATCACTCGAACGATCTCGTCGTGCAGGCTGTAATAGAAGAACGCCGGCCTGCGAAAGGCGATTCCGGGCGTCCATGAACTCACGACAGTCGCGTTTTGGGACGTCGTTTCGATCACATAGCGCAGCTTCTCCAAGTCCCCGCGGTTGTTCGTGCCCGCCAGCGGACTGAAGACCATGACGGCCCCATGAACGGCGGCAACGATCGCCAGTATAGCAACGACCGGCACCTTGTCAGATACGTTCGTCCTCGCGCAGTAGTCGGCGCCGGCGGCGGCCATGACCGCCGCATACGGCAGCAGCAAAAAGAAGTAGTCGGACCGCACTACCGGGAACAGCGGTGCAAGCAGGAACAAAGAAATCCCCGGAGAGATCAGCGCTAAAACCCACGTGCTGCGCGTCTTCGGAAGCCGCCACGTCCGCCACAGCCCGACCGAGACGAATGCGATCAACAGAACGTCGTTCTGCCCCATCTCGGTCAACCGGCTGATCCAGGGTCCCGGCATGTGGTCCCAGCGCATGCCCAAGAGGAAATTGTCGCGAACGAAGTCCGCCAGGGCGCCGTGAGAGAAGAAATACCAGACAGGAACCAGGCCCACGACCAGCGCCGGAAGAAGAACGAGCGCGAGATCGCTCCCGCTTTGCCGCAGCGAATTGCCTTTCGCCGAAAACAGAACGCCTAACAGAAATCCGTACCCCGGCAGCGCGAAGACGACCTTCTGTGTCGTCATGACGCTCAATGCAACGGCAAACCCCGACAACACAAGCCATAACCGCGGCTTATTCGAATCGCGCGCACGATCGATTGCGAGCGTGCCGGCGAGAAGTAGCACGGAGGCCATCTGGTCGGGCCGGATTTCGACGGCAACGCTTACGAATGCAGTGCTCGCCGCCAACAACACGACCGCAAACAGCGCGCCCAGCCTGCCGAAGTATTTTGCGCTCAGAACGAAAGTCAGAGCGACGACAGCGGTCGACAGGCCGACGCCGACGATCCTGAATGCGAATAGCGCTTGAATCGCTGCATCGGCGCTTGTGGAGACGGGTAGATAGCGAAGCACAGCCGACAGCAGGAAATGGTATGCAGGCGTGTGGTGCTCGAAGAAGTCCCGATAGGGTATCTCCCCCTGCGAGATAAGCCAGCCCATCTGGACGTGCTGGAATTCGTCTGGACCGAACGCACTTATCAGCGCGCAGGCGACGAATGCCGCCAGATACACTCCGGAACAAGCATAAAGGACAATTTTCGCGAACGTCTCCGAACTCGCGGAGAGAACCGGCGAGGATTCGTTCATGCCATCGTTGGTCATCCGATATTGCTCGCGCATCGGCTTCCGGAACACCAGAGTAAGGCAATTATCCTATCGAGCCAAATGTCGAAGCCTGGCCGGACTGCAAAATCGTGCTCCGCCGATGGGAAATGCGGACTGGCGGAGGAGACAGCGCAGACGACTGCTACGCATGCAAGGACGGCCCCGGATCCGCTTTGCGCGGCGGGTTCAACGGATCGACGCAACATTTCTAATCTTGCCGGATGAGGAGGCATGAGCCTGCGCCTTCTCTCGCGCTGCGCCGTTTGGCGGCCTACTTCGGCAATTGCAGGCGTGCCGCGACGCAAACGTAAACGCGACCTTAATCATACAGGTTAAGGTTTTATGAAAGCCGCCGACCTATCTTAGGATTGTGTCGCCAGAGGTCTGCGCGCGACGCAGAGCACGTTCCTCGCAGATACGCATAGCGCAACTGAAGGCACTGTCGAATGCATCGTGTCGCCAAGATCGCGGCCGGCGTCGCAATTAGCACGACGCTCGTTATGGCGTCCCCGGCACGTGCCGCCGACTCCGTTGCACTGGCCGATCTTCAGGCGGCGACGCGTACGCTGGGCTTTGTCGATACGCTTCAGAACCTCTCGACGATTTCAATCGGGGTCGTGTACGGACCCGGCGTTCGCGACGGCAGGAATTCGGCCGGTCAGACCGCCGGCACGTTGGCGACGATGCACGGGCCGGGTTCCTCGTCCATTCGCGCGAATGCCGTGAGTGTCGAAGAGCTGGCGCAGAGCACCCAGCATTTCGATGCGCTGTATCTCCTGCCCGGGCTCGCCGCAAACGGCGCCCAGATCGCGGATGCCGTGCGGCGGCGGCACGTCGTGAGCATCTCAAACGATTCCGCCTGTCTGGACGCAAAATACTGCGTGCTGATGGTGCAGGCCGGCTCGGGCGTGAACATCGTTCTCGACACGACATTGGCCTCGGCCGCCGGCGCACAGTTCTCTTCCGTCTTTACGATGATGGTGAAACGCAGATGACCGTGCATATCCGCAACGACGACCAGGCACGGCACCGCTTCCGCTCGCGCCTATTGAGCGGACTGGCGATGGGCGCGGCCGCGTTTACGTACCTGTCGCCGGCCAGCGCCCAGACGATGGACTACGGCTCGCTCGAACAATTGTTCGGAGAGCCGGTGACGACCAGCGCCACGGGCTCGCCGCAGCGCGTTACCGAAGTGCCGGTCAGCATGACCATCGTCGCGGCGGACGAGATCCGCCGCTCCGGCGCGCGCGACATTCCCGGCGTTCTGCGCCACGTCGCCGGCGTGGACCTGCTACAATGGGCCGGTGACGATACCGATGTTTCCATACGCGGCTACGACCAAGCCTTCGCCGCCCGAACGCTGGTGCTGATCGACGGCCGCCAGGTCTACGCGGACTTTTACGGCTTCGTTCCTTGGAGCGCCCTGCCGGTCGAACTGAGCGCGATCCGTCAGATCGAAATCGTAAAAGGACCGAACTCTGCTCTGTTCGGCTTCAATGCCGTCGGCGGCGTGATCAACATCATCACCTATAATCCGCACTACGACGACGTGAACACGGCATCGGTCAGCGCGGGCACGCCCGGGCTGGCGGAAGCTTCCGGGGTCGCCACGATCAAGCTGGGCAAGATCGGAGCTTTGCGCCTGTCGGGCGGACTGCAATCCGACAACGATTTCGGGACTCCTCTTCCGACAAACTCGGGAGGCGCGCCGGGCGGGGGTGGCGGGGGTTCAGGGCCTACTACTCCGACGAACCTTGGAGGTTCGTCGCGCATGGAAAACGATCGCGCCGAGATCGACGCACGCGCCGCCTTCGCGCTGAGCGACGATGTCGAACTCGATGTGGAGGCGAGCCACAGCCATGCCCGCCGGAACGAAGTGACGCCGGCACAGGCCTACGGCATTTCGAGGTACGAAACGAACTCTCTGCTGGCGCGGCTTACGGCCGACACCGGCGCCGGGCTGCTGAAATTCACGGCTTACAGCAATTGGATCGCACAGTGGCCCGGAGACACTTCACAATCCGGAGGCATTTCCTTCCACAACCGGATCACGGCGTTTCAGGCAGAAGACGTCTTCAATCTTGGAACCGATCACACGTTCCGTTTCGCGCTCGAGTATCGGCACAACACCGTCAATACATCGACATATACCGGCGCCTACGTCTTCTACGGCGTCTTGTCCGCCTCAGGAATGTGGAACTGGCGGATCACACCGGCCGTTTCGCTNNATCAACGAAATCAGCTTCAACAGCGGCTTGGTGTGGAAAGTAGACGACCGGAACACGCTACGGCTTAGCGCCAGCCGCGGCGTACAGCTTCCGAGTTTGGCGAACGCGGGCGCCCTTGTCTCGGACTCGGGTCATTTTCGAATGACGGGGGTTCCAACTCTTCGCCCGACCGCCGTTACGAACTACGAATTGTCTTGGGACCGCGCCTTGCCTTCGCTCGCCGCACGGCTGCGTGCCAGCCTTTTCCATCAGCATTCGGATGACCTCATAGCCACAAGCGGCGGCACGATCACGATACCGGGCGGTGCGTACTCGACATCCGCCAATATCGGCGACTCGGATGCGAACGGGCTGGAACTCGGCGCCAATGGCCTGATCGGCGAAGATTGGCGCTGGTCGCTGAGCTATCGCGCCGAAATCATCCATGACCGTTTCTTGCCGTTTGCGGCGGGCGGCACGACTTTTACCGACTTCGAACACACGACACCCCATCATGTCGCAAAGGCGGGTATCGGCTGGACACAGGGCAATTGGGAAGCCGACGCCTATCTCGGCTATCAATCGAACACGTCCGGCCTGCGGCAGGCGATGGGCGGCACGACCTTGGTATCGATCGGCGCCTATGTATCCGTCGATGCGCGCGCGGCTTATCGGCTGACGGACTGGGCGACAATCGCGGTCTCCGGCCAGAACCTGCTGCAATCTCCACAGCGACAGACAGCCGGCGCAGATGTGGAGCGGCAGGTATTCGCGACACTCAGCGTGAATTTCTGACCTCACAAACGAGGCAGTAGGGACGATGGACATCTTCTGGCAGATCACGATCGTCGAGTTCATGCTCAACCTGGCGGTGTTCGCCACGGCGGTCATCGCCTATCGTCTGACCTGGACGGCGGCGGCTCGCCTGTTGCCTGCATCTCAACTGGCGCGACGCGCCTCCGTCGGCGCCTTGTTCGGCGCCGCGACCGCCGTTGCACTGTTGATGCCCGTTCATTTGAGCGGCGGCGGCTTCACCGGCAGCCAGACGATCCTCCTGGCTCTGGCCGGCCTGCTCGCCGGACCCGCAGCGGCGCTTACGGCCGCGCTGATCGCCGTCACGGCGGGGTTTCTGCCGGCTTTCCAGGGCGGAACGGCGGACGGCCTCGGAATCGCCATGTCCATCGCCTGCGCCGGCGCGGGCCTGGCGTTGCGGCTGGCTCTCGACCGGCGCAAGGGCGCCGTGCAGGGCGAAGTCAACTATTACCATTTGCCTCTATTGGGCGCTCTCGCGGCGAGCTTGAACCTCTTGGTCCTGTGGTCGTTTCAAGGCCGGGCGGCCATGCTCGACGCAGCCGTTTCCGCCTTCGTCTCCGGCGTTCTCTCGGCCATTATCCTGGGCACCCTGCTGCTGCACGAGATGCGCCGCCACATGGCGTCGAAAGAGCTGCGCGAAAGCGAGGCCCGCTTGGTCGTGCAGGCGCGCGAACTCGCTGAGGCACGCGATGCCGCCGAACGCGCGAACCGGACCAAGAGCGAATTCCTCGCCAATATGAGCNNCGGCATCATCGGCATGACGGGGCTGCTCTTGGACACGAAGCTGGATGACGAACAACGTAAATTCGCCGAGGTCGTGCGCGAGTCGGGCGATATCCTGCTCACCATCGTCAACGACATCCTGGACATCTCCAAGCTTGAAGCCGGAAAACTGGAAATCGAAACCATCGATTTCGATCTCGTCGCCACGGTGGAAAGCGCGATCAGCCTGATGACGCCAAAGGCGCGGGAAAGAGGCATCGAACTCGCCCTCTTCATGGACCGCGCTACGCACGGCATCTATCACGGAGATCCCACGCGTATCCGCCAGGTCCTGCTCAATCTTGTCGGCAATGCCATCAAGTTCACCGAACGGGGCGGCGTCTCGCTTCAGGTGCTCGCGCAAGCCGACGAAGCCGACGCCGCGCCGGGCCCGCAGAAGTTGCGTTTCGAGATCACCGACACCGGCATCGGCATTCCCGAGAACGTCCGCGAGCGCCTGTTCAAGAAATTCAGTCAGGCCGACACCTCCGTCACCCGCCGCTTCGGCGGAACCGGTCTGGGACTGGCGATCTGCAAGCAACTCGTCGAATTGATGGGCGGCGAGATCGGCGTTTCAAGCCGCGTCGGCTTGGGCTCCACCTTCTGGGTCCAATTGGAACTGGAACGATCCAGCGCGGCCCTGCCCGAACATCTTCCGATGCCGTCGCAACTGAAGAACCTGAAAGTTCTCCTTGTCGACGATGTCCAGATGAACCTGGAAATCCTCGGCCGCCAACTCGGCGTTTACGGGATGCATATCAGCAACGCCGCAGACGGTTTCGCGGCAATGGCGGAACTGGAGCGCGCCTGGCACAAAGGCCAACCCTACGACCTCGTCTTTCTCGATCAGATGATGCCCGGACTGTCGGGCGATATGCTGGCAACGCGCATTCGCGCCAATCCGCAATTCGAAGATACCAAGCTTGTGCTGGCATCGTCGGGCGGAACGCACGGGGTCGACAAGAACGCGCTGGTGGCGCTTGACGCCGTGCTGGTAAAACCGATCCGCCAGCAGGACTTGACGGATTGCCTGGCCAAGCTGCTTTCGGCCCGTCCGCACGAAGCGCGTCCGCTGGCACGCGAGCAGCTCACGCCACAACCGCTGCAAGAGGCCCTTGCCGCGCAGCCTCCGTCGCCGCTTCACCTGCTTCTGGCCGAAGACAACAAGATCAACCAGCTATTCGCCGTTGCGCTGCTTGGCAAGGCGGGCCACCGCACGGACGTCGTCGAGAACGGATACCAGGCGGTGGACGCGGTGCGGCGCTCCGCATACGACGCAGTGTTGATGGACGTTCAGATGCCCGAACTCGACGGTGTCGAAGCGACCAAGCAGATCCGTGCCCTGCCTCCGCCGGCATCCCTCGTCTACATCATCGCCTTGACCGCCAATGCGATGCAGGGCGCGCGTGCCGAATTCCTGGCCGCTGGCATGAACGATTACATATCGAAACCAATAGATGGAAAGCTGCTGCTCTCGAAGCTCGCGGATTTGTCGGCAAAGAAGAAATCGGTCCCGCGGCCGCCCGAAGCGCCCGCCCAAGACGACGAGACCCGATCACGGGAGGATGGAAAGACTGTTTCCATCCCGGACCTTCCCGTCCTAGATGCGGCAAAGCTGACAGAACTGGATGCGGTCATGCCGGCGCACGAGGTCGCGGAGTTCCTCGCTTTGTTTCTTTCCGAGGCCGCCAAACATCTGGCTCAAATCGAAGAGGGTCGAGCGAGCGGAGATCTTTCCGTCGTATCGCGCGCGGCGCATGGACTCGTCAGTATGGCCGGCAATGTCGGCGCGATGGAATTGAGCGCGCGCTCCCGCGAACTCGAACAAGCCTGCAGGCGCGACGACATGGAGGCCGTCGAGCGGTTGGCGCGCGAGCTGAGCACGGCGGGCGCAAAGGCTGCGTCCGCCCTGACCGCGCGGTTGCCGGCTATGCCCGTGTCGAGCCGGAGCGTATCGGCATCTTCACTGCACTCCAGCGGCGCGGCATCCCGAGCAAGTTCCTCTACTTCCCGGACGAGAACCACTGGGTGTTGAAGCCGCAGAACTCGGCGCAGTGGTACGACGAGGTGCTCGGCTGGCTGGATAAGTGGACGAAAGAGGGGAAGTAGCGCGAAACAATATCAGGACGGCCCCGGAACCAATTTGCGCCAACCTGCCATAGGTTCGACGGGAAGTCCGGCAAAGATGTTCTTTTTCAATCGAAAGCGACTTGGGTATGCGAGCGCACCCAATCCAACGTCACGTCCCGTTTGAACACAACATAGGCGGAGAATGCATCGACATAGATCCAACTGCCGGTCAGAAGATCCGAGCCGCCTACAACGCCCGAAGAACCCAGAGCGCCGAAGCCCAGACTGCCCAAAGCCGGAGCGTCCGACGAACCGAAGCCCATGAAGGCGTCATTGTTCGGCCAGAAGGGATTACCCGGAAGAACGACATCGCCGCGCACGAAGTCCTCGATGTTTCGCGACTTCAAACGCCAGCCGCCGCCATCGACGCGCTCAAGCCGGTTAGGCGTCAACGCCAATGTCATGAGCAACAACTTCATCGCCGCAGAAGCGTACTTCACCGACTGACCTTGCGCTTGTTCGGAATAGTGGGCCCGGCCTGCTCCGAAGGTCAGCCAATAGGTCTTGCCCTCCCACAGCGTGAGGAAGGCTTCCTCGTTGCAGGGCACGCGCACGCCGTCTCCGAAATCGAGTATGGGAGGCTTGCCCGGGATCGCGGTTGCCTTTGGCGTGTCCGGCGGGGCTTGGCTCACAGGCGTTGCCGTCGACGCCCTAGAGGCGCGCATTACCGACGCGACCGCTAGCGTTCCAACCCGAGGGAAAACGACGTCCCGTCTGTTGCTCATTGATGTCCCCCCCGTTTTGCACCCGACATGCCCAGCGGGATTCATGCGATCGGCGGCATGATACCAGAAACGGGCCGGGAGGATTCCCGCGCTGCCGCAGCGAAATGGCGCAATTAATGATGTTCCGGTTGCGCGCGGGCCGAAGCGCAACCCGGCGCGGCGGGTGCCTTCCGGCCGTGAAAATGCACGGCAGGACAAACACCTAGCTCAGACTTGTGGGTCACTCTTGATCGCAAGTTGCTACGATAATCCCTTGCAGCGGTTGACACTATTGCGCCGCAAACCGAAACTAACCTCGTTATTGCGGTGGCGGGGAGAAATGACATGCACGAAAATTCTCAAGGTTCTTCTGCAAATCTGGAATTCCATCAGCACAAGATGGGCGGCGTGTTACGGTACGTGCCCGTTTTTCTGTACATCTTCATCCTTTATCTGATCGGCAAATCGGTTATTGCCGACCCACGCGCGCCGCTGATCGCGCTGGGCGCATATCAGTTGTCGTGGGTCGAGGTGCTCTATCTCGTCGCCGCGATCGTCGCTGTGTTCGAGCAGATGAAGGTTTCCCATCCGGGAATCGACAACACCCTTGAAGCCCTGCTGATGGTAGGGATGGGTGTTCTGCAGTTGCTGCTCTTCGTGCTCGCTGCCGCCAATGTGAAGGGCCTCAGCGTCTTCAACAACACGGAGTTCCTGATGCTCATGGTGATCAGCCTGGCGGCGGCCGTCGTCGCGGTGCTGATCAACGCCAGAACGCTCAGGCGCACCATCGGCGTCGGCGACAACTAAGCGTTTCGAAAGAAATCCGGCGGGGGCTTCGCGGCGACGCGGAGCCCCTTTCGTTTGGGTTAGCGCCTGCGCGCCCGTGCGCGCCTGATCCTCCAACGCCAGAGCAAAGCGACGGCGATGACGATCAACCCGATCGTCGTCAGCCTACCGAGGCCGTCGAACGCCTTTGCCCAGGCCGCGCCTTCCGAAAGCGACGCGACGGTGGGAAATGCGCCCGCAATCTCCTGCCCTCCCTCCATCAGCCCGGCGACGAGCGCCACGACCCCGGCCGCCAGTATAAAAAAGACGATGGCCAGATGCCCGCGGTATTGCGCCCGCCGGTTGGGATAGCCGATGTCGGTGTCGATAAAAGCGTCGTTTTCATCCTCCCGGTATCCGGCCATCCGGCGCGGCCGCTCTTTTGTGCTGGTCAATTCGCCGAAGTGAAGGGGTGCGCTCATCACTTATCCTCCTCGGACCGCGCGGCGCCCGGGTGTGGCCGCGAATCCAACTATAGACACACGGATGGAGAATTTAAGGCGAGGCTCTTTTGCCTGCTCCGCCAATGGGCTGGCTGAAAAAAGCGGTCGATATTCGGCGACAACCCGGCAATCAGCCGAGCGCGAAGACGACGTGCAGCACGATGTCGGCGCTGAAATGAGCCGTCATGGCCCATTCGAGGCCGAACCGCCGATACAACACGCCGAAGACGATACCGCCGATCCCATTCAGGACTACGGCCTGTGCGACCACAAACGGCGTCAGATGCATCACGGCGGCGATCGCGGGAAGGTGTCCCAATCCGAAGATCACAGCGGCTACGATATTCGCCGTCCAGAACGCCCCCGACGGGAGCAACAAAACGCGGCTTCCGCCGAACATCCTGGCAATCGTGCGAAACAGCAGCGCCAAGAGCGACAAAAGACCGAGCCGCATCATGATTTCTTCGTCGATGCCGCCATAAAACGAGGCCAGCAAGCCTTGCCAAGCAGCGGGGTTGGCGACGGCCGGCGAAGCGGGAACGATCGGCGCAAACACCCACTTATTGAGGGCAATAATGGCAAATGCGGTCAGAACGCCCACAAGGACCGCGAAGATCAGCGTCCACGCCGTCCATTTCGGCAGCGCGCTGCGCGTCAGCCAAGCCTCAATGACAGGCGCGCCCAAGCCGAGTTTGCGCGCCGCCCACAAACCGGCGAAAGCCGCAATGGCGAACAGAATTGCAGATTGTGCGAGCGAAATTGCCAGCAGCACTGCCGGTTCAAGTCCTTTCCGGGCCGCCGCCTCAGCCAGGACTTTCGCTTCGATGTGCAACGCATAGGGAAGGACGAGGGCCATTCCGCAGAGCGCCAAAATCCAGAGAACAAGCGCGGTCTTCAGAAACGGTTTGGCCGTACGAGTTTCGACATTCGCTTCGGACATTTTCGATTCCCCCTTGAAGTCTCCCAGTCCGCCTTCGGACTACTTCTCCAGTTTTCGGTAGAGCACATACGAATAGGCAGTCAGCACGAGAGGCACGCCGATAAGCCCTAGGAATGGAATGAACGGATCGAGCCCCAATGCCGCGGCACCGAGCAGCGCCAATCCTGCGACGACGAACAGGCGACCGCCGAGGCGATGGGTGCGCAGCCATACTTCCGAATTCGCCAAGGTCCACGGCGTTCTGATGCCGACGAAGAAGTTCGGCGTGGTTTTGCCCATCACATTGCCGATAGTAGCCAGCAAGATGCCGATGCCTGCCAGCAGCAATCGATCGACCGGTATGGGAAAACCCAGGGCGCCTGCGAAGATCGCGATCATCAGGCATGCGAAAAAAACAATGAGCGCCGTCACGATCACATCGAAGGCGCGCATAAACGGCTCAATACGGAAGCCGCGCGGCGAGATCGCCGGAAGAACGGCCGCGAGGAGCGCGAAGAAGCCGATAAACGCCGGATAGAAAAAGACACCCCACGGTTTGGGCATGAACCCGTCGGCTATGCCGTGGATGTTCCAATGGACCGGCATCGATTCCGGCAGACGATCGTAGAGCGCGGCGGCGGCAACAAACGATAAGGCGGCGACGGCCAGGCCGGTGAGAGTGGCTCGACGGATCGTCATGCTTTCCTGCCCTTCTTCTTGTCGACTTTGAAGAGGTCGAACATCAGCGCGGCAACCTCTGCGAAGACGCTGGTGTTCAAGGAATACAAAATCTGCTGCCCCCGCCGCTCGCTGCGGACGAGGTCGGCTGCCTTGAGGACGTTGAAGTGGTGCGAGAGCGAACCTTTCGTCATGTCGAACGCCTCGGCGAGAGTGCCGGCGGGTTTCGAGCCGTCCTGCAAGAGTTTCAAAATCCTGCGCCGGGTCGGATCGGAGAGAGCTTTGAAGATATCCTGCGAAGGCATGATAGTTTGATATTTTGACATACTTCAAAATAAAGTCAATCGTTTTTCGACGCTCTGTCGAAACGGCAAACTTTCGCGCGGCTTATGTCCGGCGGTCCGCAACCGCCTGGCTGCATACAGTCCAAACCGCCGAAGGGCCGTCTCTTCGTGGCGCAAAACGGACTTCGAATTGCCTATGGATGTCGGCTAGCCGCCGCACGTTTCGCGCATCATGGGATCGCCCCATTTAGGAGGCTTGCGTTCCGGCCAGCACACCCCGGAGCGAAGAATCGCGGGCCGGGGACGGCAACCCGATCGGGAACGTTTGTCTCTGCCGTATTACGGCATTCTGGTCAGCTTGACCAAGAGTACGTCGTTCGTCCGTATCGGGATTATCCGTTCGAACCGGCCGTTCGCGCCGACTTTGACGACGATTTCCGTCTCGGGCACATCGCCGGAGAGCTGTCGAAGTAGCGCAATCCGTTTCGGCGACAGGTCTTTCGGCATTCCCCACTCGATGTATTGCGAATACGCGTCGTTTGCCTTGAACCCGGTACGGTGCAGGGTCAGGCGGTACGTGCCCGGTTGCAGCGACGATACGCTCAGAGCGACGGGGGCAAGCGGCGTCGAGGGATGCAGCTTGCGGAAAAACGGACGGTTGCTTTCCTGCTGGTCGGGTACCGTGTAGTTCCAGATCAAGCCGGTGAAATTCACGCCCTCGCGCGTCAGCCAGGATTCCGTATCGCCGTTGCGCAACACCTGCGAGCCCAACTCGTTGAGATACTTGTAGGCGAAGAACGACGCCTTGCGGATACCCTCGCGGTTGACCAAACCGAATCCGCCATGAAACGACGCAGGGGGCGGGCCCGCTTCCTCGAACAGGTCCGTATATGTCCAGTAGCTCATCGACTGGACGGCGCCTTCCGTATTCTTCAACTTTTCGAGAATGAAGGCCGCACTGAGATAGGCGTCGTGGATGGGATCGCGCGGGTTGTAGCTGGTGCTCCATTCGGTGAAATAGAGAGGCAAGCCGGGCATCGGCGAGGACTCGATCTGACGGCGCACCGTCCACACGTCGTCGCTGACCGATCCCGGTGCGGCGTCCAGCTTGTTGTCGCCCTCCCCGTGCTCGTCGAGGAACCCGCCCTTCACGCCGTAGGTGTGCGTGGTGATGAAATCGACCGGCACGCCCGCCGCCCTGGCATGGGCTATGAACTCCGGCACCCAGCCGATGCCTGCGGTCGCAGGACCTCCCACGAGCAGCGCCGGATCGACGGATTTGATCGCTTTAACGGTGGTGTCGTAGAGCTTGAAATAGGTTTCCTGATTGCCATCGGTCCAGAAGCCGTCCAGGTTCGGCTCGTTCCAAACCTCGAAGCGCCAGCTCTCCACCTCGGCCTTGCCGAAACGTTCCTCGAGATGGCGCGCGAAGGCCGCCATGAAATCGGACCACCTGGTCCAGTCCTTGGGCGGCGAGCCGTTGGCCTTCCAGTAGAAGATGGTCTTGTCACCCGTGGCGAGGTCGTGCGGCATGAAACCGATTTCGACGAACGGCTTCATGCCGGTCTTGAGGATCGCATCATAGACGGCATCGATCTTGTCGAAATTGTAGACGGGAACGCCGTTCACTTCGCGGTAGGCCTCCATGTCGTCATGAAAGATGCCGTGAAAGCGGATGTACTTGAAACCAAGCTCGTCGTGCGTCAGGCGCAAGTGCGCCAGATTATCGTTGCGCAGCAGGATGCCGGGATGGTCGGCGCCCACGCAGTCTTGCCAGAACATGTCCCTCGCACCTGCGACGGCCGCCATGTCGGCGGCGATCTTGCGTACCGGCGTCCGCGCAAAAGCGGGTGTCAGGAGCATCGTTATCGCCAATGCTGCGGCACCGATCCGGCCGCTCCGATTCAGTGACATGGCGTTTCCTTTCCTGCTCGAATCCCGGGTTTGGGGCTGAGGGATACCGCGAACCGATTCAAGGGGAAATACCACGCCCGGAGACGATTTCCGCAGCGAAAGAACCACACCCCGTGCTGCGAATCAGTCGCATCTTGGCGGCATTCGTTAACCCTACCTTGGTGGAGATGCGCGAATATGGCTCGCTATCGTCGGGGACAGTCCATGAGCAAGCAGAAGCAACTTAAGTTGATCCATGTCGGCGGCGAGATTCTGCGCGACGCCAGGGAAAAGGCGCGCATCGAGCGGAGCTGGCACATCCTCGGCGACGCAAAGCCGCCGAAGGCGCCGGGCAAGGACTACTCCTACATCGACGAACTCACCCGCCTGCAATTCGAGTTGCTGAAGATGCAGGAATGGGTGCGCCTCCAGGGCCTCAAGGTCGTGGTGGTCTTCGAAGGGCGCGACGCCGCCGGCAAGGGCGGGGTCATCAAGCGTATCGCCGAGTGCCTCAATCCGCGTTCCTGCCGTGTCGTGGCGCTATCCACGCCCACCGAGAAAGAACGCAGCCAGTGGTACTTCCAGCGCTACGCCGAGCAGCTTCCGGCCAAGGGCGAGATCGTGCTGTTCGACCGNNGCCTGCCCGCTGTTCGAAGAGATGCTGGTGCGTTCCGGCATCTGCCTCGTCAAATACTGGTTCAGCGTCAACGACGAGGAGCAGGAAAAGCGCTTCCTCGAACGCATGAAGAACCCCATCAAGCGCTGGAAGCTGTCGCCGATGGATATCGAATCCCGCGAGCGCTGGGTCGAGTACTCCAAGGCCAAGGACGTGATGCTGAAGCACACCGACAAGAAGCTGACGCCCTGGTTCATCGTCAACGCGGACAACAAGAAGAAGGCGCGCCTGAACTGCATCGCGCACCTCTTGCGCCAGATTCAGTACAAGGATCTGCGCCCCGTGCAGATCGAACTGCCGCCGCGCCAGCCCGACAACGGCTACGTCCGGCCGAAGAAGTCCAAGCAGCACTGGGTGCCGGAGAGGTATTGATACGGCCGTTAGACGCGTGTCAGATTGCGGCTTTCTCACACGTCTAATAATCGGTTAATATCCGATTGGGCTGTGAGCATGTGATTCGGCGGCGGACTAATATGGCAATCACTGCTTCTAAAATGGCGGCCATTTCGCGCCTGTTCTCGTCAACGGTCTTCCGCGAGTTGGCTACAAAGGGGCGTTCGTCACTCTTCGCGCGACTGCTCAGAGAGTCATTTCAGTCTGACTTTTATAGGAATCTAGCATGCGTTGGCGATGCATTCGACGCCGCCTTCGAAGTGCTCCGTTATGGTCGTTGTCGGGACGAATACATTTATAAGGCCGCATTAACACACCGAGTACTGTTGGGAACTCACTCGCTTAGAACGGCGTGCATGATGAACGAATTTCGTGTCGGCGACTGCAAGGCCGACATGGTCATCCTGAATGGCACTGCGACCGTCTATGAGATCAAGTCAGAGCGCGATTCGCTGACAAGATTGGAAAGGCAGATCGAAGCCTACAAAAGAGTTTTTCCCACTGTTGTGGTGATAACAGGAGAGAACCATCTTGAATCCGTTCTTTCTATTACATCTCCAGACGTTGGCGTGATGAGGCTTTCTAACCGCTACCAAATTTCTACCGTCCGCGAAGCGGTACCCATTCCCGAGCGAATTTCTTCCCTCGCAGTTCTCGATGCCATTCGCATAGATGAAGCGAAGGAAATATTGCAGCACTTGGGTATTTCAATTCCAACAGTACCGAACACACTAATGCGTTCAGTTCTTCGCGCTGAGTTCGCGAAGCTCAACCCGGTCGAAGTGCATATTGAAATGACTCGGACACTGAAGCGTTCAAGAAACCTCGTCCCACTCACTCGACTGATTGAACAACTCCCCTCTTCACTGCATGCTGCCGCACTGTCAGTTCCAGTCAGGAAATCCGATCACGATAGGCTTGTCGGAGCAGTTAACACTCGCCTCCGCGAGGCCTTGGCATGGGGCTAGAACGATGTATCACCCATATTTTCGTGGGAAGCAGTACGAACTAATCACGGTTCGAGAGAATGCATCTCTTTTGGCCGCTTCCAAATTTGTTCCCATTATTGAGCCAGTAAAAAACACGCTCGGAGGACTGGAAAGGGCCCTGGATGCGGTCTGCATCGCTAAAGGCGACGCTATTGTCATAGTCAATCCGTCCTGCGGAGAACTCTCAGGAGACGGAAGTAGCATATCCTCGCTTCTCGATAGAAAATTCGCCGAGGCCCAAAACGTTACGGTTGGCATCCTTTTGAATGAAGAGATGACTACTACTAAAGTGCTCTCGGGAATAAGAAAGCACACGGGGCATCCTCTCGTATTAGTTCATTGGGGGTTCACAGAAGCCAAAGCCCTGGTCGGCGCACTTGGCGAAAAATCACCAAGTATATGCCATGTCTTCTTCGAGCCCGATTGCGGAAAACTATACCGTCAACATTTTTCGGATGCCAAACGAGTTCTCCTAAGGAACGGGTTCCATGTTCGGCGCAACAGGGATTATCCCGACGTCGAACTGTTTTCTGATTTGCACATCACATACAAAGAAGAAAAAATGGATGGCTTCGGTGACTTTCTGATTGTCGGCGAAGAATACACAGAAATGGGAGGCCCTGCATACACTGTGGCCATCCATCTCACGTTCATAGATCCGGACAAAGACGAAGCGATGTACATCTATCATTTCAAATCTGAGCGCAAGGATACGCCAGGCGATGTTCCCGCCAAGTTTATGGAAGCTTTGGGAGCCATGATCAAAAAACTAGACGAACACGGCTCCAAAGTACTCGAATCTAAAGCGGTGCAGGAGTTTCGAGCATTGTATGCAAAGAAGCACTTTCCTGGTCTTGGCTATGTCAAAAAGCTTTCAATGCAGCACCACATTGAAACACTGGCAGACTATTTGGCTAGGTGAGTTGGCGGGCATGGCTTGTTGCGCGAACTGCTTTGGTGACCGCTACCTCACTGAGCACATAGCCGCTCTCTCTTCGCTGAAAGGTGATTGCCCATACTGCTTATCGAAAGGCGTTGATCTAATTGAGCCAAAATTGCTCGTAAGCAATTTCAGCATACTTATTTCCATTTACGAACCTGACGCATCTGGAAAACCACTGGTTGAATGGCTCAAAAGCGATTGGAACCTTTTCAACAACGAGCGCATGAATGGTGAGCGGGTAGCAGGTCTGCTCGCTGAAATTCTGGGTGACGCGAAAATTGTCGAGCAACAATTTTCACCGTCCACAAAGTATCAAGGCAGAGCTGCTTTAAACCTTTGGGAGCAGCTCTGTGATGAACTAATGTATAAGAACCGGTACTTTCTCAGTTCCCAATTGGATTTGGACTGGATTGGTGAATTGCTCGAACTACTCCCTGCGCTTGATGTGCCTGGTATTTGGTATCGTGCGCGTATCCAGACGGGTGAGAAAAAGTTCACTATCGGGGAAATGGAAGCCCCTCCTAAACGGTTGGCAACCCACGGGCGGGCGAACCCTTCGGGCATCCCCTACCTGTATGTGAGTTCAACTCAGAATGTAGCAGTTTCTGAAGTCAGACCCCATGTCGGTGACTTGGTGTGCGTTGCCCCGGTTGAGATTTCTGCAGGAACTGGGTTCGTCGACCTCTGTAATCCGCGGAAATTGATTACGCCATTTCCGCTTGATGATGAGGACAAGATCGGCCTCTTGCGAGTCGACATTCCTTTTCTCGAACGATTGGGCGAAGAGTTGACCCGACCGGTGTCACCCCAAGGGGCTGCGATTGACTATGTCCCGAGCCAATACCTATGCGAGTTCATTAAAAGCCGTCGGAAAGCGGGTGTGATTTATCGCAGTTCAGTTGGTGACGGTAGGAATTTGGCGCTATTTGATCCTGGTCAAGCGACATTCGTTGATGTGGAACAGTTTCGAGTGACACGCGTTTCGGCCGACATCCAAAAAGTAGACTCCTAGCGATACTGATAGGCCGACACGAATGTTGCTGGCCACTCCAAAAAAAACGCGGCCGGAGTGGGGAGCCGGCCGCGCCTGGGGAGTCGCCGCAAAGAACCTTCTACTTATGTCGCGCAATCTACGGAAAACCGTTCATACGCTGACGCTATGAACCACACTTTCCTGATTGCGCTCCTTATTCCAGAACGTGAATGTTCTTCTTGGCGCAAATATCCTTCAACTGCTTGGGCCACACGGAGACGGTCACTTCGCCCAGATGCGCGGTGCGCAACAGGTACATGTAGGTGCGCGCCTGGCCGATGCCGCCGCCGATGCTGAGCGGAATCCGGTCGTTCATGATCGCCTGGTGATAGGGCAGCTTGAGGAAATCCTCCTGCCCCGAGAGCTTGAGCTGGACCTTCAAGGTTTCCTTGGTCACCCGGATGCCCATGCTCGAGAGTTCGTGGCGGCGCTTGGTGACGGGGTTCCACACCAGGATATCGCCGTTGAGGCCGTGCGTGTCCTTGCCGGTTTCCTTTGATGTGTCGGTCACCCAATCGTCGTAGTCCGCGGCGCGCATTTCGTGCGGATAGCCGTCCTTCAGCACCCAGCCGATGCCGATGATGAACACCGCGGGATGCTTCTGCAGGATCGCCGTCTCGCGCTGCTTGCGCGGCAGGCCGGGGAATTCCGCCAAGAGGTCCTCGGCGTGGATGAAGGTGATGTCCTCCGGGATCGGCGGATAGCCGCTTGCAGCGAGATCGGGGAACATCTCCTGCGCCTTGAGGCCGGCGCCGCGGATCACCTTCCAGAGGTGGCGCACGGTGTGCTTCAGATAGTCCAGCTTGCGGTCGGCGACCGTGATCCGCTGTTCCCAGTCCCATTGATCGACATAGGAGCTGTGGTCGTGGTCGAGGAAGTAGTCCTTGCGCACCGCCCGCATGTCGGTGCAGATGCCCTGCCCCGGCTTACAGGCGAATTGCTCCAGCGCCATGCGCTTCCATTTGGTGGCCGCCTGCACGACCTGCGCCTCGATGCGCTTCTCCAGGCCGAGCCCGCAGGGGAATTCCACCGGAGTGCGCGAGCCGTCGCGGTCCAGGTAGTCGTTGACGCCGCTCGCCTTGTCGACGATGAGCGGCACCTGGACCATGTCCAGGTTCAGCGCCCGGCAGAGATGATCCTCGATGTGGCGCTTGATCGCGAACACCGCGCGCTGCGTGTCCATGCGGTTCAGTACGGGCTTGTAGTCTTTGGGAAGGATCTTCTCGACTTCCTCGTAGGTGCTGATGCCGGGCCCGGCCAGGTCTGCCGCCTTGTTCGCCATGTTCTTCCCTCCTCGGGTTATGTGAGGCGAATACCTCGATGGTTTGGCGGCAAACCTACGTCCGGCGGCCCCAAATGAGGTGAGCAAAGACGGCATGGGTGCAAAGCGGTACGTACAAGCTATCGATTCGGCGCAGGGCCGATACCGCCGTTTGTGAAGGACCGCGCGATTTTCTTTCGCTACTTCCGCTTCGGACGCATCATCGGTTCGCCCCATTTGTGCGGCGGGGGGACCTCGCCCTGGCGTCCCGGCGCAACCGGTCGGGCCGGATAGCCGCCGAGGCTGATCAGCCGGTCGTAGAGCACGATGGCGCCCGCCATGCCGACGTTGATCGAGAAGCGCGTCGGAATCTTCACCACGAACTCGCAGCGCTTCAACATCGCCTCGGAGACCGACAGCCGTTCGCTTCCGAAGACGTAAGCCGCGCGCTGCGGATGGCGGAAGCGCGGCAGCTCGGTGGCGTCGTCGGCGATCTCGACGCCGATCAGGCGGCAGCCGACCGGCAGGCGGAACTCCTCGACGCTGCGGAAGGCGTAATACGGCATGACGCCCTGGGCATGCGAGGTGTCGGACTGGGCGGCGTCGGCGAGCTTCACCTGCGCGTTGACGCTGAAGAAGAAACTGGCGCCGAAGGCGTTCGAAATGCGGATCAGGTTGCCGAGGTTCATCGCCTTGGAGACGCCGTCGACGCCCACTGCAAAGTAGCCGCGCATACCTGCCCCTCTCTTGTCATCCGGGCCGGACGCAGGTTACGTCCGATCCGTGATCCACAGGAAATCTCCCGGTGGATCCCGGCTCGCGCGGTGCTAACGCACCGCTGGCCGGGATGACAAGGTTATATTGAATGCCCAATCCCGTTCTTGTGGAAGTGACCCGTGGGGCGCTGGTGGAAAGCGTCCACCGCGGTTCCGTCGCCGTGGTCGACGCGGACGGCGCGGTCCTGCTCGCCCTCGGCGACGTCGAGACGCCGGTCTATACGCGCTCGGCCCTGAAGCCGATCCAGGCGCTGCCGCTGGTGGAATCGGGCGCGGCCGATTCGTTCGGGGTGAGCGAGGAGGAACTGGCGCTCGCCTGCGCTTCCCATTCGGGCGAACCGATGCATACCGAGCGCGTCGCCGCCTGGCTGGCGCGGATCGGCTGCAGCGAGGCGGACCTGGCCTGCGGAGCCCAGGCGCCGCGCCATGAGCCGACTTCAGAGGCCATGTTAAAGCGCGGCGAGAAGCCCACGCGAATCCACAACAATTGCTCCGGGAAGCACACCGGTTTCCTGACCCTGGCGCGGCATCTGAAGGCGCCCGTCGCGGGCTATGAGCGGCTCGATCATCCCGTCCAGCAGGCAGTGCTCACATCGCTCGCGGCGCTCTCCGGCGTCGCCGATCCTGCCCACGGGATCGACGGCTGCGCGGTGCCCAATTTCGCGCTGCCGCTTGCCGCCTTCGCCCGCGCCCTCGCCCGGATCGCCGGGCGGCGCACCCCGGGAGCGGATCGCATCCTGAAAGCGATGACGAATCATCCCGAGCTGGTAGCGGGGACGGGCCGCTCCTGCACGGCGATCATGCGCGCAGCCAAGGGCAAGGCCGCCGTCAAGATCGGCGCCGAGGGCGTCTATGCCGGGATGATCCCCGAGAAGGGTATCGGCATCGCCATCAAGATCGACGACGGCGCCGTGCGCGCTTCGGAAATCGCCATCGCCGTCCTGCTCGAAAAGCTGGGCGTGCTGGATGGCGCAGGACTGGTACGCGCGCCCGTCCTCAACACGCGCGGCTCACTGGTCGGCGAACGCCGGCCGGCGCGGGACCTGTTGCAGGCCGTCCTTCCCTAATACGTGTTCAGCGGCTGATGCGCCGCGCGGGCCGCCTTGTCGGCAGCCGCCATCTCCTGCGTATAGAGCTGGATCTTCGTCACCCAGCATGTGCTTTGCATCATCGACGCGCCGCCGCCGCGCATGACGATGTGGTCGCCGCGGTCGACGCACATGCCGCCGCCGCCGAAACCGTGGACGCCCGCCGCAAAGCTGAATTTGAGATCGCTGCACATACCGGCAAGGGTCAGCAGGAATTTGCGCCCGAACCTGTCGTTAATAATCATCGAGTGGTCGTCGCGCGAGCCCCAGCCGTCGATGAGGCTGCGCTGGAGGCAAACGTTTTTGACGGCAGGCGCCGGAGCGGCGTCGTCGGCAAAGGCAGGAACGACGGTCGCCGCCATCAGCAGCGCCGCCCAGACGAGCTTGGTATTCATGGCTCCGAAATCTCCTTAGATACCGGTGCCCCTCGGCACTTTATATACACCAGACGGCGCCATATTGCAGTTATTCCTCGAGGGGGCGCACGAGTTTCCTTTGCGTCCGCCTGGACAGGGTTACACAATATCGGGAAAATCGGGCCGCGCTTCGTGGAGGGATGCATGTCCATCGTCGGTTAGCTGTTCTTCGGACTGATTACCGGTTTCATCGCCAGCAAGATCGTCAACGAGCGCGGCGAGGGCTGCTTCCTGAACATCGCGCTCGGTATCGTGGGCGCCGTGCTGGGCGGAGCGATCTTCTCGTTCCTCGGCTACCCCGTGATCTACCACTTCAGCCTGTGGTCCATGCTGGTCGCGATCATCGGCGCGATCGTCGTGCTCCTCGTCTGGCACGCCGCTACGGGAAGCCGGGGATTGAAATAATCGCCAGCTCTTCATGAACGGCCCCACTTGCGCCGGAACCGCGGCGGGTGTGACATCGCCCGGTAATCAACGAGGCCGTGCCATGCTGAAAATCATGTCCGCCGCCGTGCTGTTTGCCGCCGTTGCCCTTCCTTCCGGCGCCGCGCCGGTGACCGACTGGAAGGCGATCGCCAAGGCGCTCGACGGCATTCCGACCGCGGCCGGTATCTCGCTCAAGAAGCGTCTGCTGAACTGCAAGATCACGATCCACAAGGATACCTCGTGGATGGAAACGCGCGCCGTGGCGTGGCCCGATTACGGCGCCAAGCCGGGCGACACGGTCATCAAGCTGCTCATGGACCTGCCGCCCGCGCCGAAGCAGCAGGGACCGGCGGGACTGAGGCCCAATCCGCCGCAGACCAACGTGCCGGCGATCTTCGTACTCGACACCAAAGGCAAGGCCTCGGCCGTCAGCTCCTGGGCCGGCGCGCTTCTCAACCGCCCCGTACCGTTGGGGTACGACGAGAGCAATAACTGCTGAACGGGTCGCGCCGTCACGCCAGCGGCGCGATCATGGCGTGCACTTCCATCCACTTCAGCAACGTGGCGCAGCCGCACTGCTTGTTCACGTAGGTGTCGGACCATACGTGATCGCGCGGGAAACCGCCGCCGGTGTAGTGCTGACTGAAGCCCCAAAGATAAGGCGTGTGCACGTTGTGGGCGCGAAAGCCGAAGCCGTTGAAGCTCTCACAACGGAACAGGGTTCCCGCCAGGCTCCAATCCTTCCAGCCGGAAAAACCCTCGTCCTTCAGCGCACGTTCGGCGGAGAATTCGAAGGTGAAGGGCGGCGCGCCGTCCTTGGGCCTGCCCGGCGGATAGTGCGTCGTGCGCTTCTTCAACGGATCGCCGTTGTAAAGATGCTTCTCGAAATTGCACGTGCTCTCGCGATAGTGCAGCAGCCCGATGACGTACCAGGGCACGCCGGTCGTCGCCGCCAGCTTTGCGTATCGCGCCTGACCGTTCTTGATTTTAGTCGCACCGGCCGAAATCTCCGGCACGCGCACCGCAACGAAGTTGCAGCTTCCGTAGAGGTTTTCGTATTCGGGCTTTAACGCAACGACGCTGAATCCTGCCTTTGCCATGTTCCGCCCCATCGCAGTTCGAGGCGATACGGTAATTCATCCCGCCGGCCAAATGAAGATGGTGCGATTACTTGTTTGTTTGCGTCTCCTTCTCAATCGTAGCGCAAGAAGTATTACTCTGCCGCAGGCTTCGCCCAGTAAAGTCCGCCGCCGTGTTCTCGGAATTCGGCGACTGAACCCGGAGCAGCGAGCCAACGCGCGCAGAACCGCCCTGTGCCGATGGGGTACGACGAGAGCAATAACTGCCGATGCCTCCGAAGACATCTTGTGCATACACATTTTTTGTGTATAATTGATTCTCGCATGGCTAGAAGCTTGTCCAGCCGCGACATCATCCGCCTGCTCGTAAAAGCGGGCTGGCAGGAAGTGCGCGTAACCGGCAGCCATCATCATTTCCGCCATGCGACGCGGCCGGGAACGGTAACTGTGCCGCATCCCGTGAAAGATATGCCGCCGGGAACGGTGCGAAGCATCGAACGTCAGAGCGGCGTCAAGTTGAGGTGAGTACAATGCTGCGCTTCTATACGGCAATTATCGAGAAGGCGAAGGACGGGTTCGGCGTGTTCTTTCCCGACCTTCCGGGCTGCACGAGCTTCGGGCGCAGCCAGGAGGAAGCGGCGACGAACGCGTTCGCGGCGGCGCAGGCTCACGTGGCGCTGTCCCTGGAATATGGCGACACGCTTCCCGAACCGCGTCCGCTAGATGAAATCCCGGCACAACGCGGCGTGAAGGAAAAAGCTCGACTGATGGTCCCGGTCGAGATTGCCGAAGAGCCGGTGCGCGTGAACATCTCCCTCCCCGGCGCGGCGCTGGAAGCACTGGATCGAACGGCGAAAGAACTCTCCCTCAGCCGGTCGGGAGCGATTGCGTATTTGGCGCTGGAGAGGGAGGCAAAGCCAAACTCGCGCACTCGCCGTTGATTGAATGCTAACCAAACAGTGCTGCGACTTTTCTAAATTCGGGAATGTTTCCTAAATCGACGTTTGAAATAGGTGAGCATTTGTAACGTTCTATGGGATATCTATCGAGAACATAGAGAAGCAATAGCAACGGATTCAGGGCGTACTGCAGAATCTCCGAAATTAGCGCCGCATAGCGCCTTCTAAAATCACCAATCACTACTGCGTCGGCATTGGCATTTAGGCACCACACCGTGTTTTCGTGGCTCCGGCTGACATCGATAAACCCGGCCAAACTAAATACCGACGGATGCGCGACTTCACAGAGTTCGCCGTAGCACTCCATGACATCTGTGAGTTTTCCGCGCTCTAAGATGCTAAGATATTCGGTAACGTTCTTAGCTCGATGTTCTGCGGGTGTTTCTCTTGAAATTCCGATCTTCTTTCTCGCGTGTGAAAAGTGGATTAGGCACTTTTCGACCTCTGGCGCTACCATCACGTCCTTGCCAAAATCCTCACGCGCAAGAAGACGACAAATCATCTTGTGGTTCTGAGCAAAATAGAACGGCAAACGAAATAGCGCCTCAAACGAGTCAGCTGTCGATTCCAACAGGCCTCTGAAGCACGCGCAAAACATCAAGTAGTTCTCTTGATGAACAGCAGCGAGGCAACCGTTGATCCAGCGGAAATGACGTATGCTGCTTACCGCCGCGGCAAAGTGCGCCCGATCAAGCAGTTCTCGCCAGTACACCTCCATGCCATCTGCCGGGCTTCGATGAACTAATTTGTCGAATATCTCGTGATCTAAGAACTCATATTGCCGACCATTCGAATAAGACACCAACGCCGCCAAATGACGATAGACTGGCGTTTGATCCGCTGGAAATAAGGATGAAAAATCACAGTGCGCATTATCCGACATGCCGCCTCCCTACCTAGGCTTTGAATATTATTCATAGCCCAAATTGTGGGCTGTCGGCGACAGCCAATCGAACGCAATGGAGGCCGGTCAGAACCCAGCGACGCGGCGGGCATACAGACGGGTGTCAGCCTCCCTACTCCGCCGCGGGTTTGTGCCAGTAGATTTCGGAACCGTGTTCACGGAACTCGGCGGCTTTCTTTTCCATCGCGGCGCGGATTTCGGCGGTGGAGAGGCCCCCACCTTCCTTCATAGAACCCTCCGGCGACCAATCGTTCTGCCCGCGGGCGGCGTCGCGGACTTCCTGCGAAATTTTCATCGAGCAGAATTTCGGGCCGNNCGCACATCGAGCAGAAATGCGCCACCTTGGCGCCGTCGGCCGGAAGCGTCTCGTCGTGGAAGGCTTCGGCGGTTTCGGGATCGATGGCGAGCGCGAACTGATCGCGCCAACGGAACTCGAAGCGCGCCTTGCTCATCGCGTCGTCCCAGATGCGCGCCGAGGGATGGCCCTTCGCAAGGTCTGCCGCGTGGGCCGCGATCTTGTAGGCGATGACGCCCGCCTTAACGTCGTCGCGATCCGGCAGGCCG
>PMKE01000075.1 GCA_003158585.1 Alphaproteobacteria bacterium
CACCTGCGCCTCGAGCGTCTCGCGCACCTGTTCGAGCACCGCCGCCGGAATGCCCGTCAATATTGCGCCGGACTTGCTTCCCGGCATGCGCGTTAGTTCCTGAATCCAGCCCAGGCTGATCCACGGCGCCGGAGGCGCGTCCAGGCTGAAACCCCCTTGCGCTGAAGGGTCGAAAAGCACGGGAGTCTGTGTGGAGCGGTTCACAGGTGCGAAGTATCCCCGCACGCGCCGCGCTATCGGCGCCGGCGCAGAAAACCAACTTGCTGTCATTGAGTAACCTCTGAAAGGCCTGGTTTGTGGTGTCCGCGGCGAACGGCTATTGTCGGCAGGATTCGTCGCTGTGAACTATGAACTGCGAACTGTGAACTGCGAAAAGGAACGACGGTGAAGAACAAAGGTAAAACCGCATGGTTCGTGCGACTGCGCTGGGCATCGCAAACGATCTTCATGCTGCTGTTTCTCTGGCTGTTTTTTCAGACGGCCTTTCATGCCGGCAGCACGGCAGGCCGCGGGGTCGATTTGTTTTTCGATCTCGATCCACTGGCGCTGCTCACGGTATGGGTGGGCGGTCATGCGGCAGCCGCAGCGATGCTGTTTTCACTCATTACACTGGCCGTCACGTTCATTTTCGGGCGCTGGTTCTGCGGCTGGTTCTGCCCCTTCGGCGCACTACACAACTTGGTGAGCAGTTGGCGCAGCGGTACGGCAAGCGCAAAGGTCAAAACCGGCGGTTTCAGCCATTGGCAGCATAGCAAGTACTTTGTGTTGCTGGCTGTCTTGGTGGCAGCATTGGTGGGCGCCAATCTGGTCGGCTTGCTGGATCCTTTCTCCTTCCTCTTCCGCTCGCTGACTTTGGCTGTTTTCCCCGCCTTCGATGCCGGGCTGGAGCATTTCTTCGCATTTCTCTACCGGCACGACTTCGGCATCGGCGGCTTGCATATCGCGGCGGTCAGCGAGCCAATCTATCGCTGGCTGCACTATTACCTGCTCACCGTGGGCCAGCCCCGCTACTTCTGGAGTATACTCTTTGGCGTGCTCTTCGGCTTGGCCGCGATACTCAATCTCTTCCGGGCGCGCTTCTGGTGCAAATACATCTGCCCGCTGGGCGCGCTCCTTGGGGTGGCGGGCAGAAATCCTCTGTTACGGCTGGAGGTTGATCCCGCGCTCTGCGAAGACTGCGGCATCTGCGTGACCGAGTGCCAACGCAAAGCCATGGAGATGGCGCCGCTATGACCCTCGAGCTGCTCAGCGCCAACCACGCCTCCGCGTTGGCCGCCACGTTGGCGGGACGCGCGAACCGCAACGCCCGCGGCTTCGGCAGCGGCGTCTATCCGATCACCCCTCAGACCGAGTGCATCGAGCTCCTGTGCAACCAGGAGTTCGAGAAGGGCCACGTCGTCCGCGTCGAGAGCGAGCACTCGGCGATGGGCGTGTGCATGGGCTTCGCCCTCTCGGGGGTGCGCACCTTCACGGCCTCGTCGTCGAACGGGCTCGCGTACATGAACGAGAACGTGTTCGCCGCGGGCTTCTACCGGCTGCCCATCGTGATGATGGCGGTGAACCGTGCGCTGGGCCCGCCGTGGAACATCCTGGTCGATCACGGCGACACGCTCTCGCTGCGCGACGCGGGGTGGATCCAGCTCTACTGCGAGGACAACCAGGAGGTCGCCGACACCATGCTGGCGGCCTACCGCCTCGCCGAGGACAAGCGTGTGCTCCTGCCGGCGATGGTGTGTCAGGACGCCTTCATCCTCTCGCACACGATGATGATGACCGACCTGCCCGATCAGGCGGCGGTCGATGCGTTCTTGCCCCCGCTCGATCTGCCGCACCGCATCGCCGACCGGCCTCGCACGGTGGGCGGTCTCGACTCGCCCCACGAGATCGAGGTCCATCGCCATCAGGCGCACGCGGCGATGGAAGCCGTGCTCACGGTCTACCCGGAGGTGCAGCGCGAGTTCGAGCGCGCGTTCGGCCGCAAGCTGGCCGATCCGGTCGTGTCGTACCGAGCCGACGACGCCGACGTGCTCATCGTCTCGATGGGCACCATCGCCGCCACGGTGCGCACGGTCGTCGACGAGGCGCGCGCCAAGGGGCTGCGCGTCGGGGCGCTCCGTGTACGCATGTTCCGGCCGTTCCCCGAGGAGATCTTGAAGAAGGCGCTGGCCGGCAAGAAGCGCGTCGGGATCATCGATCGCAACCTGTGCCCGGGCCTGGGCGGAATCCTCTGGGCCGAGCTGCGTGGGCTGACGGAGCCCGGGTGTCTGACGCAGGACTACATCGCCGGCGTGGGCGGCGGCGACGTGCGCCCGCACCATGTCGCGTGGATTCTCGAAGACCTGCTCTCTCGCGACGCTGCCGCGCCGCCGAAGTTCGTGGAGGTGGGATAGATGGAACAGCCGGCGCTCGATGGCGTGGTGCAGACGCGAGGGGACAGGCCCGAGCCCTTGCTTCGCTGCGGCAACACCAACTGTGGCGGCTGTGGCATGTCCATCGGCCTCAACCTGTTGAGCCACGCCGTGGCCGAACGGCCCATCCAGATGGTGATCCCGGCGTGCTGCGGCATCGTCACGGCGGGCGCGTTCCCGTACTCGGCCTACGGCGCTCCAACCGTGGCCGCGACGTTCGCGTCCGCGGCGGCCTTCGCGACGGGCCTGGCGCACTCGGCGCGCATCAATGGCGAGAAGACCCGGGTCATCTGCTGGGCCGGCGACGGCGGCACCTACGACATCGGCATGGCGACGCTCTCCGCCGCGGCCGAGCGCAACGAGGACATCCTCTACATCTGCTACGACAACGAGATCTACGGCAACACCGGCGGCCAGCGCTCGGGGGCCACGCCGCTCGGAGCGGCGACGTCGACCACGCCGCTCGGCAAGGACGTCGAGAAGAAGGACATCATCGCCATCATGGCGGCGCACCGCATCCCATACGCCGCTTCGCTATCGCTCGCCCACGCGGAGGATACGTTTCGCAAGCTGCGCTATGCGCTCGATCAGAAGGGCTTTCGCTTCCTGCATGTGCTCTCGCCTTGTCCCACCGGGTGGAAGTCGGAGCCGGCGCTGGGCCTGGAACTGGTGCGCCTCGCGGTGCGTTCCGGCCTGTTCCCGGTGTACGAAATCTTCGACGGCAAGCGCCATGTGGTGAACATCGAGCCGGATTTCTCCGACGAAGC